>CALUIV010000009.1 GCA_944320775.1 uncultured Paraprevotella sp. | reverse complement strand
TGTAGCGCAGTCCGGTTAGCGCACCTGCTTTGGGAGCAGGGGGTCGTGGGTTCGAATCCCGCTACCCCGACAGAAAAAAAACAGAATGCATCGCATACACAAATTCTTCGGGGTGTAGCGCAGTCCGGTTAGCGCACCTGCTTTGGGAGCAGGGGGTCGTGGGTTCGAATCCCGCTACCCCGACAGAAAAGAAAAGCCTTAGTTTTCGTTCTGACGAAAATTGAAGGCTTTTTTCAATTTTATACCGCTTCCCTATTCTATCATGAACTTATTATGGATGTTCGTATCACATATCGCCACACTTCGCGTCTGTCCATGCGACTGCTTAAAAACGGTACGTTGAGTATATCGGCCCCAATGGGAACTCCACGTTCGGTTGTACTGGAATTCTTCGAACGAAACAAGCCCTGGATCGAGAAGGCTCGCCAACGCGTGGCCAGACAGGCGCAAACGCGTCAGGACTTCTTCGGACAACTGCCCTTACACACAAAAGCTGAATGGTCGGAAGCACTGTTGCAATTGCAACGCATCATCAGACCTATACTGGACCGCCACACGCAAGAAATGGGCGTCATGCCGAGCAGAATCATGTATAAGGCCACAATCTCACGCTGGGGCTGCTGCCAACCACGTACACGCGAAATTTGTTTCAGCATTTATCTGCTGCTGTTGCCGGAATGGTGCATCGAACATGTCGTAGTGCACGAACTGGCTCATCTGCTGGTACCAAACCATAGCGCAAAATTCTATGCCGTCATGGACCGCCATTTTCCACGCTGGCGTGAGGCCCGCGCCGAAACAAAACGAATCAGCCGAATGGAAGACCACGAGAAATAAACACCGAAAGTGTCAGATTTGACATTCTGACACTTTGTCTATCCTACCCGCCCTATACTTTAGTATTTTCATCCCAATCGAACCTCGATTCGAAATTTTAAAGTATAGAATATCCAAAATTCACATAAGCACTTGATTAAAAAGTAAATAACCCCATAAAACCTATTCAGCAGAACAACGGAACCAGAAGAAAGCAACCAGAAATCAACCCGAAAACAGGGAGATTCCCAACTGATTCGGATAAGATGGTAAACACAAAATACGCTGATGCCGGAGACAATCTGCTCTTATCGCGTTCTGAAGAACAGATTATCGGACAATAAAAGAAGAAAAATAAAGGGGGAATATGAATAATTATGGCATAAAAGAGAACTTTATGCATAAAATTTGGAATATTTATGTCAGGAACTCTGCTGGTTTATCCTTATTTGAGAATTCAGGAGAAAGACGAAAAAGGATTTTCATAACAAAAAATCGACAGAAAGGGATTATCCGTAGAAATTTGTCAAAAACAAAAAAGTCTTTCTGCCGAAACAGAAAGACTCAGAAAGTAATTTTATAGCGAAAAAGCCATTTAGGCTTCTTCCGGCTTCATATTCGTATAAACGGTCTGCACGTCGTCGAACTCTTCCAGACGCTCTACCATCTTATTAATCGTCTCACGCTCTTCCTGGCTGACTTCTTTCAGGTCGTTTGGAATATAAGTGAATTCACCACCGACATCCTCAAATCCTTTTTCCTCAAGATGCTTCTGAATGGCTCCGTAGCTCTTTGGATCGCCATAGATGGTGATAGTGCCCTCTTCCTCATCTTCTTCGTAATCATCGTCAACGCCGTAATCGATCAGATCGAGAATCAGTTCGTCCATTTCCAGATCAGCCGGCTTTTTGAAAGTGAATACGCACTTATGATCGAAGAGATAAGCTAACGAACCCATGTTACCCAACGTTCCGGAAAATTTGTTGAAGATAGAACGGACATCAGCAACAGTACGGGTTGGATTATCAGTCAAAGTATCTACAAAAACAGCGATTCCATGAGGACCGTATCCCTCGTATGTCATTCCCTTGTAGTCGCTCTGATCCTTACCCATAGCGTTCTTGATGGCACGCTCGATGTTGTCCTTCGGCATGTTCTCACGCTTACAGGTTGCGATAATTGAACGCAAAGTCGGGTTATTTTCAGGTTCCGGACCACCTGCCTTTACGGCAATAGCAATCTGTTTACCTAATTTTGTAAAGGTCTTGGCCATATGGCCCCATCTTTTCAGCTTGGCAGCTTTTCTGTATTCAAACGCTCTTCCCATTGGAATTGATATTTTAATGTTGTATGATAATTTTTTTATTTACTCTTTTTGGATTTGTGGTTCAGCCATAAACCATAGGCAATAACCACAATGGTGGGCAGAATCAGATGGCTGGTGTAACCCTGTAAGGCGATCTGAAGCAACCAACAGAACACCAGCACATAATAGAATGCCCGGGCAATACGCATTTTGTCCATAAGCAATACACTCTCGTAAGGACTGTAAACTTGCTTATCGGAGTTTTGCGTTCAACTTCGTCTGCAGATTGCCGATGAGTTTGTTCATGATGGCATCGATCTGCTTGTCGTTAAGCGTCTTCGTCTCATCCTGAAGCAGGAAGTTCACGGCATAGCTCTTCTTGCCCTCTTCGAGGTTCTTGCCTTCGTATACGTCGAACAGTTTGACTTCCTTGAGCAGTTTCTTTTCCGTAGCATAAGCAATCTTCTCGATCTCAGCAAATTCGACCTGTTTGTCGACCAATAGAGCCAAATCCCGGCTCACTGCCGGATACTTGCAGATTTCCTTATAGCTGACCACATTATTCTTGATGGCCTTCATAAGCAACTTCCAGTTAAGATCGGCAAAGTAAACTTCGTTGTCAATGTCGAAAGCTTTCTGAATCTTGTGATCTACAATACCCATAACCACCAGTGTCTTACCACCGCGGTTCTGAATTTCAACTGCCTTGCTGAACAGGTCGTTCTTTGACTCTGCAAACACCAGATTACCAAAGGAAACACCCAAACGAGCCAATACGTTGAGTACATAAGCCTTGAGTTCATAGAAAGAACTGTCTTCGTCGGCATGGATCCAAGAGCCGGAAACTCGTTTTCCGGTCACCCAAATACCCATATGGTAATCCTCTGAATAGGCATCGAGCACGTGCTTGATCACTTCAGGTTCACGACTGCTGCTGACACCCGGTATGATATCCGGACACTTTTTCTCTTCATGGAAATAATAACAGTTACCGAATTCGAAGAACTTCAGGTCGGCATTTTTACGGTTGGCATTGTGGGCTATGCTTTCCAGACCACCGAACAAAAGTGTCTGACGAAGCACGTTCAAATCGGTACTTAGCGGATTGAGCAGACGTACGCACTGCTGCGCCGGATAGGTTTCCAAACCATCATAATAAGCGCCACGCTGCAACGAGTTGTTCAAAATTTCATTGAATCCGCAACCCACGAGCTGTTCGCTTACGAGGTTCTGAAGCTTATGACTCTTGTCGGCATCGCCCTTCACAGAAAGGCTTGAACGTACACTGGTCGGGATTTCTACATTGTTATAACCATAAACACGCAAAATATCCTCTACTACATCACATGGGCGGGTCACGTCGACACGATAAGCCGGTACCTGAAGCGTCAGCCCTTCGGCAGTTTCTTCGAGTACTTTCATTTCAAGCGAAGTGACAATGCTCTTAATGGTCTCTGCCGGAATATGCTTGCCGATCAGTCCGTCCACGTAAGCATAGGTCAGTTCAACCTTGCGATCAGCAATCGGGTTGGGATAAATATCCCGGATTTCCATGGCGATTTCGCCACCGGCCAGTTCCTTGCAAAGCATAGCAGCCTGCTTAAGGGCATAAATCTGTCCGTTCGGATCGATACCGCGCTCGAAACGGAAAGAAGCATCGGTATTCAGTCCGTGGCGACGGGCACTCTTACGGATCCACGTCGGATGGAAATAGGCACTTTCAAAGAGAATATTCTTTGTGGTCTCATACGTACCGCTTCCCTTACCTCCAAAAACACCGGCAATACACATCGGCTCCTCTGCATTACAGATAGCCAGATCGCGGTCGCTCAGTTTGTGTTCTACACCGTCGAGCGTTACAAACGGAGTTCCTTCGGGCATGGACTTAACTACAATCTTGCCTCCCTTGATCATGTCGGCATCGAAGCAGTGCAACGGCTGGCCGTAGGCAAACATGATGTAGTTGGTGATATCCACGATATTGTTGATCGGACGCTGTCCGATGACACGCAATTTGTTCTGCAACCACTCCGGACTTTCCTTCACTTCGCAACCTTTCACCGTGATGGCACAATAACGCGGACAAGCCTCGGTATTTTCTACTTCAACAGCAATATCCAGATCGTGATTATCTACCTGGAAACCGTCGCATGAAGGACGATGGAGCGAAGTCTGATAACCGTTCTGTACCAACCAGGCATAAAGGTCGCGTGCCACACCATAGTGTGAACAAGCATCGGCACGGTTCGGCGTAATGTCGACTTCAATCAGATAATCACTCTTGATGTTATAATATTCGGCTGCCGGAGTTCCTGGCACAGCGCTATCAGGCAATACAATAATCCCGTTATGGTCGGTACCGATACCGATCTCATCCTCGGCACAGATCATGCCGTTGCTTTCCACACCGCGAAGCTTGGACTTCTTGATGGTAAAGCATTCGTCACCGTCATACAGTTTGGTACCCAGAGTGGCTACGACTACTTTCTGTCCGGCTGCAACATTGGCCGCGCCACAGACAATTTGCTGAGGCTCACCCTCGCCCAGATTGACCTGGCAGATATGCATATGGTCGGAATTCGGATGCGGTTCGCAAGTAAGCACTTCGCCGATGACGAGTCCTTGTAATCCGCCCTTGATGGTCTGCACCTCCTCGACTGAACCCACTTCGAGTCCTTCGGAAGTCAATGCGTCGGCTACTTCCTGAGCTGTCAAATCGAAATCAACATACTCTTTGAGCCAATTATAAGAAATATTCATATTGTGAAAATTTTTATTTTATTTCCATTAAAGTCACGCAAAATTACTCTTTTTTCTGAAATCTACCAAAAAGAACACCGACAAACAGCGACGGAAAAAGGCTGTTTGTCGGTGTTCTTCCGGGAATAAATGTCAGAACGGTACATAGTTGTCGGGCATCGGTCCGTCGAACGGGGTTTGGTCGGAACCGACCGGAGGAGCCATGTCGGCCGACGGAGGGGGCATGGTTCCGGAGTTCATTTTAGAACCGAACACGGCCGCTTCGCCCGGCATCGGGATATAGGCATCTTCGTCCGGATCCTGGAAACGGGCGTACTCGCCACGGAACTTTAACAATACGTCGCCGACTGCACCGTTACGGTGCTTGGCGATGATGATTTCGGCCATTCCGCGCAAATCACGTCCTTTGTCATCTTCATAAATTTTATAGTATTCCGGACGATGAATGAAACAAACCATATCGGCATCCTGCTCGATGGCTCCAGATTCACGCAAGTCGCTGAGCTGAGGGCGCTTACCCTCGATACCCTCACGGCTCTCCACACCACGGTTCAACTGACTCAATGCTATGATGGGAATGTTCAGCTCTTTGGCCAGTCCCTTGAGCGAACGGGAAATCGTGCTGACCTCTTCCTGACGGCTTCCAAACGACATACCGCTGGCGTTCATAAGTTGAAGATAGTCGATCATGATGATTTTTACGCCATGCTCACGCACCAGACGGCGGGCTTTTGTTCGAAGTTCGAAAACAGACAGCGAAGGGGTATCATCGACATAGAAAGGGGCATCATAAAGCTGGGTAATCTTACTGTCGAGCTGCCCCCATTCGTAAGGCGCCAGCTGACCGCTCTTGATTTTTTCACCGGGGATTTCGCACACGTTGACAATCATACGGTTGACCAACTGTACGTTACTCATTTCGAGCGAAAACATGGCACAAGGAATTTTCATGTCGACCGCCATTTTCTTGGCCATGGAAAGTACAAAAGCCGTCTTTCCCATTGCCGGACGGGCTGCGATGATAATCAGGTCGGAATTCTGCCATCCGGAGGTCATCTTGTCGAGTTTCTCAAAACCGCTGCTCAAACCGCTCAGACCATCCTCGCGGGCAGCTGCCTTCTGCAACATTTCATAGGCTTCATGAATCACCGGATTAATCTGCGTGTAATCCTTCTTCATGTTCTGCTGTGAAATCTCGAAGAGCTTACCCTCGGCTTCCTGCATCAGGTCGTCGACATCGACCGTGCGGTCGAAAGCCTTAGTCTGAACAACGCTGGTAAAAGTAATCAGTTCACGGGCCAGAAACTTCTGGGCAATAATACGGGCATGATATTCAATATGAGCCGATGAAGCCACTTTGCTGCTCAACTGAGTGATATAGAAAGGGCCACCTGCATTTTCCAAATTATCGGTAGAGTTTAAATATTCGGTTACGGTAAGAATATCAACAGGTTTCTGCTGCAGGTTCAAGGTACGGATCGCCTCATAGATCAACTGATGACGATGATCGTAAAAACTCTCCGGACGAAGAATCTCACTCACAAGCGAATAGGCATCCCGTTCAATCATCAGTGCACCCAAGACGGCTTCTTCAAACTCCAACGCCTGCGGCTGTACATGACCGTAAGCATCTTCGGCGGGAACCTCCACGATTTTAGTGCGCGTCGACGTACGACGTGCTGGTTTCTTCATATCTGCCATAAAGATTTTATGCTAAATTTGTGCAAAGATAATGCTTTGCCTCTATTTCTTGCTACGTGAGGATCGTAAATTCGGAACATTTTTATAAATTTGACGGCATATAAAGAAACAGAAACACTATGATCACATTTCCCAACGCAAAAATAAACCTGGGCCTGAACATTGTAGAAAAACGCCCGGACGGTTATCATAACCTGGAAACCGTCTTTTATCCTATCCCTTTGTTGGATGCACTTGAAGTACAACAACGATTCCATGAATCAGGAGATCCGTCGGACGTTGTCATCCCACAGGGTACAGAAACGAACCGCACCCGTACAGACGAATATACACTGAAAGTTGCCGGAACTCCAATCGAAGGAACGTCGGAAGACAATCTCATTATCCGTGTATATCGCCTGCTGCAACAGGATTTTGAATTGCCCCACCTTAATATATATATGTATAAACATATCCCCTCGGGAGCAGGACTGGGCGGCGGTTCGTCGGATGCGGCATTCATGATGAAAATGCTCAATGACAAATTCCGTTTGGGTATGAGTACCGAAGATATGGAACAACGGCTGGCTTCCCTAGGAGCAGACTGCGCTTTCTTCGTACGTAACAAACCGGTATTTGCCACCGGAATCGGCGACCGTATGGAAGCTATCGACCTGTCGTTGAAAGGTTATTATCTGGTGCTCGTAAAACCGGATATTTTCATCTCAACAAAAGAAGCATTCGCCCAGATTCACCCCCAAAAGCCGGAACTGTCTATCAGAGAAATTGTAAAAAGACCGGTAAAAGAATGGTCCGGACTGCTGGTGAATGATTTTGAGAAAAGCATTTTTCCAAACCATCCTGAAATTGCGGCCATCAAAGATAAGTTGTACGACTTGGGAGCTCTCTATGCCTCGATGACCGGATCGGGATCGAGTGTATACGGACTGTTTGAAAAACCGATTGAACATGCCGAAGAAATCTTCAGCGGAAACTTCTGCCGGCAAAGAGAACTGGAATAGCAGATCAAACAAATACGGGAAATGTCCCGAAAAAACAAAAAAATGTCGGTTTAGGGAAATTCCTTCTTTTTTGTAGGGAATTTCCCTTTGTCATATCATATTCCTGTTGCATCTTTGCAATGTGAGAAAGAACAAGAGGTTCGAACAACCTAAAAGGAAAGAAAATGAAAAAGATCATCTTTACTTTGCTTGTAAGCCTCTTTGCAATATCAGCCGTGCGGGCAATTCCTTTCGAGGAAGCGAGAAGAAGATCGCTCTTCCTGACGGATAAAATGGCCTACGAACTGAATCTGAACATAGCACAATACAACGATGCATACGAGATTAATCTGGATTATTTCCTCAGTCTCCGCACCGCTAGAGATGCTGACGGATATCTGTTACAACGCCGCAATGATGATATGAGATATATTCTCTACAGTTGGCAATACGAACGCTTCAGAGCATCAAAATATCTCTTTCATCCTGTCACCTGGAGAGCTGGAATCTGGTACTACCCGATCTACGTGCATTATCATGCCGACAAGTTCTTCTATCCGCACCCCAAAATTTATTGGAGTTACCGCGGCGGGCACAATGTCAGGCGAAACAACAGAAGTTACTACGCAAACAGAAGACCGGTGTGGAACGGTGGACTCAGAGAACCGGGCAAGAATCATAAACCGGAAAGACCAAAACCACACGTAACACCAAAACCTGAAAAGAGGCCAAAGCCTCAGAACAGGCCAAAACCGGTAACCAGACCGAAACCAGGAAACGGGCAACCGGAAAGAAAACCAAATGTAGAACGGAGGCCAAAAGTTGAGCGTCAGAAAGGCAATACCTACAGAATGGGATATAACCATGAAAGTTCAACGAGAGCCACAGTAAACTACTAAATAAAGAAAACAATTAGGTTCAATATACATAATAAAAAGAGAATAAGTAACATAAGCTAAAATTTATAAAAATCTATTGCAAGAACTAAACAAGAATAATAAAAAGGTAAGCTAGACCTTAGCTAAGGAAAATCTGACAAGCTAAACCTTAACTTGAAAAAACTAATGAACTAAAACGCTAAACCACTATTTTCTATATTCTCTTTGGGCACTTGCCGTTTCATAATATATGTGAATATGTTTTGAAGGGGCGGTGCTTTTTTTTATTGTTCATCCACAACTGATTCTGCAAAATAAATGTCTGATGCGCTTTTTATAGGAAAACAATCACTTGTTTTTGGAAAACTTTACTAATTTTGCATCACAAACAAACTATAACGGAATATGACAACAAATACGGAAGAAGTTTTGGAAAAGAAAAGCCTTAACTTTGTTGAGGAAATGATTGAAAAAGACCTGAAGGAAGGTAAGAACGGAGGCAGAATTCAAACCCGTTTCCCGCCTGAACCGAATGGTTATCTGCATATAGGACATGCCAAAGCTATATGTATGGACTTTGGTGCAGCCCAAAAATACGGAGGTGTCTGCAATCTGCGTCTGGACGACACCAACCCGGTGAAAGAAGACACAGAATACGTAGAAGCCATCAAGGAAGACATCAAGTGGCTGGGATTCGAATGGGGCAACATTTATCATGCATCCGATTATTTCCAACAGTTGTGGGACTTTGCCGTTCGCCTGATCAAAGAAGGAAAAGCATACATTGATGAACAGACGAGTGAAGAAATAGCGGCCCAGAAAGGTACTCCGACACAACCGGGAACGGACAGCCCTTACCGTAACCGTCCGATTGAAGAGAATCTGGAACTGTTCAACAAAATGAACAGCGGAGAAGCAGAAGAGGGCTCAATGGTGCTTCGTGCCAAGCTCGATATGGCCAGTCCGAACATGCATTTCCGCGATCCGATTATCTACCGTATTATCAATAAGGAACATCATCGTACGGGTAACAAATGGAAAGCTTACCCGATGTATGACTTTGCACACGGACAGAGCGATTACTTTGAAGGAGTGACCCACTCTATCTGTACTTTGGAATTCGTTCCTCACCGTCCGCTATATGACCATTTCATCGACGAACTCAAGGAAGGAAAGGACCTTGATGACAACCGCCCGCGCCAGATCGAATTCAACCGTCTGAACCTGACCTACACAGTCATGAGCAAACGTAAACTGCTGGCACTGGTAAAAGAAGGTCTGGTACAGGGTTGGGATGATCCGCGTATGCCGACAATCTGCGGTTACCGTCGTCGTGGTTACTCTCCGGAATCAATCCGTAAGTTCATCGACATGATCGGATATACGAAGTTCGATGCTCTGAACGATATGGCTATGCTGGAAGCTGCCGTACGCGAAGACTTGAACTTGAGAGCAACACGAGTTTCAGCAGTGCTCGATCCAATCAAACTGATTATTACCAACTATCCGGAAGGACAGGTTGAAGAAATGGAGGCCGTCAACAATCCGGAAAATCTGGACGAGGGAACCCACACGATTGAATTCAGCCGGGAACTTTGGATTGAGCGCGACGACTTTATGGAAGACGCTCCAAAGAAATATTTCCGCCTGACTCCGGGCAACGAAGTACGTCTGAAAAATGCGTATATCGTCAAATGTACCGGATGCAAGAAAGACGAACAGGGTAATGTTGTCGAAGTTTATTGTGAATACGACCCAGAGAGCAAAAGCGGCATGCCGGGTGCAGACCGAAAAGTCAAGGGCACATTACACTGGTTAAGTTGCGGCCACTGTCTGCCGGCAGAAGTCCGCTTATACGACCGTCTTTTCAGCGTGGAAAATCCGAGTGCAGACGAACGCGACTTCCGCGAACTCCTTAATCCGGATTCTTTAAAGATTCTCACGAACTGTTATGTTGAGAAATATCTGGCAACCAAAAAGCCATTGGACTATCTGCAGTTCCAACGCATCGGTTATTTCACGATGGATAAAGACGCAACTGCAGAACATCTGATCTTCAACAAGACAGTCGGCCTGAAAGATACTTGGAGCAAAAAAAATAAATAACAGACAGCACATGAGGAATGAGGATTTCTCCTTTTTTCAGAATGAAGAGTTTCAACAACATCTGAAAGATTACGAAAATATGATGAACGGTGGCGATAAAGTTTATTTCGACGCCGAAGCGCTCACAGATATTGCGGAATACTATGTGTTCCACAACGAACCTGAAAAAGCAGAAAAATGCATCGGATATGCCCTGACAGTGCATCCCGATGCTGTTGATCCGCTGATATTCAAGGCACGTCAATACATGATAGACGAAAACGGATTGGAAAAAGCCATATCTCTTTGTAATCTGATTACCGACCAGAACGACAGAGAAGTTGTCTTTTTAAGAGGAGAACTGATTCTTAGAGAAAAAGGCGAAGAAGAAGCTGAAGCTTTCTTTCGTAATGAAGCAGAGAAGCTGAATGACGATCCGGAAGAAAAGGAAATGTTTGTCAACGATGTGTCGTACATTCTTCAGGATTATGGTCTGTTGGACCAAGCCATGAAATGGGCACAGTGGACAACTGAACTTGACCCGAAACATGAACATGGACAAGCGCACCAATGTGAACTGCTCATGGGTCTAGGATATCATGATGAAGCTGTAAAACGCTTGGAAAGTTTTCTGGACGAGAATCCTTATTCTGTGAGATTGTGGAATCTGTTGGCCAACAATTACGTAATAGAAGACAGACTAAACGATGCTATCGAGGCGGCCGATTTCTCTCTTGCCATCAACAATGACACCAATCCTTGGGCTCTGATGATCAAGATACGTGCCTTCTTCTACCTGGAAAATTATGAGAAAGCTCATGAACTGAGCGAAGAGTATTTTCAGAAATATGGTTGTTTTGAGAATTACTCCCTACTCTACGACGGATTGAGCCTAGTACAGATGGAAAAATATGAAGAGGCAATCGGAAAACTGAAAAGAATAAACCAGTCTGTACTGGATCATGAAGAACAGCAACAGGTGAACTTACAGCTTTCAACAGCTTATTGTTTCTTGCGCCAGCCAGAACAGGCCGTTGATTATCTTGGAAGGGTTTATGGGGATAAAGTGCAGAGCTCCGAAGAATATCTGATTCAAAAAGGATATATCTATCTGGAATGTAACGATGAAGAAAAAGCACTGGAGAGTTTCAAACAAGTAACCCTGACTCCAGCCAAGGAATTCATGATCGCATCGATGTTGTATGACCACCGGAAATACGAGCCGGCACTGGAACATCTGCTTGCATTGGAAAAGCTTGACGATGAAAATATCAAGAAAAGCACCTATGCCTACATCAGTTTCTGTTATAAAGCTTTGGGCAATCGGGAAAAGTTCCTGGAATACCTGAAAAGAGCTTGTGACGAAGCACCGGGAATCACCAAAAATGCTATCGGTTCTTTTTTCCAGAACATGGAACCAGATGAATATTACGAGTATGCTTGCAACCATGAATAATCAATCCGGCATACAACGGTATTGAATTACAAAAAATCACCGTTTCGCTATAAGATGACTGCGAAACGGTGATTTTCTTATTTAAGCGATTCTGTATACCATTGATAAAGCCTGCGAACACCTTCATCAATTTCGATCTTATGCTTCCACCCTAAAGCATTTAGTTTTGATACATCGGTCAGTTTTCGCATCGTACCATCAGGCTTAGAGACATCCCACTTTAGAGCTCCGGCAAAACCTACGGTACGTACAATCAATTCGGCAACTTCCTTTATTGATATTTCCTTACCCGTTCCGACATTGATGTGACAATTACGGATATCCTTTGAACCTGGATCATATGTATCCTTAAAATCAACATGAAGCAGGACATAGACACTGGCATCAGCCATTTCCTCGCTCCACAGAAATTCGCGCATCGGACTGCCTGTACCCCACAGACGTACCTCGTCAGGAGTGATACCGTAACGGTCAAGCACTTGCAGGATCTCCTCCTGAGAACTTTTCCCGGAGATACCTTCAACCGGTCGAGCGTCCAAGTCACGACGTACGGCATCCCAATCGTGCTGATTCAGACATTTTGCCAGATGAATTTTACGTATCATGGCCGGAAGCACGTGACTATTCTCCAAATGGAAATTATCGTTCGGACCATACAGATTCGTCGGCATCACGGCTATATAATTCGTGCCATATTGAAGATTAAAACTTTCGCACATCTTCAACCCGGCAATCTTTGCGATGGCATAGGGTTCGTTGGTGTATTCCAACGGTGAAGTAAGCAAAGCATCCTCTTTCATCGGCTGAGGAGCCTCACGGGGATAGATGCATGTGCTACCCAGAAACAGCAATTTCTTGACATGATGGCGAAAACTCTCACCGATTACGTTCTGCTGGATCTGAAGATTCTGATAAATAAAATCAGCCCGATATTTACTGTTAGCCATGATTCCACCCACATGAGCTGCAGCCAATACTACATACTCAGGCTGTTCCTGATCAAAAAACTCCTTGACAGCCACCCCGTCAAGCAGATCCAGCTCGGCATGTGTACGTCCGACCAGATTCGTGTATCCACGCTGCTTCAGATTATTCCAAATAGCCGATCCTACCAATCCACGGTGACCGGCCACATATATCTTGGCCTGCTTGTCGATCATACTACTCCTCCCCGATAGTTTTCAAATGCAACTGACGGACATATTTCATATCATGATCGACCATAATCCGTACCAGTTCCTCAAAAGAGGTACTGCGTGGATTCCACCCCAATTTAGTTCTAGCCTTGGTTGGATCGCCTAATAGCTCCTCAACTTCACAAGGACGGAAATATTTTGGATCGACTTCTACTAAAACACGTCCGGTAGCAACATCAATACCTTTCTCGTTGATACCCTCTCCTTCCCAGCGAAGTTCTATGCCACAATATTTGAAAGCCAAATCGGTAAACTCACGCACGGTATGGTATTCTCCTGTTGCAATAACAAAATCTTCAGGTTCATCCTGTTGCAACATTAGCCACATACACTCAACATAATCTTTTGCATATCCCCAGTCACGACGAGCATTGAGGTTTCCTAAATACAATTTGTCCTGTAGCCCTTGTACAATACGTGTTGCAGCCAAAGTAATCTTACGCGTAACAAAGTTTTCTCCTCTACGCTCACTTTCGTGATTAAACAAAATACCATTGCAACAATACATGCCATAACTCTCGCGATAGTTCTTCACAATCCAGAATCCATACTGTTTGGCCACAGCATAAGGGGAACGAGGATAGAACGGTGTTGTTTCCTTCTGAGGAACCTCTTGCACTTTTCCAAAAAGTTCAGAAGTAGACGCTTGGTAAATACGACATTTATGCTCCATACCCAGAATACGTACCGCTTCGAGCAAACGTAAGACGCCGACTCCCGTCGTCTCGGCAGTAAATTCCGGAACGTCAAAACTGACTTTTACATGACTTTGGGCAGCCAAATTATAAATCTCGGTCGGCTGGCACAAACGGATAATACGAACAAGCGAGCTTGTATCGGTAATATCTCCCCAATGCAATTCGATCAAACGTGACTTTTTTACATCACGTACCCATTCATCTAAGTAAAGATGTTCGATACGCTCAGTATTAAAAGAAGAAGAACGACGCAAAATACCATGCACTTCATATCCCTTCAACAACAGAAACTCTGCTAAATATGATCCATCCTGACCGGTAATTCCGGTAATCAATGCAACTTTTCTTTCCATATTTTTATTAATATGTTGATAAACAACGTCCGAACCTTTTATGGTCCGGACGCACTTTTTAACTTATACGCGTGTTATCTCAGCATCATATTCGCTGAACAACTTTATACGCTGTTCCTCTGCCAATTTACAGATAAGCAACGTGCCATCATTCTCTGCAACAATATACCCGTCGAGACCTTGAACAACCACCTTTTTCAGACCACGGGTATGAATCATGCAATTACGAGTCTCAATCGTACGGACATCCGGTCCGATACAAGCATTGCCATATACATCGCGCTTTGAATTTTCCTGCAAAGATCCCCAAGTTCCTAAATCACTCCAACCGAAACTGGCCGGAAAAACAAAAATCTCTTCCGCTTTTTCCAAAATCGCATAGTCGACAGAAATATTTTCGCACAAAGGGAATTGTTCATCAATTTTCTGTTGTTCTTCTGGAGTTCCGTAATATGGCTGTAAACTTTCAAAAATATCAGACATAACCGGTTGGTAAACACGCAAAGCATTGACAATTGTATTGACATTCCAGACAAATATTCCAGCGTTCCAATAATAATTGTTCTTTTTGAGATATTTCTCAGCTGTTGCCAAGTCGGGTTTTTCTTTAAAAGAATCTACACGGAAAATTTCTTTGTTACGGGCAGATGAAGCGGTCAGATCTGCCTGAATATAACCATACCCTGTTTCAGGACGTGTCGGTTTCATTCCTAACGTAACAATAGCATCCGTTTCGTCCGTGAAAGCTAATGCTGATGAGACTACACGCTGAAATTCCTTGACATTCATCACAATATGATCGCTAGGCGATACAACGATGTTTGCATGCGGATTCTTTACCTTGATCCGCCAACTGACATAAGCAATACAAGGAGCTGTGTTCCGTCGGCAAGGTTCCTTCAGAATATTCTCATGCGATATGTTCGGAAGCTGTTCCTGAACAATACGGGCATATGCTTCAGATGTAACAATCCAAATATTTTCGGGAGGGCAAATACCCTCAAAACGTTCTACAGTCAATTGCAGCAATGTTTTGCCACACCCCAAAACATCAATAAACTGTTTGGGTTTCTCGGGGGTACTCATCGGCCAGAAACGACTGCCGACTCCTCCGGCCATAATAACCAAATGATTATTCTTATCTGCCATAGTATGTTCGTTGAGTTTAATCAGTAAAGTACAAATTTAGTTTTTTTATCTATAAAGAGCCATATTTTATATTTAAAATATCATTAAAAGAATATTTTTCTTAAATCAAGCCTAAATTATAGAATATCAAATACAACTACTGGCCTTATGAGTTTAAATATTTGGTTTGAATTTTATATATTTGCTAACAAATAAATAAAAATAGGATATGGATATCATTAACATAAAGAATGTAGCTGATTATAACCAGCTGTTTGGTCTTGAAAACCATCATCCACTGGTCAGTGTGGTTAATCTGAAAGATGCCACAAAATTTCCAAATCACTTTACTGTAAATTATGGAGTCTATGCGCTCTTTTTAAAAAATACACGATGCGGCGACATTCGTTATGGAAAACAAACATATGATTATCAGGAAGGAACCGTTACCAGTTTTGCTCCCGGACAAATTGTTGAGGTACAAATGCCGGTAAATACGCGACCAGAAGCTTTAGGACTACTCTTTCATCCAGATCTGATTAAAGGGACCTCACTTGGTCAGGAAATCAAAGTCTATTCGTTCTTTTCATATCAATCAAACGAAGCACTGCATCTGTCAGGTAATGAAAAAAAGATTTTCATAGACTGTCTGGAAAAAATCAAAATGGAATTGACACTTCCGGGAGACCATATGAGTAAAAGGCTGATAGCACGAAACATTCAGCTGCTTTTAGATTACTGTATGCGCTTCTACGAACGGCAGTTTGAAACAAGAAGTCCGGTAAACAAAAATGTATTGATCAGATTTGAAGAACTGCTTGATGATTATTTCTCAAATAAGAACCCAGAAAAGCTCGGACTGCCAACGGTAAAATACTTTGCTGATAAAGTATATCTTTCGGCAAACTACTTCGGTGACTTGATAAAAAAAGAAACCGGAAAGACAGCCCAGGAATATATTCAGAATAAACTTATTGAACACGCGAAAGAACTCATCATTGACACCAACAAGACCATAACACAAATTGCTTACGAACTGGGATTCCAATATTCACAGCATTTCAACAGGGTATTCAAGAAAAGTGTAGGATCTACGCCCGTTGAATACAGGAGGAAACAAACAACCGGACAATATCATTTTTAATATAAATTCTCAAAAATCGGATACAATAAGATTTGTCGAATTTATTCTAAACATTAGAAATTTATTTCTTGTCTTTTCCAGTTAAAGATATTATCTTTGAAATGCGAAAAAACAAGTATAGATCTCCAAAGGTCTTAAACAGAAAACCTGTTGTACTAATATTAAAGAAACATGTTACGAAAGATTAGAATCACGTTGGCTGTCATTTTTTATCTGATGATCACCCTGCTCTTTCTTGATTTTACAGGGACCTTGCATACGTGGTTTGGATGGATGGCCAAAATCCAGTTCCTGCCAGCATTATTGGCTCTGAACTTAGGAGTTGTTTTAGGCTTGATTGTATTGACCCTTTTATTCGGACGGATTTATTGTTCCGTAATCTGTCCACTGGGAGTTTTTCAGGATATCATCTCCTGGTTTGGAGGAAGGAGTAAAAAACGCCGTTACCGATTCAGTTATTCACCGGCGAAAAACATTCTTCGTTATTCCATTCTCATTATTTTCCTTATAGCTTTAATCGGTGGTATCGGATCTTTGGCTGCATTGCTTGCTCCTTATAGTGCTTATGGACGTATTGCACAAAATTTGTTTGCGCCATTTTATGCTTGGGGAAACAATGTGCTGGCTTATTGGGCCGAACGTGCAGACAGTTATGCATTCTATGAAACAGAAGTATGGCTAAAAAGCGTCCCCACATTTATAATCGCACTATTAACCTTTATATTTGTTTTCATTTTGGCATGGCGTAATGGACGCACTTACTGTAACACCATCTGTCCTGTAGGAACCATATTAAGTTTTTTAGCCAAGTGGTCATGGTTTAAACCGGTTATTGACTCTGAAAAATGTAACTCATGCAGTTTATGTTCTCGAAAATGTAAATCGGCTTGTATAGACTTCAAGAATCATCAGATTGATTACAGCCGATGTATTGCCTGCATGGATTGTATCGATGCATGCAAACATCAGGCCATCAGCTATCGCCATCCTAAGAAATCCGAGAAAGCTGTAACCCCCAAACCAACAGATCAGTCCAGAAGAAGCTTTTTAACGACAACGGCATTGGTTGCTACAACAGCCACAATTAAAGCTCAAGAGATGAAAGTAGATGGCGGACTGGCTGCTATAGAAGATAAAAAAGTTCCCAAACGGAATACACCAATTCTGCCACCGGGAAGCCAAAATGCACGCCATTTTGCTCAACATTGTACAGCCTGTCAACTCTGTGTTTCTGTATGCCAAAACGGAGTTCTTCGCCCGTCCACAGATCTGCAAAGACTGATGCAACCTGAAATGAGTTACGAACGCGGTTATTGCCGGCCTGAGTGTAAAAAATGCTCAGAAGTATGTCCTACCGGTGCAATCAAACTTACGGATTTAGCCGAAAAATCGTCTACCCAAATCGGTCATGCGGTTTGGATTAAAGCCAACTGCATCCCCTTAACGGATGGCGTAGCTTGTGGAAATTGTGCCCGCCATTGTCCAACGGGAGCCATACACATGATACCTTCCGATACATCTGATCCTGAATCGCTGAAAATTCCTGCTATTGATGTTGAACGTTGTATTGGATGTGGTGCCTGCGAGAATCTTTGCCCTTCACGTCCGTTCAGCGCTATTTATGTAGAAGGACATAAACAACATCGCATAATCTAAAACCCTCAAAAACAAAAAAACTATGAGCGAAAAATATTCTCGTCAAAATATAACACGCCGGGAATTCCTGAAAATTGTTGGAATCAGTACGGTAGCTTCTTCTACCATATTGACCGGATGTCAGTCGGGAGACAAAAACAAAGGCGATATTCAAGTTAAAGGAGAAATTCCTACCGACAAAATGACAATGCGCGAAAATCCGAAAACAAAAGAAAAGGTTTCTCTGCTCGGTTATGGATGCATGAGGTGGCCGACATTGCCTGCACCTGAAAAAGGAGGAAATGTGATTGATCAGGAAGCGGTTAACGAACTGATTGATTATGCTATGGCACACGGAGTCAACTACTACGACACATCACCAGTATATGTACAGGGATGGTCAGAAAAATCTACGGGAATAGCGCTCAAACGGCATCCGCGTGAGAAGTTCTTTGTTGCTACGAAATTATCCAATTTTTCAAATTTTACCCGCGAGAACTCTATTGAAATGTACCACCGGTCATTTGAAAACCTTCAAGTAGATTATATTGATTATTATCTGCTCCATTCAATCGGCAACGGTGGTATAGAAACGTTTCGTGCCCGCTACATAGATAATGGCATGCTCGACTTTCTGATCGAAGAACGTAAAAAAGGGAAAATACGTAATCTGGGATTCTCTTTCCACGGCACAAAAGAAGTGTTTGATGAAGTATTGGCCATGCACGACAAAGTGCATTGGGATTTTGTGCAAATACAGTTAAATTATCTGGACTGGCATTACGCATCGGGCAACAATGTAAATGCTGACTATTTGTATGCCGAACTGGAGAAAAAACAAATTCCCGCAATTATAATGGAACCCCTTCTCGGCGGACGATTATCCAAACTTCCGGATCATTTGATCACACGTCTGAAACAACGGGCACCGGAAGCCAGTGTTGCATCTTGGGCTTTTCGTTTTGCAGGATCATTTCCAGGTGTATTAACCGTCCTTAGCGGTATGACCTACTTGGAGCATTTGCAAGATAATTTGCGAACTTATGCCCCGCTTGTCCCCCTTACCGAGGACGACCGTCTGTTTTTGGATCAGACTGCAGATCTCATGAAACAATATCCGACAATTCCATGTAATGACTGCAAATATTGTATGCCTTGTCCTTATGGTATTGATATCCCCGCCATTTTGTTGCACTACAATAAATGTGTCAATGAAGGAAATCTACCAACGTCAAAGGACAATGTGACCTATCGGGAGTCAAGAAGAGCCTTTTTGATCGGTTACGACCGAAGTGTACCCCGTCTGCGTCAGGCAAGCCATTGCATCGGATGCGAACAATGTGTATCACACTGCCCACAAAGTATTGATATCCCGGCAGAGCTTCACCGTATTGACCAATATATCGAACAACTGAAACAAGAAAAATTATAAACTGCAAATGAAAGAACTCATCCAATTGCTGCACGAAAAGCCTTGTACACTCGTGATAAAAAGAGGAGATGAAATCAGAACATACCATCAACGCGGGGTTACTGATCTGATGACGTTACTTCATAATGATCCTCAATTTCTCCAAGAGGCCATTGTTGCTGATAAAGTCGTCGGAAAGGCTGCTGCTGCATTAATGATCAAAGGAGGAATAAACCAGTTATATACAGATGTATTAAGTAAACCGGCTTGGGATTTATTGAAAGAACAAAGCTACATTGCCGTACAATTCCGCAGACTGGTAGGTCATATCGAGAACCGGTCAAAAACAGACTGGTGCCCGTTAGAAAAACTTTGCCTGACAAAAGAATCCATTGAAGATATTTATCAGACGATATCAGATTTCATGGAAAAACAAAAGCTTCAGAATAACAACTTAAACACTACAGAATAAAAAGATCCGCCTAATCAAAAATAACTTATTGTTAAAATGGAAACAACAGTAAAACTTTATTCTTTGCCATACCGTAGTATCAAAACCTACGCAGCAACCATCCTGTTCATTGCAGGAAACATTATTTTGCCTCAACTGTTTCATCTTATACCTCAAGGTGGTATCACTTGGTTACCCATATATTTTTTCACCCTGATCGGAGCTTATAAGTATGGGTGGCGAGTAGGTCTTCTGACAGCAATCGCCTCACCTCTGATCAATTCCTGGCTTTTCGGTATGCCAGCGGTTGCCGTTCTTCCGGCCATTTTACTAAAATCCGGACTGCTGGCTTGCATTGCAGGATTAGCAGCCCAACATTTCCATAAGATAACCTTGCTGATTCTTTTAGGTGTGGTTTTAAGTTATCAGATTTTGGGAACTCTTGGAGAATGGCTGATTAACAGAGATTTCTATCTGGCTATACAGGATTTCCGTATCGGAATTCCCGGTATGTTGTTGCAAATATTTGGAGGATATTTTTTTATAAAATATTTAATACGTAAATAGTTTATGTTTGGCATAGGTACACAAGAAATTATTTTTATTGTCCTGATTGTCCTGTTGTTTTTTGGAGGGAAAAAAATACCTGAGTTAATGAAAGGATTAGGAAAAGGAGTCAGAAGTTTCAAGGACGGCATGAACGGTCTGGATTCTGAAGAAGAAAAAAAAGAAAAACAGCAGACAGAAGAAAAAAATGAGGGAAAAGCATGAACCGCAACATCCGGAAAGTTTTTCTCCCATGACCTTTTGGGAGCATCTGGAAGTATTGCGACACACATTGATCCGTATTGGTCTGGTTACTATTCTTTTTAGCATTCTGGCATTTTGTTGCAAGGATGAAGTATTTTCCATTATATTGGCACCAAAGAATGATAATTTTCTGATTTACGATGTTTTTGACAAAGTTGCAGACTTATTGTCTCTACCAAGACAAGAGCATTTTTCAATCAGCCTGATCAATACCGGATTAGCCGACCAGTTCAAAACGCACGTAAGTGCTTCGCTTTACACTGGTTTGCTACTTGCATCCCCATATATCATTTATCAGTTGTTCAGTTTCATCTCACCGGCGCTGTATGCAAACGAACGGAAATATTCGTTTTATGCCGTCAGTATTGGATACATGCTGTTTCTGTCAGGAGTATTGTTATGCTATTTTCTAATTTTCCCCCTGACATTCCGTTTTTTAGGAACCTACCAGGTCAGTCCTGAAATCAAAAACATGATTTCTCTGCAATCTTATATGGATACCTTGCTGGTTATGAGTTTTCTAATGGGACTTATGTTCGAACTTCCCATCCTCTGCTGGCTTCTCGGAAGACTCGGTATCCTATCAGCCCATTTCATGAAACATTATCGGAAACATGCCATTATAGTCATCCTGATTCTGGCGGCCATAATCACTCCAACATCCGATGTATTCACGCTATGCCTTGTCGCACTACCAATCTGCCTGCTATATGAAATCAGCATATGGGTCGTACGGAAATAAAGATGATTCACTCCCAAAAATATTTTCCCTCAGAATCATTCTGTAATCATGGTATTTTTCTCCGTAATTCGTCTACAATAACTGACGAAGAAAAATCTTACATTTGTAACCAGATTTTTTAAAAGACTATTATCATGACATTACAAGAGTTTTTGGACTATGTCCGTACCCGACAAGCATTAAGCAGCGAACAGATACACACGTTCATGAACGAAATGAGCGAAGAAGCAAGAAGAATCACATTTCGTTTGAATGGAAGTTATCACACTCAAACTGAAATAAAAACCTTGTTACAAGAATTGTTTGGACCGACCACTGTACCCAACTCATTACATATCTTTCCTCCATTCTATACTGATTTCGGCAAAAACATTCATCTCGGAGAACATGTCTTCATTAACGCCTGTTGCCATTTCCAGGATCACGGAGGTATTACCATTGGTGACGGCTGTCAAATTGGCCATAATGTAGTGTTTGCAACATTAAATCATGGTATCCAACCTACCGACCGCCAACATACATATCCATCCCCCATTGTTGTTGGTAAAAATGTATGGATCGGATCAAATGCCACCATTTGTCCAGGAGTAACAATCGGCGATAATGCCATTATTGCAGCAGGAGCTGTTGTCACTCATGATATCCAACCAAATACGATTGTAGGCGGTGTTCCGGCAAAACTAATCAGACAAATCAACGAAGAAACTGAAAACTAATTCTCCAGATCCCAACTCGCTTATCTAACTTTTTTGTACTTTTGCAGCCCGAAAATCGGTTTATCCGATAAGACACAAAACGACAAAACAAAAAATTTAGATTTTTACTTAAGTTATGAAAAAGAGTCTGATCGCATTAGCATTCGGCACCCTTGCTCTAGGTATAGCCGAATTTACAATGATGGGAATTCTACCGTATGTTGCCACCGACCTGGGTATTACAATACCTCAGGCCGGTCATTTTATTTCTGCATACGCTTTGGGAGTCTGTTGCGGGGCTCCCGTTTTGGTGTTGGCCAGAAAAATAGCCTTAAAAAAAATCCTTTTGTCTCTCGTTGCATTAATTATCGTAGGAAATTTATGTGCCACGGTAGCCCCCAACTATTGGATTCTGATGTTGGGACGTTTCATCTCCGGCCTGCCCCACGGAGCATATTTTGGCGTTGCTTCCATAGTAGCTTCTAAACTAGCAGCCAAAGGGAAAAGTTCAGAGGCCGTATCCATTATGGTTGCCGGAATGACAGTTGCCAATCTTTTTGGTGTTCCTCTCGGAACATCCCTGAGTCAAAGTCTGTCCTGGCGAACCACTTTCCTACTGGTCGCCATGTGGGGTGTTATTGTTCTATATTATATTTGGCGCTGGGTACCCAATGTTGAAGGATTAGAAGATACAGGCTTCAAAGGACAATTCCGATTTCTTCGCCACCCTGCTCCTTGGCTCCTCCTGGGAGCAACTGCACTGGGCAATGGAGGTGTATTCTGCTGGTACAGTTATATTAATCCACTCCTGACAAACGTATCCAAATTCAGCGATGAAAGCATTACAGCATTAATGATGCTGGCCGGCTTCGGTATGGTCGCAGGCAATCTGATCAGTGGCCGTATGTCCGACCGCTACACACCTGGCCGAGTTGGTACTTTAGTACAAGGAGCTCTTTGCATTATCTTGTTAGGCATTTATTTCCTATCCGACAATCCTTGGTTGTCAGCAATCCTGATGACGCTCTGTACTGCCGGACTTTTTGCAGTATCAAGCCCCGAACAACTGCTCATTATCAGGGTAGCTCCTGGTGGAGAACTGCTGGGTGGAGCATGCGTTCAAATGGCATTTAATTTGGGTAACGCTATTGGTGCTTATGTAGGAGGAATAGCTGTAACACATAGTTATACGCTTCCTGCATTGAGCGGAGTGCCATTTGCCTTGTGTGGCTTTATCCTGTTTTTGATTTTTTATAAATGTTATCAGAAAGAATATAATATTTAAAGTTTGATTTCATTTATCGCAAAAGAAATACCAGTAAAATAGTCCGTAATATTCCCTAAGTCGGCAAAAATAGTTAACTTTGGCAGACGAATACAGAAACCCGATACATATGGAAACGAACAACCACGTTCTACAACTTCGATGCGCTCCTCTCCCAGTAGTTCGCATTGGTTTTATCGGCTTAGGGAATCGCGGCATGGATACGCTTGAACGATATATGATTCTTGACGATATCGAAATAAAAGCACTTTGCGATCTCAGCGAAGACAATCTGAGAAAAGCGCAAGACATGCTCAATCGACACGGGAAACCAAAAGCCCGTGAATTCAATGGCACAGACAGTTGGAAAGCTCTTTGTGAATGGAAAGAAATTGATCTCGTTTATATTTGTACGGACTGGAACAGTCATCCGTCAATTGCCATTCATGCCATGGAATGGGGAAAGCATGTTGCAGTTGAAGTGCCACTGGCCATGTCGGTCGAAGAATGCTGGGCTGTTGTCAATACAGCAGAACAAACACGACGACACTGTTTTATGCTTGAAAATTGCTGTTACGACCCCTTTACACTAACCACACTCCAAATGGCCCGTACTGGTGCATTGGGTGAAATCAACCATTGCGAAGGAGCCTATATACACGATTTGAGAGAACGCTATGCTGCCGATACAAAACACGGAGGCTACTATAACAACTGGATGGCTAAATACAGTATGCATTTTTCAGGTAACCCCTATCCTACCCATGGGTTAGGGCCGATCTGTCAGTTACTCAATATCCATCGAGGCGACCGCTTGGATTATCTTGTTGCCATGCCTGGAAATGCTCATACTTCGGATGACGCTCATCTGAATATCAATAACACACTGATCCGGACGGTACGCGGGATATCCATTCTTATCCAATACGATGTCAGTACCCCACGTCCATACAGCCGTATGCAGACAACTTGTGGTACAAAAGGATTTACGCAAAAATACCCGATTCGCTGCATCATGCTCGATGGTCATGATGCTTTGGAAGGTGAAGCGACAGAATCCTTGATGAAACAATATGAGCATCGGCTTACTGCAACAATCGGTGCTGAAGGACGACAAAGGAATGTCCCGAACGAAATGAACTATATTATGGACCGACGCCTGATTTACTGTCTCCGAAACGGACTCCCCTTAGACATCGATGTCTATGATTCAGCCGAATGGTCTTGTATTACCGAATTAAGCAGTATTTCTGTTGACCGTGGCAGCCAACCCGTATCCATACCTGATTTCACCCGTGGACGCTGGAATCTGATTAAAGGATTTGACTTTGCGTACTGATAGGATCCGTATTGCTTCACGCTTATACACGAAAATCATGCACTACCTTACTACACTGACTATTGCCGGTTCCGACTGTAGTGGCGGAGCCGGAATTCAGGCCGACATCAAAACTCTAAGCGCACTCGGTTGTTATGCTGCTTCTGTCATTACAGCAGTTACCGTACAGAATACATGTGGCGTACAGTCTGTTTATCCATTACCGGCAGAAATAGTCCGCCAGCAGATCCGGGCCGTATTGAGCGATCTGAAACCAACGGCCATTAAAATCGGAATGTTAGGCAATTATGAAATTGCTCGCGCTGTAAGTGAAGAAATTGCAGACTATAAAGAAACAGCACAGTTTGTACTTGACCCCATTATCTGTTCATCGAACGGACACCCCCTCGTCACTCCCGATACGATTGCATGTATGCAAGACATGTTGTTCCCTCTTTGTACGTTAATCACACCCAATCTTCCGGAAACAAGCAAATTAACTGGAATCACGGACACAGACGAAACACAGCTCCAACAAGCAGCTAAACAATTCTTCCTACAGGGAACCCAAGCTGTACTCATTAAAGGCGGCCATAGAAACGGACCGGAATCAACAGACCTTCTGTACACGATTCAGACTCCGGAAACTCCCTATCATTATTCGAGCCCAAAGATAGAAACTCGGAATACACATGGTACCGGTTGTACCCTTTCATCGGCTATAACGGCTTTTCTCGCACAAGGGTATCCGCTTCCAGAAGCAGTTGGCGAAGCCAAAAAATACCTGAACAACGCCTTGCTATCCGCTACAGCAATCCATATAGGTAGCGGACATGGGCCGCTCAATCATTTTTTTAACCCAAAGAAAGCCATTATCCGGCAATAAATTCGTATATTCGCAAAAAATAATACGTTCCCTGCAATAGCAGAAAGAACATAATAGATACAAACTAAAATAATCAAAAGATAAAAACAATGAAAGCATTTGTATTTCCCGGACAGGGAGCCCAATTCGTAGGTATGGGAAAAGATCTCTACGAAAACAACCCACTGGCAAAAGAACTTTTTGAAAAAGCCAATGAAATCCTTGGTTATCGTATCACAGATATCATGTTCAGTGGTACTGACGAGGAATTGAAACAAACTAAAGTCACTCAGCCTGCCGTATTCCTGCATTCAGTAATCAAGGCCATGAGCCTGGGAGATGAATTCCAGCCGGACATGGTAGCCGGACACTCATTAGGTGAATTCTCTGCTTTGGTTGCCGCTGGTGCCTTGAATTTTGAAGATGGCCTGAAATTGGTTTATGCACGTGCCATGGCAATGCAGAAAGCTTGTGAAGCAGCTCCATCTACAATGGCAGCAATCGTTGGTCTCGACGATGAAACCATCGAAAAAGTTTGTGCCGAAGTAAGCTCAGAAGAAAATATTGTAGTTCCTGCTAATTATAACTGTCCTGGTCAGTTGGTAATCAGTGGTAATATCGAAGCAGTCAATGCAGCATGCGAAAAACTTAAGGCAGCTGGTGCCAAACGTGCTTTGGTTCTCCCTGTAGGCGGTGCATTCCACTCTCCTTTGATGCAACCCGCAAAAGACGAACTTCAGGCAGCAATCGAGGCTACAACCTTCAACACACCAAAATGTCCGATCTATCAGAATGTAGATGCTCAGGCACATACCAATCCGGAAGAAATTAAAGCAAATCTGATCGCACAGTTGACAGCATCAGTACGCTGGACCCAGGAAGTACAGAACATGATTGCAGCCGGTGCGACCGAGTTTACCGAATGCGGTCCTGGAAAGGCTCTTCAGGGTATGATTGGAAAAATTGCTAAAGGCAATGCCGAAGTAAGCGTATGCGGTATCGCCTAATACCATAAATACGCAAATAGAAAAGGAAACTCTTTTTCTGAAAACATTCTGAACATCCGGCATGGCATTCTGTTTTTCCATACTAATGCAGCCTGTTGTTCAGAATGTTTTTATTTTAAAACAAGCACAAATACTATGAATCAGAAAATCATCATCTATCAGGTATTTACCCGTTTGTTTGGCAGCAATGCAGTCAAACCGGTAAAAAATGGCGATAAAAAACAGAATGGTTGCGGCCGCATGGCTGATTTTACAGCCAAAGCACTCGAAGAAATCAAACAGTTAGGAGCAACACACATCTGGTATACCGGAATCATCGAACATGCTACACAGACAGATTATACGGAATTTGGCATTGCTGCCGATCATCCTCAAGTCGTTAAAGGCAAGGCGGGGTCGCCATATGCAATCAAAGACTACTACGATATTGATCCGGATTTGGCAACCAAGGTGGATCAACGCATGAAAGAATTTGAAAATCTGGTGGTAAGAACACACAAAGCAGGTCTGAAGATGATCATCGACTTTGTTCCCAACCATGTAGCGCGTCAATATCATTCCGATTGCAAACCTGAAGGCATTAAAGATTTAGGTGAAAATGACAATAAAGACCATGCCTTCAATCCACAAAATAATTTCTATTATATTCCTAACGAAGAACTGCATCTGAATTTCAATGCTCCGGAAGAAGGACAATCTGCCTACCGGGAATATCCGGCCAAAGCTACAGGTAACGACAATTTCAGCGCATGGCCTGGAATTAACGACTGGTACGAAACAGTCAAATTGAACTATGGAATTGACTATTGCGGCGGTCACCAATGTCATTTTGACCCCATACCTGACACCTGGTTCAAGATGCGCGACATTCTGCTTTTCTGGGCTGGAAAAGGAGTTGACGGGTTCCGGTGCGATATGGCCGAAATGGTTCCTGCAGCCTTTTGGGGATGGGTTATACCGCAAGTGAAAGAAGCTCACCCTGATATCATTTTCATAGCCGAGGTCTATAATCCGGCTGAATATCGCAACTATATTCACCAAGGGCAGTTCGATTTCCTTTATGACAAAGTGGGACTTTACGACAATCTGAGAGCAATCGTATGCGGTTGTATTCCGGCCAGTTCGATTACAGGATGCTGGCAGTCCGTAGACGACATTAAAATTCACATGCTCAATTTCCTGGAAAATCATGACGAACAGCGCCTTGCATCAGACTTTTTTGCTGGTGATGCAAGAAAAGGCCGCGCCCCGTTGTTAGTCAGTGCCTGCATGGGTTGTAATCCGATGATGATCTATTTCGGACAGGAGCTTGGCGAACGTGGCATGAACGAAGAAGGATTCAGCGGACTTGACGGACGGACCACCATCTTCGACTATTGGACAATTGACAGCATAAAACGTTGGCGTGCTTCAGGACGTTTCGACGGCAAACAACTCAGTGAAAATGAGAAAGAACTGCAAAAATATTATGCTCGCATTCTCCAACTTTGCAACAGTGAAAAAGCACTGCGGGAAGGTGCCTTCTACGATTTGATGTATGTAAATCCGCAAAGCGAAGATTTCGATCAAACCCATGAATATGTATTCCTGCGCCGTTCCGGAAAAGAACTTCTTCTGCTCGTTGCCAATTTCAGCGATCAGGAGCAAACCAACAAAATACATATTCCACAACATGCCTTTGATTTCCTGAATATTCCCCAAAAAGAACAGGTTACCGCAACGGAACTGATTACCGGAAAAAAAACACATTTGGATATCTCACCGGAATTACCGGTTTGTCTTACTGTGCCTGCCTTAAGCGGCTGTATCTGGAAAATCAGAATCTAAAAATATACGGTATACCCCTATTTAAAATAACAAAAAGCCTCATCGCAAAATCATTTATGGCATGCGATGAGGCTTTTCTATTGGATGCCCTTCATTTTTATTCCAAGATTACGTCGACAGACAGACCGTCATAGAGCCGGGCAAATAAGCTGTCGGGCAAATGGGGCAGAGTTACCGTACGGACAAAAGTTCCACTTCCTTGCCCATGAACGGGCATATCCATCGGAGTGTCCTCAATAACACGCCCTTGCCAATCATAACACTGACCGCGCAATTGAACCCGGACATCTACAATTGCATCGCCTGCAACATCAGACAACATATCATCCGAAAAGCAGGCAGTCACCCATTTCCCCTGATCAGGGACTAGTCCGACCAAAGGTTTTCCAACTTCAACATAGGCCCCTTCTGCTATCAGAACACGATCTATAAGTCCACTGTCTGTAGCCAGAACTACACATTGGTTTAGATTGTATTCAGCCAACTCTAAAGCTGCACGACAAGCATCATACTGCGATACCGCAATCTTCTGTTTTCCCAACAGCTCAGCTAAAATAAGTTCAGCATCCTTTCGACTACCTTCATAGCGTGCGTAAACTTCTTGCTGCGCCTGAGCCTCCTCCTGAGCAGCCCGATACATCTCATAGGAAACCTTTTGTGTCTGGAACAAATCTTCATAACGATAGTATACCTGTTCCTTTTCTTCCAACACACGACGTACACTGTCTGCCTGATATTTGCATCTTTCATATCTGGTATTCTGTTCATAAACAGCCTCATCAGCCTGACGTTTAATCTCCATACTGGCGTTCAACTCAGAAGAAGCCTTATGAACGAACATCCGATACGTACTATCCTGAAGCAAAACTAATGTATCCCCCCGATTCACCCGCATACCCTTATGAAAGCGGATAGCGGTAACAACACCTGCAACACGTGCCTGCTGCGGAAGAACCAAACAGGAAATATGTGCCTCTATAGCTCGTTTTTCCCGATTCAACGGAAAGAAGATAAAAACAAAACTAACCACAACACCAATCATCAACAAAATGAGGAATGCTAAAAGTCCCCACTTCCATGTGGAATGTTTCTTTTGCTGAATTTCTTCCATTTTGATTCCTCCGCCTTCTATACTAAATAAATGACCATACAGTCTAATGAATACATCAATTCAAATAAGTCATGATATTGCCACTCAACTGCAACAGAGATATTTCGCACATCTTCGTATTGTATTCGGCTGAAAGCAGACGCTCTTCCGCATCCAACAAACTCTTCTGTGCTTCGCGCATTTCAAAACCCGACAAATCGCCAAGCATATAACGTTCATGAGCAATTTCATAATTCTCACGGGCCGTTACGAGGTTCTGACGTTCAAGTTGCAACATCTGAAGGTTATTTTGATAAGACTGCCAAAGATTGCTCATGTCGGCCTTCAAAGACAATTCCAGCTGTTCACGCACGAGTTTTGTGTTCTCGATTTCCAAACGGGCATTGGCACGTTCGGCCTTCTTCGCTCCATCGAACAGATTAATACCAACAGTAAGTCCGGCATTCAACCCCCAATTATCGCGCATCCGTGTTGAAGTCAAACCATATCGGTTATAACTATAGCCATACCCCGCATTCAACTTTACATACGGATAATTGCGCGAAAGCACTTTCTTCAGTGCCATCTCGGAAAGCCGCGTATTTTGATCTGCCCGCAAAAGGCTTGCATTGGTCAGCAAAGTTGACTTCCAAAGGTCGGCATAGACAAAATCCGGATTAACATTGATCAGCGTATCACGAATAATCAACCAACGGTTTACATCCTCGTTGGACATCAATTCGTTCAGCTTGATTTTAGAGGTAGCCAATGCTTCCTGTTGTTTCATGTATTGCGCACTGTCAGCATTGAAATCCACCTTAGCCTGCTGATAATCCAGTCGCGAAAAGTTACCGATGTGAAAACGTTCTTCGACAATACGCATACGCTCCTTTGACAGCATCATAGCATAATGGAAATTCTTCAGACGAATTTTCTGCTGGATAAAATTATAATATTCCGAAGCCAGAGCAGCAATAAAATCTTCTACGGCGATACGAGTGTTCAGTTCACCTTGCTGCTTGAGTAACTGCAACTGCTTATAATTTGTAATGAGATTGAACCCATCGAACAAAGTCCAGTTTAATCCCAAATTCACATTGACCCCCTGGTCATACGCGGCACCTTCTTTGGTACGCATTCCAGTATCACGGGCTTCCGTACGAGTGGTTCCCAAATCACCGTTATATCCACCGGTCAGATCCAATGTCGGCAATAAACCGGCATTGGCCGGTGTAGCATTATTGTCACTGACTTGCTGGTCGATCTTGACCAGGCGAATGGAATAATTGTTTTCCAATCCAATTTCCAGGCAACGTTTCAACGTATAAACCTCTGGTTCCTCCTGTGCAGAAACAACAGAAGCCAAACACCATATAAACGCCGTTGCCAAAAAACTTATCTTATTCATGCAACATTCTTTTTAATACGATTTGTGGATATATAACTGTATATTGAGGGCACGATATACATCGTCAGGAACGTTGATACGACCATACCGCCTACAACGGCAATACCCATGGCAATACGCTGATTACAACCTTCGCCTGTAGCAAAAGCCAACGGAATCAATCCGAGTACTGTAGATGCACTCGTCATCAGAATCGGACGTAAACGTTGTAACGCCGCATCCTGAATAGCTTTCATCTTATCAATACCCGTTTCCTGCTTCTGATTAGCAAATTCTACGATAAGGATACCGTTTTTTGCCACCAGACCAATCAGCATGATAATACCGATCTGACTGAAGATATTCATCGTAATGTCGTTAAAATACATAAAGACAAGAGCACCGGCAATCGCCAGCGGAACCGTAAGCATAATAATGAACGGATCCTTAAAACTCTCGAACTGGGCAGCCAGAATCAAATAGATCAGGACCAATGCCAGCAAGAAAGCAAACATAAGACTGGAAGAACTCTCCCGATATTCCTTGGAATCACCGGTCAAGGAAGTACGGAACGTATCGTCGAGAACCTCTTTGGCGATCTTGTCCATTTCATCCAATCCTTCACCTATCGTTTTACCCTCGGCCAGTCCCGTTGAAATCGTTGCTGACACGAAACGGTTGTAACGGTAGAGCTTCGGAGGTGAAATACTATTCTCCAGTTCGATCAAGTTGTCCATCTGTACCATCTTACCGTCACTACTGCGTAAATAAATTGAACGCAGATCTGAAGGTTTGTTACGCTGCTGACGGTTGATCTCACCTAAAATCTCATATTGCTTTCCATTCATATAAAAATAACCCATACGCTGTCCGCTTAAGCCGTACTGAAGGGTTTGGGAAAGATCTTTTGTGCTGACTCCCATCACGTTTGCTTTATCACGATTGATGACGATACGTGCTTCGGGTTTGCTGAATTTCAAATCCACATCAGCCATCTGGAATACCGGGTTCTCATTGACTTTTGCCATGAACTTAGGCAACACCTCTTCCAGTTTTTCAATGTTTGTCGCCTGCAACACATATTGAATCGGCATACTGGCCCGACGACCTCCAAATGAACTCTGCTGCTGTACAAAAGAACGAGCTTTCGTTTTTGTACGAATAGCCTTGGAAATCTTCTCAGCTACCTCCATCTGTGTATAATCACGGTCGGCCATGTTTTTCAGCGTAATCTGAACATTACCACTACCACTGGATACACGGGCTGTAACGGCTTCTGCATCGGGCACGATCGAATCTACAAGCTGATTGATGTCTTCTGTATAATCGCGGATATACTCATAAGTCACACCCTCCGCACCACGAGTATTGATTGTAATCTGAGAACGGTCTTCAAGTGGCGCCATTTCAGACGGAATAGTATTCCACAACCATATGATCAAACCGAATGTCAGTAACATAAACGGAATTGTCCAGATTCGATGACGAAGAACCGCACCTAGAGAACGCATATACAGATTATTCAATCCCTCAAAGAAAGGCTCAGTCTTACGGTAAAACCAGCTCTTTTTTTCTTTGTGAACCAAAATTTTTGTAGCCAACATCGGCGTAAAGGTCAACGCTGCAATTGAGGAAATAACCACTGAACCCGAAATTACCATACTGAATTCACGGAACAGACGGCCGGTGGTACCTTCCATAAAGACAATCGGGAAAAATACAGCCACCAAAGTCACCGTAGTTGAAATCACGGCAAAGAAAATTTCCTTAGCTCCTTCGATACCGGCAGCCTTGGGTTTCATACCCTGTTCAATACGGATATAAATATTTTCGGTCATCACAATCGCATCATCGACCACCAGACCCACAGCCAACACAATAGCCAGCATCGTCAAGACATTGATAGAGAAACCGGCTACATACATCACAAAGAACGATCCGATCAAGGAAACCGGAATGACAATACAAGGCACCAGAGTAACACGCCAGTCGCGCAAGAACAAGAAGATGATGATGATCACCAGGACAAAAGCCTCATAAACCGTCTGCTTCACCTCGTTAATAGAAGCACGGATGAACTTAGTATTGTCAAAACCATAAGAATAGGTCACATCCTCTGGCAAATCCTTGCGCATCTGTTCCATACGCTGATACACGGCATCGGCAATATTAATATGGTTGGCACCAGGCTGGGGAACAACTACTACACCCACCATCGGAACGCCATTCATCTTCATATAGCTCTTGATGTCAGCTGCACCCAACTCGGCACGACCAATATCACTGAAACGCACAATCTGGTTTCCATCGTTACGGATAATCAAATCATTGAACATCTTGGCCGTATTCATCAGACCCATTGTCCGGATAGACAGTTCAATCGTATTTCCTTCAATACTACCGGAAGGCAATTCCACATTTTCACGCTCAACAGCATTCTTTACATCTATAGGCGTAATGCCAAGTCCGGCCATCTTCAACGGGTCAAGCCACAAACGCATGGAATATTTCTTTTCACCCCAGATAGACACACTACTCACATCCGGAATCGTCTGCAACTGTTCCTTTACCGTCAAATCGGCAATCTCACTCAGTTCAAGCAAAGAACGCTTCTCACTTTGCAGTGCTACCATTAAAATCGGCGAAGCATCAGCATCGGCCTTGGAAACAGTCGGCGGGTCACAGTCTCGGGGTAAATAACGCTGTGCTCGTGAAACCTTGTCGCGAACGTCATTGGCTGCAGTCTCCAGATCGACAGACAACTCAAACTCAACCGTAATACGGCTTTGTCCTTGCTGACTCACACTGGAAAGCGACCGGATACCGGGAATACCATTTATATTCTGTTCCAAAGGCTCGGTAATCTGATTCTCGATCACATCAGCATTTGCACCCGGATAAGAGCACGAAACAGATATGATCGGATTGTCTACCGAGGGATATTCACGCACACCCAGATACATATAACCGATGGCACCGAACAACAAGATAATGATCGTAATCACCGTAGCCAGTACCGGTCGACGTATACTTAATTCTGATATATTCATAAAGCTTGTCTTCGATTATTGTCCATTAATAAATATCAGTCTACACGATCCAGAATTACAGGCAAATCAGTACGCAACTGCAATGTTCCGGATACGATCAGCGTATCACCGACCTGCAGTCCCTTAAGTACTTGTACTTGCGATTCTGTACGGATTCCTGTCTTGATTTCTACAGGTTGCGCTTTACCGGAACGATAGAGGAACACCTTGTCTTTTCCCATTTCAGGAACAATTGCCTCTGCCGGTATAGCTATAGCATCATCAATTTCTTCCTTTTTCAAACGAATACTGGTGTAACGTCCCGGAGTCAGTCTGCCATTTGTATTCGGATATGTTGCACGTACAGCCAGCGTATGCGTATTCCGGTCAATGGCAGACTCCTTGGCATATACTTTAGCTTGGAAAGGCTTCAAATAACCGTCTACCGAGAAATCCAGTCCAATACCCGGCTGAATATCGGCTGCGTAACGTTCCGGAACAGAAAATTCGACCTTAAGTGGTGTCACACGCGTAAGTTTACTAACAACCGTAGACGGTGATGCATAAGCACCGACACTAATCTGACGCAAACCAATAATTCCGTCAAACGGCGCACGTAATTCCGTCAGATCAATCTGTGCCAGCACCATATCTATCTCAGCCTGCAAAGTAGCATATTCCGTCTTCACCTGTTCATAGGCTTCCTGACTGACGGCATCTTTCTGCAAGAGCACACGCTGACGATACACACGGTCCTGAGCCAGTTTTTCCTGTGCCTTGAGCCGTTTGAGCTCTGCCTGCAACTGACGGTCGTTGACCTTAGCCAGCAACTGTCCTTGTTTCACGCGCGCCCCTTCCTGAAAATCAATGGATACGACCTTTCCAGAAGTTTCAAAAGAAAGATCAACTTCTTCATCGGGTAAAAGCAATCCGGTAACCTGAATCTCATCAGTAATCTTTCCAGTCTTAATCACTACAGCATTCACGTTTAGTTTCTGCTTTGTTTTTGTCTTGTTGGTTACGACTTTTTCCGCATCTGCCAATTCACCATTTTCTTTGGGCATTTGCGAATAAATCCCCCATCCCACCAGTCCGGCCACAATAAGCCCGACCAGTGTCCATTTAGCTTTTTTATTCATATTCGTTATTTAGGTAAATTTTTTCTTATGACTATTTAAAACTAAAAAAGTTTATTCCGTTTAACCTATTTAATAATAGAAACAGATTTATTAACAAGACTTCCAATCATAACCTATATTTTCATTTTGTTACTCATGACAAATTGAAAATTTCATAGACTGAAATTAAGCGAAATCCTGCTCCCTGACTGAAATAATTTAAATAACGTAGTATTGAACAGCCAATTTCCAAACAACTAACTCATAATCAACATAATATTACCAAAATTTGCGAAATAGGAAAAGATGCATCTAGAATTATAAATTGCATTTTAGAGCTGAAAATCCAACTTTTTTTGGAAACAGAATTGCGAGATGGCAACAATAGAAAATCGAGATCGGCATCTGAACATACACAGATCGGCACTTCCTTTTCAAATATAACTGTTTTGAATAACATATAAACACCCTTAAACAGATAAAATTTCTGCTATATAACATATTCTGACAGATATAAATCATATAATAAGCTATCAGAACAGATATCCAGGAAATATATAAAATTCGAAATATAAAAGAAATAAAAGCAAATTCACACAGAAACGGGCAATTATAAACCATTATGTCAAAACTAAAAATAATCGAAAAGCCATACAATATGAATGAAAATATCCATTATATTACCGGTTTAATAATCAAGTAACATGAATTAACATGAAACGATAACTGCAATCTAAAATATCTCTATATCTTTATCCTAAAATAAAAACGAAAACGAATGAATATGAAAAAGTCAAACTCATTAGCAAGATTACTGATGGCAGCAACCGCAACTTGCCTGACCTTATCTTCCTGTTGGAACAATACAACGTCAGAAAAAAATGAACCAGACAAGATTGTATATGATACACTGAATTTCGAAAAAATGGATTCGACCTTCAGTACGCATGCACAGGCCTCATTTACGGCTAACATCATATACCCCAAACAAGGTCCGGAAAACTTAAAACGAAACATTAAAGAATGGACAAACGAACAACTCGGCGGATACTATACTTATAGCCTGGATACTTTGGAGCATGTCGTAGACTACTATGCCGATATGCTCATCAAAAATGCGATTGAGGAACTGGATGAATATGCGGAGCGTAATGTGAGCTATACGTATGACTGGGTAATTCAACCAGTATATGAAACTCCCCGAAGTATATCTTATCAGGTCTATAACTATAATTTTACCGGCGGAGCACATGGCGGACGCTATATCACTTATGCCACATTCCGGAAAGACGACGGCCGTATTTTCGGTTGGGATATGATTAAACACGATAGTATATATGCCGTTCGGGAAATGATCCGGGAAAACATTAAAACGTATTTCAAGGTAAAAACTGACGAAGAACTGAAACAATATCTGTTCGACGGAACCAATGCATACCTATTCCCACTACCGGTAACTCCTCCTGTTCTAACAGAAGAAGGCGTACAATTCGTTTACCAACAGTATGAAATAGCTCCTTATGCAGCAGGAAATCCTACTTGTACCATTCCATACGAACAGATCTATTCTTCTCTGACTTCTACTGCACAACAACTGACAGAAACTGAAGAAAACGAGGAATAACAAGTTATATATAAAGAAAAAATTAAGAGCAGTTATCTAAAGATAGCTGCTCTTAATTTTTATCGTTTATGTACAAAAACTGAAATATTATCCGTAGATAATCTTTCCGTTCTCATCACGGTTTTCATCAATAAATGACTTTTCATACTGAGTCATACCACGTAATGACATACCCATGTTAGAGAAACCACCATCGTGATACAAATTCTGCATAGTTACTTTCTTAGTCAAATCTGAGAACATAACTACACAATAATCAGCACATTCATCAGCACTTGCGTTACCCAGAGGCGACATACGGTCACTGAAATCATACAAGCCGTCAAAACCCTTGATACCACCACCGGCTGTAGTGAAAGTCGGAGACTGAGAAATCGTATTGATACGAACACCTTTCTCACGTCCATATATATATCCAAAACTACGGGCAATTGATTCCAGTAATGATTTGGCATCAGCCATATCGTTGTAACCAAAGAAAGTACGCTGCGCAGCAACATAACTCAAAGCCAAAATAGAACCATTTTCGTTAATGGCATCCAACTTCTTGGCTACCTGGATCATCTTGTGAAATGAAATAGCCGAAATATCCAGCGTCTTACCCAACAGATTATAATCCAAGTCATCATATGTACGCTTTTTACGCATATTGGCACTCATGGCAACAGAATGGAGTACAAAGTCAATCTTTCCACCCAATACTTCCTGTGCCTGCACGAAGAGATTGTTCAAATCTTCTACCGACGTTGCATCAGCGGGAATCACTTGAGCATTGGTTTTTTCCGCCAGTTCTGCAATAGTACCCATACGGCAAGCTACCGGTGTATTGGTCAATACAATCTGCGCACCCTCTTCAACGGCACGTTCTGCCACTTTCCATGCGATAGAAGCATCGTTCAAAGCACCGAAGATAATACCGCGTTTTCCTTTTAATAAATTATAAGCCATAATTATTTCTTTGAATGAATAATTCTCAATTCATGATTTCGACGGCAAAGATACACTTTTTTTTGCACATTAATGCAAAACTTGTGCAAAAAGAAAAGATTTTTGAACTTTAGTGGAAAGAAAAACATTCAAAATATACTCTTGAGGCCTAACTATCCCCCATCTGTCCGATAGTTGAAAAACGACTGTTCATAAGCCGGAAAAACCATATTTTAAGATACCAACCAATAGAATTCAGGATACAACAACACCACAAACGAAAAAAGATGCTAACTTTGCAGACAGATTTTGAATAAACACATTCAAATCTTCAGCAAAAACACTAAAACAAGCATATGGAACTATTGAAACAGCGCATCATGCAGGACGGCAAATGCTATCCTGGGGGAATTCTCAAAGTAGACAGTTTTATCAATCACCAGATGGATCCTACGCTCATGTATGAAATAGCAAAAGAATTCATCAAAAGATTTGAAGGACGCCCTATCAACAAAATCGTAACTATCGAAGCCAGTGGAATTGCACCTGCTATTTTTGTGGGTTATCTAATGAAACTTCCGGTTGTTTTCATTAAAAAGAAAAAACCAAAAACTATGGAAAACATGCTCACTTCAGTAGTTCATTCTTTTACGAAAGACCGCGACTATACGGTATGCATCAGCAGCAATTTTTTATGCCCCGATGATCACATTCTGTTTATTGACGACTTTCTGGCTTATGGAAATGCGTCGAAGGGAGTAATTGATTTGTGCAAGCAAAGTGGTACAACCATCGAAGGAATGGGATTCATTATTGAAAAAGCTTTCCAGAACGGACGTGAAGCGATTGAACAAGAAAATATTCAAATCGAAAGTTTAGCCATCGTGGACAATCTGTCAAATTGTCAGATAACCTTGCGCTAATCTACGAAATAAAAAGTTCTTTGTCTGTTGCGTTACACTTCAGACAAAGAACTTTTATTTTTCACTAATATAAGTCGTACTATTCTAAGGCACGTATCAATTGATAAACAGCATCCGAATAAGCAGACATTTTCGTTGCCTTTTTAATTTTCTTGCGTAATTTTCTGTCTGCATCCACCAAAAAATATTCCCAGAACGATTGAAGTTTATGTAATAACTGTAATTCACCACCTTCAATTGTCTGAACATAATAATCCTGCAAATCGGCATGAAAACGACGTAAAGCTTGCTGTTTGCGTCCTGCATCCCATAAAACCCCATCCATATATTCAGAAGCCAGCCAAGGTTGTGCCAATAATCCCCGACCAATCATAATTGCTGAAAGTTGCGGAAATTCAGTCGTAATCTGCTTGATTTGTTCTATACTCTGAATGTCACCATTGTAAACCAGCGGATGACTGCAACGTGCGGCAAAAGCTCCGAAAGCCATGCGGTCACAATCTCCCTTATACTGCTGAACACCCAAACGGGCATGAACAGCAACCTGCTCCAATGGAAACTCATTCAATAAATCAACCAAACGCAAACATTCATCTGCTTGTTCGCTGCCAAGACGAATTTTAACGGAAAAATGAATATCTGGATAATGACGTGTAATCTCCAATAAACGAGCGACCTCATCGGGATATGGCAGAATACCACTGCCTAAATGCCTTCTCACCAACATTGGGAAAGGACATCCCATGTTGATATCAATGTGCCGGTACCCGTTTTCAACAAGAAAACGCACTAAGAAATCAGCTTCCGAAATCTCGGAAGCCATAATCTGTGGTATGAGTTTGTTTACAGTGTTCTTATCCGGCAAAACATCACGCTGATCCTTTCGCCGGATTTCTTTATGCTGTACGCGAAGAAATGGTGCAAAATAACGGTCAACACCTCCGAAATATTTTTCATGAAAGTTTCGAAAAGGTGCTTCTGTATAGCCTTGTAATGGCGCAAACTGTATTGGAATCTGATTCATTTCCCATTTACTTTAAATGTTTCACAATCTCTTCAATTTCATCAAACTGACGTCCCATATTCAGATTTAAATAAATACGGTACAACGGTGGCGCCCATTTCGATTTTTCTTCCGGCTTCAAGGCACGTACAATCTCCATCGGACGCAATGCTTGTGCATAGGCTGCAACAGACTGTAGCCGCAACTTTTCATAATCACGACCACCAACAGCCATAGCCGCAGAATCATTCAAAAGAATAGCGATATTACAATAAGAGATTCCTTTATTATAGTATGCATCAGCATAGTCGGGATTCCGTGCCAAAACACTATCAGATATGGCAATACAAGCTTCATAATCTTTCTTATTGAGTAAAGCCAAACTTTTGGCATACCAATAAAATGCATTGCTACGTTGATATTCAATCATACGATCAGCAATCATAATCGCTTCGTCGTAACGACCTGTAGCATTCATATAATCCATTATATTGGCAAAAAAGAACGGATGATTCGGTGTATCAGTCAATCCAGCTTTCAGAGTCTGTAACCAATTAGCTGTATCGCCCAAGGCCAGATAGGCCTTAGCCTTATACTCGTAAATATAATTTCGGCCCCGATTCTCACGTAAAGCAAGATCAGCATGCTTAATGGTATTTTCAGGGCTATTCATATTAAACGCAGAAAGTGTTGCCCAACGGGCAACCTCGAACAAAGTAGAATCATTACTGATATAAGCGTCTTTCTTGAATACATCCCATTGAGCACTTACCAAATACATATCCAACAAAGCAAACGCGCTTGGATAATTATGCTTAATCAGGAAAAATTTCCCACCATTGAGCAAATTTACACGATAAGCCCGCAACAAATTACGGACCTTGCTTCTGTATTTATATTTCTCACCTCGTTCTGCCCGAATCTGCTCAACAGAATCGCACTGATACAAACGCTGATATAAAGTATGAATACTATTGAAAAACTTAACCGTATCATAGCTCTGTTTCAGATAAAGTTTTTCATTCTCAATATCATTAATCTTTTGGTTGATCAGAGCAGCATAATAGTAATATTCTGCACGTTTTGACTGTTTCTCCTCGGTGGGAATAGCTGCCAACAAGTCCTTTTCCATCTGTTCTAAGTTAGAACCGGACTTTATTGCAGCCCGCGCTTCTTTTTTCAAGTTGCGGCCTAAAGCCAAACCGGAAACCAACATTAAAAAAGCAAAAAAGACAATGATTTGTTCTTTTCTCATAGTTCTCCTAAAACAAAGGGTGATGCCTTTCAAGAACGCACCACCCCAATATAATCACTAACTAATTTTAATATTCCATTTTACTGAAGCAATGCATCCATTTCTTTCTGCTTTGCTTCATCTCCAAGAATGTAATAGATTGTGCTCAAACGTGAAGCCCAGCGTGAAGGATCGTCCGGCTCCATTTCCTTAACCTTCAAGAAAAATGGCTCTGCTTTCTTATATAAGGCCTTAACTTTTTCAATCTCAGCTTTATTTTGAGCAACAGTCAGCTTCTTCTTTGACAAAGCCTCATTGATCTTATAACCTAAATTACAATAGCATACACCAGCGTTATAATATGCATCTATATAATCCGGCGCTACTTCAATTGTTTTATTGAAACAGGTCAATGCATCTTCATACTTCTCCTGTCCGAAATAAACAACACCTTTAGAATAATTACCTATTTTGCTATTTGGATTTTTAGCAATTAACTCATCAGCAAAAGCTACAGCGCCAGCATCATCCTTCTTTTCCATATAATATGCCAAAAGATTCTGAGCTATAACCTCAGCACCAGCATCACTCAAAGCAATCTCTTTAGATTTCGCAACCCATGATGTCGTATCACCCTGCTCCAAGAAAGAAAGCAAATACATTTGACGTACTGTTTCGCGCTCTTTCTCATAAGTCAAAGCTTGCTGAATATGTTCATCCATCTTCTTATAATCTTTTGCCTGATAAGCTGCAAGACAAGCATAATAGGCAATCTGATTTTCATCAAAAATAGAATCCTTCAAAACCTTTGGTTCATTGGCTACCAGTTTGTTTTTAGAATAATTCAACCAGCCATCATACGCCTTATATGCCTCAGCGTACTGCTTATTGTTAAAAAAGAACTGACCACAATACATATAAAATGTACGGAACCTGATCAAGTTCTCCTTATTCTTGGCAACAAACTCCTGATCTTCATCCAGTTCGTTACATTTCTCATAAGCATCAATACAAGCATAAAGATTTGTTGCAAACTTCATGGTATCCAATGGCTGATTGGCTGCCGCCTTATTCAATTCTGCTCCAAAAATACGCTGATATAAATCACCCTGAACGTCCCAAGCCAGAGCCATTTTCTTTGTTTTACCACTGGTTAAAGCCTCGGTAATGGTAGTTTGCGCTTCGTCCAGTTTATTTTCTTCAATCAAACTTTGGGCTCTACGAATCAATTTGTCCTGACTGAAAGCTGTATTAGCAGCTATCAGCAAAGCCACTGCACATAAAATCTTCTTCATAACATAAACATTTTAATATTCTGTATAATATGTTTCATTTTCACTTGGATTATTCTTCATCTGGCATATCATCGAACAATGTCGGCTCTACCGGTCTTTTCGGATTTCCAGGAACTACATTTACTTCTGAAACATCAGTAACTTCTTCCGTTTCCTGAACGGCTGGAGCTGCTGTTACCTCTTCCGCAAGATCTTCGGCTGTATCTACGACTTCCTCCTCATCCGTCTGAACTTTGCAAACACTACTAATATGATCGTTACGTTTTTCCAGATTAATCAACCGAACACCTTGAGTCGCTCTACCCATAATACGCACATCAGCCACTTTCAAGCGAATCGTAATGCCACTCTTATTGATAATCATCAAATCGTTTGCATCGGTCACGACTTTAATCGCTACCAGTTTTCCGGTTTTATCCGTTACATTCAACGTTTTTACACCCTTCGCACCACGATTAGTTACACGATAATCCTCAATATCAGAACGCTTTCCGTAACCCTGCTCACTAACCACCATAATGGTTTCTTTCTTAGGATCATTCACACAAACCATTCCAACTACTTCATCGCTTCCGTCTTCGTCAAGTGTCATACCTTTGACTCCCGTTGCAGTACGTCCCATTGCCCGAACAGCATTTTCATTAAAGCGAATAGCACGGCCATTTCTGTTGGCTATTACAATTTCGTTCTCGCCATTAGTCAAACGAACAGCTATCACACGATCGTCTTCGCGAATCGTAATGGCATTCACACCATTGGTTCTCGGACGGGAATATTCTGTCAGACAAGTCTTCTTGATAACACCATTCTTAGTACAGAACAAAACAAAGTGACGGGCACAGAATTCAGGATCATTCAGATTTTTGATTCGCAGACAAGCATTGATCGCATCATCGGCATCTATGTTCAACATGTTCTGAATAGCACGGCCTTTTGATGTCTTCGTTCCTTCTGGAATGTCATAAACCTTCAACCAGAAACAACGTCCTTTCTGCGTAAAGAACAACATCGTATTATGCATCGTAGCCGGATAGATATATTCTACGAAATCGGAATCACGCGTACTTGTTCCCTTGCTGCCGACACCACCACGACCTTGCGCACGGAATTCAGCCAAAGGCGTACGTTTGATATATCCCATATGACTTATGGTAATTACCATCTCATCATCTGCATAAAAATCTTCCGGATTGAATTCTTCGCTGGAAAGAACAATTTCAGAACGGCGCTCATCACCAAACTGTTCCTTCACTTCATTTAATTCATCCTTTACGACCTGCATACACAGATTATCGTCGCTTAAAATCTGCTTATAATAATCTATTTTCTTGAGTAAATCGTCATATTCCGCACGTAATTGCTCTTGAGAAAGTCCCGTCAACTGACGTAAACGCATCTCGATGATAGCACGTGCCTGAATTTCATCAAGTTCAAAACGATCTATCAAAGCAGCAATAGCCGCTTGCGGATCTTTTGCACTCTTAATTATATGTACAACTTCATCAATATTATCGCTGGCGATAATCAGTCCCTGAAGTATATGAGCACGCTCCTCAGCCTTACGCAAATCATAACGTGTCCGGCGAATAACAACATCACGACGATGATCTACGAAATTAGCAATACAGTCTTTCAACGTCAGCAATTTGGGACGCCCTTTAACCAGAGCAATACAGTTGACACTGAAACTCGTCTGCAAAGGTGTCATCTTAAACAACTTATTCAAGACAACATTAGCATTGGCATCACGCTTCACATCAACAACAATACGCATACCTTCACGGTCGGTTTCATCATTGGTGTAACTGATTCCTTCTATTTTCTTTTCATTGACCAAATCTGCAATCATTTTGATCAATTCAGCCTTATTCACCCCATATGGAATCTCCGTAATCACAATCCGGTCGTGATTTTCTCCAGATTCGATTTCAGCACGAGCACGCATTATGACACGACCACGGCCAGTTTCATACGCATCTTTTACGCCTTGCATTCCATATATAAAGCCACCAGTCGGAAAATCTGGCGCCTTTACATAAGTCATCAGGCCTTCTATGTCTATTTGGGGATTATCTATATAAGCTACACAGGCATCAATCACTTCTCCCAGATTATGCGTTGGAATATTGGTTGCCATTCCGACTGCAATACCACTCGCACCATTCACCAACAAATTCGGAATTTTTGTAGGCATAACGGAAGGCTCCTGAAGGGTGTCATCAAAATTGTTCACCATATCAACCGTTTCCTTCTCCAAATCATCCATCATAGCCTCGCCCATCAACTGCAGACGTGCTTCCGTGTAACGCATGGCAGCTGGACTGTCACCATCTACAGAACCGAAGTTACCCTGACCGTCCACCAATGTATAACGCATACTCCATTCCTGTGCCATACGCACAAGGGCTCCGTATACAGAACTATCTCCATGCGGATGGTATTTACCCAATACCTCACCTACAATACGAGCACATTTTTTATATGGTTTGTCATGCGTATTACCCAACTCCTTCATTCCATAAAGGATACGTCGATGTACAGGTTTAAAACCATCACGAACATCTGGAAGCGCACGCGAAACGATAACAGACATTGAATAGTCAATGTACGAATTTCGCATCTCATCTTCGATGTTCACTTTAATTATTCTGTCTTGATCCAACATTTATAATAAACTTTATCTGATTAGTCTTTGTATTCATTCTTCACAAAAAGCACGTAAAATTACATAAAATCCCGATAAGAGAAAAATAAAACCTGTTAAAAGACGTTTTGAGCCTTTTCTAGAGCGTTTTATGTTTTTTTAATCTGTTTTTGTATTTAAATAAAACAAATGGCATAAATATTGCTAAACATATATTAGTCTGTTTCTGCTCAGGTTTCCACAAATTACGTTATCTTTGCAGACAGGTAAACAAACCAGTAAAACAAAAAGATGATTAATAATCAATTTTCAGCAAAACTATCAGAAATTATAGTCTATAGCAAAGAAGAAGCTATACGCTTGCAAAATACGGCAGTCGGTCCGGAACATCTGTTACTGGGCATTTTAAGAGAAGGCGAATGTAAAGCCGTCCGCATGCTTCAGCAGCTTAACGCAGATTTAAAGACATTACGTTTTGAACTCGAAACAGTTGCACGTGCACAAGCAAGTATGGAGGCTCCTGCTGCTGATTCCATTCTTTTGGATGAAAAAGCATCCAGAATCTTAAAATTATGTTTGCTGGAGGCCCGATTACTAAAATCGGCAACAGCAGACAGTGAACATGTGTTACTTGCCATTATGAAAGACAAAGAGAATAAAGCATGCAACGCACTCGAAGAAATGCAAATTACCTATGAAGATCTGCTCAATGCCATGTCGCAAAAACCCGATATTAAAATGGGATTTGGAATAGCCGATAATGATGACGACTATGATGATGACGACGAAAACAACAAGACGGCAAACAACAGTATTTCACAAACAATACAACCTGCAACAAACAAGAAATCCAATAGGAACACACCGATATTAGACAGTTTTGGAATAGATCTGACACAAGCTGCAGCAGATGGTGTCCTTGATCCGGTCATCGGTAGGGAAAACGAAATCATGCGCGTATCCCAAATATTAAGCAGAAGGAAAAAAAATAATCCAATACTTATTGGAGAACCAGGTGTAGGTAAATCTGCAATTGTAGAAGGACTTGCATTAAGAATCGTACAACGTAAAGTTTCACGAATTCTCTTCGATAAACGGATTATTGCCTTGGATATGACAGCTGTTGTTGCAGGAACAAAATATCGTGGTCAATTCGAAGAACGAATAAGAGGTATCTTATCCGAACTCCAGAAAAATCCAGATATAATTCTATTTATTGATGAAATTCATACAATTGTAGGTGCCGGTTCGGCTCCTGGAAGTATGGATGCGGCAAACATTCTTAAACCAGCATTAGCTCGGGGAGAAATTCAGTGCATCGGTGCAACAACTACTGACGAATATCGTAAATCAATAGAAAAAGACGGTGCTTTGGAACGGCGTTTTCAAAAAGTGCTGGTTGAACCTACTTCTCCTGAAGAAACCCTCCTAATTCTTCAAAACATTAAGGAAAGATATGAGAAACATCATCATGTAACGTATACCCCGGATGCCTTACAAGCATGTATCCGGTATACAGAACGTTACATATCAGATCGATGTTTCCCAGACAAAGCCATTGATGCGCTTGATGAAGCAGGAGCACGTGTGCACATCAATAATCTTCCGGTATCCAAAGAGATTGAGGCCCAAGAACAAAAAATAGAAGAATTACATCAACTGAAAAATAATGCAGTAAAAGAACAGAACTTTGAACTCGCTGCAGATTATCGTGACCAAGAAAACAAGTTACAGAACGAACTGGAAAAAATCAAAGCAGAATGGATCAATCAACTGGACCAACAACGAATTACCGTTGATGAACAAACCGTTGCAGATATTGTTGCCATGATCACAGGTATCCCCGTTCAAAGAATCGGACAAGATGAAACTACACGTCTAAAGAATATGGCACACGATTTAAAAGAACATGTCATCGGACAAGATGAAGCAATCGACAAGATTGTCCGAGCGATACAAAGAAGCCGTGTAGGGCTGAAAGATCCGAAGAAACCGATTGGAACATTTTTGTTTGTCGGACCTACCGGTGTGGGTAAAACCTATTTGGCAAAGAAACTTGCTGAAGAGATTTTCGGCAGTGAAGATGCCTTGATTCGAATTGATATGAGCGAATATTCGGAAAAACATACAGTAAGTCGTATGATTGGTGCCCCTCCGGGATATGTAGGATATGACGAAGGAGGTCAACTGACCGAAAAGGTAAGACGTAAACCTTATTCAATCCTACTGTTAGATGAGCTAGAAAAGGCTCATAGCGACATTTTCAATATATTGCTACAAGTTATGGATGATGGACGTATGACCGATGGAAACGGCAACACAATTGATTTTAAAAATACAGTAATCATCATGACTTCTAATTGTGGAACAAGACAGTTAAAAGATTTTGGCAAATCCATTGGATACAGTACCATTATGAATGGAGTGATGGATAAAGAGTTTGGAAGAAGTTTGATTCTCAAAGCTCTCAATAAACAATTTGCGCCTGAATTTTTAAACAGACTTGATGAAATTGTCCATTTTGATCAGTTAGAAATGGATAATATCCGACGTATTGTTGACATAGAACTTAAACCATTACTAAAACGGGTAAAAGAATTAGGTTATCATTTGGTTCTTGACGATTCAGCAAAATCATTTCTTGCCAAGAAAGGTTATGATGTGCAATATGGTGCTCGCCCACTGAAAAGAGCATTACAAACATATATTGAGGATAAACTCTGCGAAATGATTATTAATGAAGAAATTCATCCAGGAACAACGATACGGATCACTTGTGAAAACGAACAAGCAGAACAACTTTCCTTTATCAAGGATGACCTCTGCAATTAATCAGAATAGGTTATCATTAAAATAAAGTTAAAAGTGCCAGACATTCACCTGTCTGGCACTTTCTTTGTATTAAAGAAAAACCGAGATATATTCTCAATAAAGCAGTATATTAAATTAAAAAAATAAAGAATATGCAAAAAGGAAACATTGGGGTAACAACTGAAAATATTTTCCCCGTTATTAAAAAGTTCTTGTATAGTGATCATGAAATTTTCCTTCGTGAAATTGTATCCAATGCAGTTGATGCTACCCAAAAATTAAAAACTTTAGCCAACAAAGGCGATTATAAAGGTGAATTGGGCGATTTAAAAGTTTCTGTGAAGCTTGATACCGACAAAGGAACTATTACCGTTAGCGATAATGGTATTGGTATGACTGCAGAAGAAATTGAAAAATACATTAATCAGATTGCATTCTCTGGTGCGAATGACTTTTTGGATAAATACAAAGACGACGCCAATGCCATTATAGGCCATTTCGGTCTTGGCTTCTATTCTTCTTTCATGGTCAGTAAACAAGTAGAAATTGTAACAAAAAGCTGCAAAGAAGGTGCTCAGGCGGTAAAATGGACCTGCGATGGAAGTCCTGCCTATGAACTTGAAGAAACAGAAAAAGAAGAACGTGGTACAGACATCATCATGCACATTGATGATGATTGCAAAGAATTCCTTGATAAGAATAAAATTAAAGGATTACTAGACAAATATTGTCGCTTCCTACCTATTCCTGTTGTATTTGGAAAGAAAACAGAATGGAAAGACGGCAAACAAGTTGATACAGATGAAGATCTTGTCATCAATGACACAAATCCTATTTGGACGCGCAAACCTAGTGATTTAAAAGACGATGACTATAAAGAGTTTTATCGTACTCTTTATCCAATGAGCGACGAACCACTTTTTTGGATTCACCTAAACGTTGACTACCCGTTTAATCTGACAGGTGTACTCTATTTCCCTAAGATTAAAAGTAACATTGAACTGCAAAGAAATAAAATCCAATTATATTGCAACCAGGTATATGTCACAGATTCTGTAGAAGGTATCGTCCCTGACTTCCTAACCTTGCTGCATGGCGTTATCGACTCTCCTGATATTCCTTTGAATGTCAGCAGAAGTTATTTGCAAAGTGATAGCAATGTGAAAAAGATATCAACCTATATTACTAAGAAAGTAAGCGACCGTCTACAAAGCATATTCAAAAACGACCGTAAAGATTTTGAGCAAAAGTGGGATGATATCAAAATCTTTATCAATTATGGTATGTTGACACAAGAGGATTTCTACGATAAAGCTAAAAACTTTGCATTGTTTAAAGACTGTGAAGGCAAATATTTCACATTCGAGGAATATCAGACTTTAATTAAAGACAGTCAGACAGACAAAGACGGAAATCTCATTTATTTGTATGCCAACGATAAAGAAGCTCAATATAGTTATATCGAAGCAGCAAAAAATAAAGGATACAATGTGTTATTACTTGATGGCCAATTAGATACTCCAGTAGTTTCTATGTTGGAACAAAAATTTGAAAAGAGTAGATTCACTCGAGTAGATGCAGATGTTATCGATCGTCTTATTATAAAAGACAATGCCAACACGTCATCTCTTGATAAAGAAAAAAGTGCCAAACTGTCATCTGTCTTCAAAAGCCAAATCCCAGCTATTGATAAAAAAGAATTTTATGTTGAAACTCAAGCCATGGGAGAACAAGCATCTCCAATTCTTATCGTACAGAGTGAATATATGCGCCGTATGAAAGAAATGGCACAAATTCAACCGGGAATGTCCTTCTATGGAGAAATGCCAGATATGTACACCATGGTCCTGAATACAGACCATGCATTAATTAAGGAAATTCTTACAGACAGTGAAACAAAAACTGCAGAAGAATTAAAACCGATAGAAGCTGAAATAAAAGGCTTATCTGCACGTCAGGCAGTACTACGCCAACAACAAGATAATAAAAAAGCGGAAGAGATAACTCAAGAAGAAAAAGACGAGTTGAACAAATGCGGAGATGATATCCAAGCCCAAGAAAAACTTCGCGATGAAGTAATGGCTAAATACGGAACTGACAACAAAATTGTTCATCAATTAATCGATTTAGCACTACTACAAAACGGTATGCTAAAAGGCGAAGCACTAAGCAACTTTGTTAAACGTAGTATTGATTTGATTAAGTAACCATCAAATATCAATCCTATTGAGCTGTATCGTAATCAACGATGCAGCTTTTTTATTTTATAATCATATCATATATTATACGACATACAGATAAAACACAAAATATACCATTTCACTTGCCCTTATTAATTTAGCCAATTCAATGTAGAATAAAATAAATCCTCCAAAAGTATATGGATAACTTTTGGAGGATTATATGATAATGACAGAAGTATTTATATCCTATTTATATTCCTGCCAGCTCTTTATCTGAATATCCTGTTCACTCATCTGACAGAAAGCCTCAATAAATGCTTTGGCCAAACGAGCATTAGTCATCAAAGGAATGTTATGATCAATAGCACCACGACGAATACGGTAACCATTCGTCAATTCACGCTTGCTGTGGTTCTTCGGAATATTCACAATCAAATCAAATTTATGATCAGCAATCATTTTCATAACATTGTTTTCTGAACCTTGATTCTCATCAGGCCAATGTACTGTGATAGCTGGAATATTATTTTCATTCAAGAACGTAGCAGTACCCGTTGTTGCATAAATATCATATCCTTTAGCAGCCAACATACGACTGGCATCAAGCAAATCTACTTTTGATTTCGCATCGCCAGAAGAGAACATAACTGATTTACGCGGAATTTTATATCCAGTAGCAATCAGTGCGTTCAGTAACGCCTCATTAAAGTCATCACCAAGACAACCAACTTCACCAGTTGAAGACATATCCACTCCAAGAACAGGATCAGCATTTTGCAAACGGGCAAAAGAGAACTGAGATGCTTTAACACCAATTCGATCTATGTCAAATGCAGACTTGTCAGGCTGACTGTATGGCGCATCCAACATAATACGCGTAGCTGTCTCAATAAAGTTACGTTTTAATATTTTAGATACAAACGGGAAACTACGTGATGCACGTAAATTACATTCAATAACCTTAACCTGATTTCCTTTCGCAAGGAACTGGATATTAAACGGACCAGAAATATTCAATTCTTTTGCAATCTGTCGACTGATTTTCTTAATCGTACGGGCTGTTGAGAAATAAATCTGCTGCGCAGGGAACACTAAGGTAGCATCTCCTGAGTGCACACCAGCAAACTCAATATGCTCGGAAATTGCATACTCTACCACTTCTCCATTCTGCGCAACTGCATCGAACTCAATTTCTTTTGTCTCCTGCATAAATTGAGAAACAACTACCGGATATTCTTTCGATACCTCCGTAGCCATCTGAAGGAAACGTGTAAGTTCTTCTTCATTATGACAAACATTCATTGCAGCACCAGAAAGAACATACGACGGACGAACCAGAACCGGATAGCCAACTTTATCAATAAAGGCCTTCATTTCATCCAGACTAGTCAATTCCTGCCATGCCGGCTGATCTATACCAAGCTGGTCGAGCATTGCAGAGAACTTATTTCTATTTTCTGCCCGGTCGATAGATACTGGAGATGTTCCCAAAATAGGTACAGACTGACGATGAAGTTTCATAGCCAGATTATTAGGAATTTGTCCACCTACTGATACAATCACACCTCGTGGCTGCTCCAGATCGATCACATCAAGAACACGTTCAAATGACAGTTCATCAAAATAAAGCCGATCGCACATATCATAATCCGTTGAGACAGTCTCTGGATTATAATTGATCATAATAGACTTATAACCCAACTTTCGTGCTGTTTGGATCGCATTAACAGAACACCAGTCGAACTCAACAGATGAACCAATTCGGTAAGCACCGGAACCAAGAACAACCACAGATTTCTCATTCTTGTAATAATTCACATCATATCCCTCAACGGCATATGTCATATACAAATAATTCGTCAATTCCGGATGCTCTGATGCCACAGTATTTATTCGTTTAACTGCCGGCAATATACCCAGTTTCTTACGATAAGCACGAACCTGCAAATTCTCTTTTTCCATATTTCCCTGTTCAGGTTTCAACACAAAACGGGCTATCTGGAAATCAGAAAAACCTAATACTTTTGCCTCACGCAATAATTCTGCAGAAATATCCTCCAATTTATCATAAGCCTGAAGGCGCGCCTTCATATCTACAATATTTTTCAGCTTACCGATAAACCATGGATCTATTTTTGTCAAATCAAAAATACGTTCAATGCTGTAACCTTCCTCCAATGCCTGAGCTATAGCAAAAATACGTAAATCAGTAGGATTGGCCAACTCGTCATCCAAGTTATCAAAATGCAAATTATCATTTCCGACAAAACCATGCATCCCCTGACCGATCATACGTAGACCTTTCTGTATGATTTCTTCAAACGAACGTCCGATTGACATAATTTCACCAACAGACTTCATACTAGAACCGATCTGGCGTGAAACCCCTGCGAATTTCGTCAAATCCCAACGTGGAATCTTACAAATCAAATAATCAAGTGCCGGAGCCACATATGCTGAATTAGGCGTACCCATCTCTCCGATTTGATCCAAAGTATAACCTAATCCAATTTTAGCTGCAACAAACGCCAATGGATAACCAGTTGCTTTTGATGCCAAAGCAGACGAACGGCTCAAGCGGGCATTAACTTCAATTACACGATAATCATTTGTCTCGGCATTGAATGCATACTGGATATTACATTCTCCAACAATACCTAAATGACGAATACATTTCTTAGACAACTCCTGAAGCATCGTTACCTGCTCTTCTGTCAAAGAACAAGTCGGAGCGACAACGATTGATTCTCCTGTATGAATACCCAGTGGATCAAAATTCTCCATGCTGGCAACAGTAAAACAATGGTCGTTGGCATCACGAATAACCTCAAATTCGATTTCTTTCCATCCCTTAAGCGATTCTTCAACCAAAATCTGCGGTGAGAAAGTGAAAGCGCTTTCAGCCAATTCGATAAATTTCTCCTCATTCGGACAAATTCCGCTACCAAGTCCTCCCAAAGCATAAGCGGAACGGATCATTACCGGATATCCGATACGACGTGCAGCAGCCAATGCATCTTCCAGATTTTCTACAGCCTGACTTACAGGAGTCTTCATCTCTATCTCGTTGAGCTTTTTCACAAAAAGATCACGATCCTCTGTATACATAATAGCCTCAACAGAAGTTCCAAGCACTTCTACACCGTATTCTTCAAGGATTCCCTGCTGATAAAGTTCTGTACCACAGTTCAACGCAGTCTGACCACCAAATGCCAGCAAAATACCATCCGGACGCTCCTTTTTAATAATCTCTGTAACAAAATAAGTTGTTACAGGCAGAAAGTAAACCTGATCGGCAATACCCTCTGACGTCTGAATCGTAGCAATATTCGGATTCACGAGTACAGAACGGATACCTTCTTCACGCAAAGCTTTCAATGCTTGAGAACCAGAATAATCAAATTCTCCCGCCTGACCGATTTTTAAGGCACCGGAACCCAGTACCAAGACTTTTTTAAGTTGCTTTTTCATGCTTATGGAGTTATTAAGTTGTTTTTTCAACAACAAAGGTAACAAATTGCGCACAAATTTCACACAATTTTATCGACTCTGTTATTGCAAAAATAATGAATTATTTATTTTCTGTATATTTGTTTACGAATAAAAACACATAAAATTTAAAAACACGACTTTTTCAAATGCGCTTTTCTAACCAAGCATCAATGAGCATTCGTGCCATGGATAACTTTGCAGGTATCTCAGGTAAATTATCACGGTCAAACCAACCTCCACTTGCCAGTTCCTTACGTTGCAAATGAATTTCACCGCCAGCATAATCGGCATAAAAACCAATCATCAGTCCACAAGGATAAGGCCATGGCTGACTTCCAAAATACCGAATATTAGTCACCGACAACCCTGTTTCTTCCATTACTTCACGTTCCACACATTCTTCTAACGTTTCACCGGTTTCTACAAATCCGGCCACTAATCCATAAAATGAACCTTTGAAATTATGGGCATGAACAAGTAGTATTTGGTCACCCCGCCGAATCAGAACAATAATGGCAGTAGCAAGTTGCGGCCACACTTCCTTTCCACAATGAGCACAACGTTTACTAATTACTGTATGAAATTTCATTGGTCCGCCACAGACACCGCAAAAACGTGTATTCCGATCCCAATATAGTATCTCTGCTCCTTTTCCCGCTTTTAAATAAACCGGCAAAGGCAAAAGGGCATATGAAGCACGCAACCCCACCAACTCATATCCTTCCGGAAGTATTGGATTATCAATCTGTACAACCCGACAAGGCAATCCATCGAGTTCGGAAAACTCTCTGACCACATGCCATTCTGCGAGTGTAACAGGAGATGTTTCTTGTACAGGTACTTCAGCCCGACCATCAGATAACATGCGGACAAGCAAACTCTCCTTACAAAAAACGAACCAGTAAGATTTCATTTTTTCTTTTGCTTCCATAGTTTTTATTCACAAAAAAGCCGTTCCTCTTAAGAATAATATTCAGAGGAACGACTATGAATTCTTTTCAGTTGAAAATGGATCAGACGACCATCTTCACGAATAATATATTACAATCCCAAATCCTTCTTAATTGCCTCAACTTTTTCCATTGCTGAAGCCGTCGCACGTTCATAGCATTTTGGACAACCCATTTCGGATGCTATCTCCATATAGAATTTAATCTTCGGTTCTGTTCCCGACGGACGGACACTGATCTTGCTACCGTCTGCCGTATACCACTGAAGTACATTGGAAGTTTCCGGAAAATCCAAATCAACCTGCCGACCTTCTGCATCCGTTGCTTTCAATGTCTGATAGTCCTTTACAAGAACTACAGGCGAACCTGCAAGTTGAGTTGGAGGATTCTGACGGAACTGCTGCATCATGGCCTTGATTTCATCCGCACCACTCTTGCCTGGTTTCACGACATTAACCGTTTGATTCAGGGTATATCCATATTCAACATAAATATCCATCAAAACATCGAAAAGAGTCTTACCCTGATCTTTTGCCCAAGCACAAATCTCAGCAAGCAAAGAACAAGCAGAAACAGCATCTTTATCGCGTACAAAGTCTTGAGCCAAGAAACCATATGATTCTTCACCACCTCCAATATACTGTTTAACACCTTCGCGTAAACGAATCTCGCGGGCAATCCACTTGAAACCAGTATAACAATCAAGCATTTCTACATTATTCTTATCTGCAATAGCCTTGATCAATTCGGTCGTAACGATGGTCTTCACAACAAATTCATTTCCCTTCATCTTACCCATAGCAATACGGTTCTTGATGATGTAATAAAGGAAGATCATACAAGTCTGGTTTCCATTGACCAGTACCCATTCGCCATCACTGTTCTTACAAGCCATACCAACACGGTCAGCATCCGGATCGGAAGCCATAACAATATCCGCATCAATACGCTTTGCCAAATCAATGGCCATACTCAAAGCCTCAGCATTCTCCGGATTCGGTGAGATTACGGTCGGGAAATTGCCATCTTTGATCATCTGTTCAGGCACTGTGTGTACATTTTCAAAGCCCCACATTTTCAGAGACCGTGGAATCAGCATCATACCGGTTCCATGAATCGGCGTATAGACAATCTTCAAGTCTTTCTGACGCTGAATCACTTCCGGATCGATACAAATACCTTTAATTTTCTCCAAATAAACATCATCTACATCCTTACCGATAATCTGGATAAGCGGATTAGACGCATCAACTGTAGTACACAATCCCTTGATGTCCTCGGCGGTTACTTTGTTTACTTCATCAATAATTCCTTTATCGTGAGGTGCAAGCACTTGAGCACCATCATCCCAATATGCCTTGTAACCATTATACTCTTTCGGGTTATGTGAAGCCGTCAGAATAATACCGCTCTGACATCCCAAATGGCGAATAGCAAAAGACATTTCCGGTGTCGGACGCATATCGTCGAACAAATAAACCTTGATACCGTTTGCAGCAAAAATATTTGCAGAAACCTCAGCAAAAAGACGGCTATTATTGCGGCAATCATGCCCCACGACAACCGAGATCTGCTCCAAATCCTTAAAATTCTTATTCAAATAGTTTGAAAGGCCCTGAGTAGCCGCACCCACAGTATAAATATTCATGCGGTTCGTACCCACACCCATAATACCTCGTAAACCACCCGTTCCGAACTCCAGATTCTTATAAAAACCTTCGATCAGCTCTGTTTTGTCTTCGTTTTCGAGCATTTTACGCACTTCTGCCTGTGTCTCGGCATCATATACCGAAGAAGCAAGCCAGGCCTGAGCCTTTGCCTCACATGATTTAATCAATTCTACATCCATTATGTTTATTCTTTATTGTGTTTATACTAATTTTTGTCTGAATTTAGTTTCACCAAAGCAAAAATAAGAAAATATGTCTGAATATCCTAACATTAAACGGTCAAAATTTCAAAACCGTCATTTCTCTGCAGGAACCAGATAACGGTCTCCCGTCTCTTTGACAATCTGCTTACGGAAACGTTCCGGATATCCCTTTCTTTCAGGCGAAACGGGTCCACCGCCCTCACCGCGAACATATTGTCCATCCTGTTCCTTCAATATCAGTCCATCATTATAACGCACAATCAGTCGTTGGCCCAAACTCATCCAGCTGTCCATCATTTTCTGTCCGGCACCATTACTGTATTTCGTCAGGAAAGCCCGTGCCTGCTCTAATTGGCTTCCATCATCTCCAGCAAGATCCAAGGCCTGTTTTTCGATTTCTGCCTGTTGGTTATTATAATCCTGCTCCAATCGGTCACGCACCATCTGTAATTCGCCTATCAAATCCTTATAGCGTGGATAAACCATATTACTTACCCAATTACACATCCAAAATGCACTTTTAAAAGAGAACGTAAAGATATCTCCTTGTTTGATATCATAACATTCCGGCACATCCATATTTCCGCAATAAACCGGTGTTAAGGCAATCATCCCTGCATCATCACATCCAAACCACTGTACACCACCAACATAATCCGGCAACCAGTTTCTCATTTGAGTCACCAAAACAAATGCAGACTGCTGTGTGCCAATAGGGCGCTCATTAAAATACGTTTTTCCGTCTACTTTCCATGTAAGCGGTGTTGGACGGTGCGGCGCCTCATACGGGCCGGCCGAAATATCCTGATCCATAGCCATAGGAGTTCCTTCGTAATGATCGCGCATCATGTCCTTAATATTTTGAACAGAAACTTTCTGCTTGGGTTTAACAAAAAGTGGCATAGGTTGCTTTGTGGCATCACCCATAGCGTAATCTAAATATGCAGCCATACCATCGGCATATCGGTTGAAGAAACTCCAAACCCGGGCTTCACAAAATCTGAGGGCAGAAAAATTTGCCGGAGCATATGCTTTACTAAAAGAAAATTCTGAATCTTTTCCGTCAAAATATCCCTGTTCGCGAGCAAAGCGGATCACATCTTTGGAATAAACGCAGTTCTTTTTGTCCTTTAACGGAAACTGGTGTATACGGCTGTGATTAGCATGTGCAGAAATACAATCATCCGGAACACGAACTGCAACCCAGACTGCACCTTTGCGTCCAGGTCCTTTTCCAATCAGCTCCATAATCCAAGCTTCATTAGGATCAGCAAGTGTTATACTCTCACCACTACTATTATAACCATAACGGTCAATCAATCCGGTCATGACATCAATAGCCTCCCGAGCAGTACGTGCCCGTTGTAACGTGATGTAAATCAGACTGCCATAATCCAACAACCCCGTTGTATCGACCAATTCCGGACGACCGCCGAATGTAGTTTCCGTTATCGTCAACTGATGTTCGTTCATATTGCCTAATACAGAATAAGTCTCGGCCGCTTCTTCTATCTCACCCAGATATTTATTTGATTCCCAATCATACACTGGACGCATCGTTCCTTTCGGATGCTTTCCTGCCGGATAACGGCACATAAAGCCAAACGACCCGAAACTGTCCGCACTATACGACACGATGACAGAACCGTCGGTAGAAGCTTTCTTTCCAACTATAAGATTCGTACAAGCCCACATTGCGGACTGAACAGCAAACAACATACTTACCAACAATAATACTTTCTGTTTCATATTCCTTGTTTTTCTTTTTTATATATAACTTCACTTAATAGACGAAATAACAACTGTCCCGCCGCTCGTTCCCACAACGGTCTGTTGCTATCAATTCCAACAATCTGCGTTTGTTCTCACGAGATACAGGTGTCTTACGCAAATCACATGTTTTAACAGCTCCTCCAGTAAAAAGTACGAATTGACCATCGAGATAAGCTTTGAATGTACGCACGCCGGAATCCTTATCCTGCACCCGGACACGCAACAATTTGTTCGAACTCCATTTTCCTGTAGCCAAAGGGGTTATCATCGGTTGAATCGTATCCCGTGCCAGAGCATAACTCTCATCCAGATAACGTACGGAGGCCACAAGCCATCCATCCTGCCAATTTCCACCTATATAGCCTTTACTGCTCTCAATATACCATCTCTCCGGATCATCAACCGGTTTTCTAGGTGCCAGCATCAATGTCGCATTGACCAATAACGGCTCTGGCTCATCATGTAGCGTATAGACATTGGAACAACCGTCTTCCTCAATTTTAATCTGAGGATGTAATTCTACGTCACGAAAAAGTGCTCCCGCCGGAATACGCAGTTCCATCCCGGGGAACTGCACAACACCAGATTCGTTCCAACGCATATAATTCTTACTCATCCGTTGTTCCCGCAAACGTTGTGTTTCTTTTGCCAATTGTTCGTCCGAAGGGACACCACGTACCCGAAATTCACACGTAGTCCAATTCCCATACTGGTCGCGGAATTCATAACGGAACTGATAATCGCGTGCTTCGCAGATGTCCACCCAGCCCCGTTCCGGACCATAATGCAATAACGACAAATCATTACCCGGCTCAGCAAATGATTTCAGGAACCAGCGCTTTTGCTTCATAAACACTCCGTAATCTCCCCAGGAATTCACTTTCCGATTATCAGCCGGCATATACGAATCCATACACGACCGGAACACCTCACGGCCGTCCACAAACAACCGCACACTGTAAATTCCAAATTTATTGGCTGTTCCGTTCATATAATCATCCGCCCAATAAGCCACACCGATCCGTCCCCAGGCCTCATAGACCTTTTGATTTGCCCCGGGAACAAAAGATACTGCTCCACCGGTTCCAAGCAAAACGCCCTCACCCGGCTTGGCATAAAGCCGAAGCTGATGCACCTTCGGACGCATCGTATCGCGGATCAAATGTTGGAAATAAGGCAACGGATTCACCAACCCACCATCAGACGTACGCTGGAATTCCAGATGCAGATGAGGCCCCATCGAAGCTCCCGTATTGCCACTGAAAGCAATCTGTTCACCGGCCTTCACTGGAAAATCCTCAGGCGACAACCGTAAGTCGACCACTTCGCTTTCCATTTCATACTGCTTGCGCAGCACACGTTCGGCCATTTTCGGCATGAAACGGTCCAAATGCGCATAGACCGATGTAATCCCATCGGGATGCGTCACATAAACGGCATTGCCGAATCCATTCATCCCAACCGTCAGCCGCGAAACATATCCATCGGCCACGGAAAAGATTTTCTTACCAATCACACCCTGCGTGCGCACATCAATACCACAATGAAAATGATTTGGCCGCGGCTCTCCAAAATTACCGGCCAGAGAAATGGGAAAATCTATCGGCGACACATAACACAATTTAATTGTTCCAATCTGTGCCACAGAATCCTTTGTTCCACCTGCTTCCTGTCCATACAGACTTCCAGAAAGCGGAAAAAGCATTAGTGCCACAATTCCCATTATTTTTTTCTGATTCATAAACCTATATCCACTATATTACAAGAAACCGCCGCTCATTTCACTTCTGGAAACGACCGGCGGCTATTTTCAACCCCAGACACTGCCTCCGGATAAATTCCGGTTAGCAAGCCTTAAAACTCATGTCGAGCCCTTTGACCGAATGCGTCAAAGCACCGACCGAAATATAATCAACGCCACATTCCGCATAGTCGCGCAATGTGTCGAACGTAATACCTCCACTTGATTCTATTTCAAAACGACCACCGACCATTTCCACAGCCTTTTTCGTATCGGCCGGAGTAAAATTATCGAGCATAATGCGGTCTACACCACCCAAATCAAGTACCTGTTGCAACTCATCAAAGTTACGTACCTCAATTTCAATTTTCAAGTCTTTTCCCTTTGCCTTGAGATATTCGTGACAGCGATTAATTGCATTGGCGATACCACCTGCAAAATCCACGTGATTATCTTTAAGCAAAATCATATCGAAAAGACCGATACGATGGTTCACACCACCACCGATCTTCACCGCCTGCTTCTCAAGCATACGCATTCCCGGAGTCGTCTTACGGGTATCCAGCACGCGAGTCTTCGTTCCCTTCAGTTTCTCCACATATTTTCCAGTCATCGTAGCAATACCGCTCATACGCTGCATGATATTCAGCATCAGACGCTCTGTTTGCAACAGGCTCTGTACCTTGCCGCTCACCACCATAGCCACATCACCCGGCTTCACGTGTGCTCCGTCTTCAATAAACACCTCGACCTGCATCGTCGGATCAAAACGATGGAACACTTGTTTAGCCACTTCAATACCGGCCAAAATACCTTCTTCCTTGATCAGAAGTTTGGATTTGCCCATCGCATCTTCGGGAATGCAACACAAAGTCGTATGATCGCCGTCGCCTATATCCTCAGCAAAAGCCAGATCGATCAATCTGTCGTTCAATTCGTCTACTGTTAGCATATTCTATGTTAATTTAATTGGTTCTCTTCACTAATTTTATGCAAAGATAAGGGCAAGCGGGAAAAATACCCAATTTTTAGAAAACAAAATCAGAAAATAAGCATATTTTTCATGACAGACAAAAGAATACGAACCATCTGATTAACCATTTTATGCCTGATTTATCCAGAGAAATTTTAATGCCGTCTGTCCGCTACAAAATGCAAGAAACGGGTCAACGCATCTTCCAGTACCTTACGCGGACAGGCAATGTTCCAACGCAAGAACCCCTCTCCTTCCGTTCCGTACATCGTTCCGCTGTTGAGCCACAGACCTGTCTCCCGAAGCAAACTTTCCTGCAACTCTCCAGACGGAACAGACAGCGCCCTGCAGTCCGTCCAGACCAGATAGGTGCCCTCCAGTTCCGTCACCGGAATCTGCGGCAGATGGTTGTGAAAAAAATCACAGAGAAAATCATAATTTGCCTTCAGATAGTCCAGCAGCTGCAAGAGCCATTCCTCACCCTCATTATAGGCTGCAACAGTCGCCTCTATACCGAATGGATTCACATCGCACACTTCGTTGATATTGATGGCACGATCTATCCGATGCCGCACTTCCCGGTCCCAGGCAATAATATTGGCAATCTGAAGTCCGGCTATATTGAACGATTTGCTCGGCGACAGACAAGTCACGGAATGCTGCAGATGGCGGTCGCTGATCGAAGCAAAAGGCGTATATGTATGTCCCGGAAAAACCAGTTCGCAATGAATCTCATCGGCAACGACTGTCACTCCGTTCTTCAGACAGATTTCTCCGATTCGGCATAACTCTTCGCGCGTCCAGACCCGTCCTGCCGGATTATGCGGGTTACAGAGTAGCATCAATTTGACACCCGGATCTGCCGTCTTCCGTTCCAAATCCTCAAAATCAATCCGATAAGTCTGGTGCTCATATTTAAGCGGATTCGTGACTATCCGGCAACCGTTGTTCCGAACGGACGAAAAGAAGCAATTATACACCGGTGTCTGCAACACGACCCCGTCACCGGGTTGCGTCAGCGCTTTAATCACCACCGAAATAGCCGGAACCACTCCCGACGTATAAATAAACCACGATTGGTCCAGCAACCAGTTGTGCCGCCGTTCGAACCATCGGATTACGGCCGTATAATATTCGTCGGGTACACGCACATACCCGAAGATGCCGTGCCCTACTCGTCTGGCCAATGCCTCCGTGATGGCCGGCGCCGTACGGAAATCCATATCTGCCACCCATAGAGGGAGCACATCCCTGTCCGCCGGCATACTGTCCCATTTATAGGAATTAGTCCCGCGTCGGGGAATGATTTCGTCAAAATCATATTTCATTGTCAGTCATTTTTTAGTCCGTAAAACAAGTCCGTTCATCTCTCAGTCTGATCTGACAGTCGGCCGGTGCCTTGATGTGCTCATCAATGGTGATTGAACCATATTCATCGGCAACGATCTGTCCGGACATAGGATTCTTCACATTGGTGATGACACCACGGATATCGGCATGCAACGTACTGTATTCGAATGCACGGTCACAGTCCGGTCCGAAAGTACAGTTTTCAAGCACGAGATTCTGAGCGTAGCACAAAGGCTGTTCGCCGGTAATATGACAGTTGACCAGACGCAGGTTCTTGGAATGCCAGCCCAGATACTCACCATTAAGTTCGGAATCATAAACCGTCACTTGTTCTACTTCCCAGAAAGCATCCTTTGTGGTGATTCTGGCATGATGAAGTTCAACATTCTTCGCATACTGGAACACATACTTGCTGTCGCTTTCCAATCCGTCGATATAGATATCTTTGCTGAACATGAACGGATAAGTACCTCCGTGCAGGACAAGGTTTTTCGCACGTATTCCGTTGCACCGCCAGAACACCTCGTCCGCATCATTCATCGTCACATTTTCCAGATCAATCTCGTTCATTTCCCGAAACATCTTGGGAGCATCAATAAGGGTATCCGTCATTTTCAGATGGTCAGAATACCAAAGCGCCGAACGCCCACCTACATCGAAATAACAATGGTCTATCTTAAAGCCATGTACATGCCAGAAAGGATAATTTCCTTCAAAACGGCACTGAAACGCTTCTATATTACTACACTCCTTGACAGCCGATTCGCCAGCACGAATAATCACATTTTCCAAACGGAGATCATGAGTATCAAACAACGGACGTTCACCTCCGAATTCAGTATCTTTTATCAGTTTCATTTGCGTATTGTTTTAACAGTCATTTCTCATTGATTTCAAATTTCAAGGTTACATTTCCCGTACCAAGCGCAGCAGCCAACCCAGACGGATTGTCTATTTTTCCAATGCGGGTGTAACTGTAGGACGACGAGAATGTTTCATAAAAAAGAACGACACAACTGGACCCATAAAGCATCAGATCGCCATTACGGATGATTCCCGGCCGGATACTTTCTACTGGCAGATTTTCCGACAGGTAGTAATACTTTTCATTGCCATTAAGTTCATTCATCGTAACCGTCATGGGCAGTAAGGCCAGAAACGCACGTCCCGTAGCATGATCTTCAATGGTAGCGGCAAAACTATGATTGCCCACTCGAACCGTAATCTTTCTATCTTTCATAATTTCTTCATTATTACTTTCATTATTTTCATTGCTGTTGTTTTCATCCCCGGAGCTGTTATTATCTCCAGACTCATCGTTGCCAGCCGAAGATTCATCGTTCTCAGTCCCGGAATTTTCCTGTTCTTCGTTTTCCTTCTGTTCGTCTCCAGAAGATTCGCTTCCGTCCTCTTCTCCAGCATCGGGAACAGCAACAACCGGATTTCTTATAACAAGTTCTTCATCCGTACCACAACCTGTCGCGACCAATGCAGTCATCGTAAACAATAAGGTTAAAACCATCATACATTTATTCATATCTCTTATTTAATTAAGAATCAATTCATCATCTATATCTTCACACCTTTTTCAGCCACTTTTCCCGTTTCAGGCGGATCAGAAAAATCATTCCTCGGAAACATAATTCAACACACATAGCAATCCATACTCCTTTCAAGCCTAACGACGGCGCAAGCAAAGCTGCCAATGAAAGACGTACGGCCCAAATACTAAAAAAATTCATCAGACAAGGAACGACCGTATCTGCTGCTCCAACAAAAACACCATATGCGACAATCGAGGCTGCAAACATTGGTTCGGCAAACGCCTCAATCCGCAAAACCATCACACCCAGTTCCCGTATTTCTCCAACCGGAGTCATCAGACCGATAATCTGCGGTGCAAACCAATACATAAGGATTCCCATCAACCCCATGACGCACATACCCATGAACACAGTGATGTGAGCAAAACTACGGGTCAGACGCCGACGTCGGGCACCGATACTCTGCCCAACCAGTGTTGTAGCGGCATCTGCCATACCATAGCCAGGCATATAGCAAAGGCTCTCAGCCGTAACTGCAAATGAATTGGCAGCTATCGCAAAAATGCCTAAAGGAGCAACAATTACAGTTGTCATTATCTGCGCCCCACAGATCACCATATGCTCAATGCCCATCGGAACACTGATCTGAAGTGCGTTTTTCAGTATTTGGGGTTTCGGTCGGAAGTTGCCTTTTTCTCCCGACAGCCTCAATTCTTTAGAACGGGTCCAAAGATACCACAGCAGAACTAGGGCGACCACTGTTTCGGCAGCAGCCGTACCCAATGCAGCACCAGCCACACCAAGCCCCGCCCTCGGAACTGTAAAGATTATTCCCGCCACACGACATTCAACCGTGGGAAAAATCAAGAAGAAATTGAAGATCACATCCAATACACACATCATCACATTTGCCAGACTAGGTACATACATATTTCCACTGCACCGCAACATACCGCTTGCCAGAAAATTCAGCTGTAAGGCAGGAAGAAAAAGCGAAAAAAGAAAAAAATAGAGCGACGCATCATGGCGGATAGAGCCATCTCCTCCCATCCAGACAGAAAGCTTGTCGCTGATGGACATGCCAACCACGGCCAGCAGTAAACTGAAAAAAAAGATTGCCGTCAAAGACTGACGAAGCACATTACGCGCCCCAAGCATATCGCCTGATCCGATTTTATGGGCAACTTGTACGGAAAAACCCACTGCAGCTGCAGAACACAAGCCTCCGAACAACCATGTCGTCGTCGATACCAGCCCGATCGAAGCTGAAGCTTCTGCTCCAAGATGTCCTACCATGGCTGCATCTATATACTGCATTACAATAGAAGAAACCTGAGCGACGACTGCCGGAATGCTGAGCAGAACGACCAGCTGCAGCTGCCGGCCGAATGTCAACTTTTTGCCTTCGCGTATCTGCGCAAGCAAAACGCCCGTTTTATCTACCTGTTTCAGCATTTATTCATTAAGAAAAGGAACAATCCGTTCCACCCAATCATCATGTTCCGCTTCATTCATGGCATATACCAGATCCAAGAAAGTTTGATCCAAAAACAGCAGATCTGTCAAAAAAAGAACAATCATTGTCCCCATAACGAACAAACCTGTCATCATGATTATTAATCTACATTTCATTATCGCTTGATTTGATTCTACTTTGCGTTCCATTTTCTGATGCGAAATTAAGTGTAAACTGAGAGATATCCTGTAGATAAATTACAGATGTTATAACCCTAATTACATGAACTTAAAAAAACAGAGAAGCAGGCTACATATTCCAGCATGACCCGTCATCTCTTAAAAAAATTCGGTAAGAAACAAGGAGAAAATAAAAAAGTCTCTATATCAGCATTCTTCATAACTGATATAGAGACTTTAAATGAATCTTATTTTGATTCATTTATTATTTATTGATTGTCTTTCTGACGTATTTCCACACGCCGGATCTTTCCACTGATTGTTTTGGGCAATTCATCGACAAACTCAATGACACGTGGATATTTGTATGGTGCCGTAACTTTCTTGACATGATCCTGAAGTTCCTTAACCAGCTTTTCATCGGCTTTGTCCTTATAATCTTTAGCCAGAATTATTGTAGCCTTGACAACTTGACCGCGAATCTCATCCGGCACACCGGTTATGGCACATTCTACAACCGCCGGATGCGTCATTAAAGCGCTTTCCACTTCAAACGGACCAATCCGGTATCCTGAACTTTTGATGACATCATCGGCACGGCCGACAAACCAATAATAACCATCTTCATCACGCCAGGCCACATCTCCCGTATAATATATCCCATCGTGCCAGGCGTCGGCCGTTAATTCTGGTGCCCGATAATATTCCTTAAACAAGCCCAGAGGCTTTCCTTTGTCTGTACGCACTACAATTTGGCCTTGCTCGCCATCCTCAGCCCTACGTCCGTCGGGTTTGATCAGATCGATATCATATTGAGGATTCGGCACACCCATACTTCCCGGTTTCGGTTCCATCCACGGGAAAGTGGCTAATGTCAAGGTCGTTTCTGTCTGGCCGAACCCTTCCATCAACCGGATGCCGGTTATCTTATAAAACGTTTCATAAACCGAATAATTCAGAGCCTCACCTGCAGTCGTACAATATTCCAGCGAAGACAGATCATATTTCGACAAGTCTTCTCGTATCAGGAAACGATAAATTGTAGGAGGTGCACACAACGAAGTAATCTTGTAATCATGAATTTTCTGCAGAATATCGGCCGGCGTGAATTTTTCATGATCGTAAACAAATACAGTTGCTCCAGCTATCATTTGGCCGTATAGTTTTCCCCAGACAGCCTTGCCCCACCCTGTATCGGCAATAGTCAGATGCAAACTGTCGGGATGCAGATTATGCCAAAAGCTACCTGTCACGATATGCCCCAAAGGATAAGTAAAATCATGTGCCACCATTTTGGGTTCTCCAGTCGTACCGGAAGTAAAATACATCAGTGAAATGTCATCGTTCGTATTCACCAGTTCCGGCCGTACGAAAGGGGCCGCATCCGTTATACCTTTATGAAAATCTTCATATCCCTCCGGAATCTCCGGTCCAACACTAACGACTTTCTCTACGGAAGGACAATCCGGAAGTGCATCGGAAATATGTGTTGTAATCACCGTTTCACCTGCCGCAACAATCATCTTAATGGTAGCGGCATGACAACGATAGATAATATCTTTCTTCGTCAGCAAATGTGTGGCAGGAATCACAACAGCACCCAGTTTGTGTAAGGCTATAATGGAAAACCAGAACTCATAACGTCTCTTCAGAATCAGCATGACCTTGTCTCCTCTACCGATTCCAAGACTTTGAAAATAAGATGCTGTCTGATCAGTGTACTTTTTCAGGTCAGCATAAGAAAAATGGATACATGCTCCCTGATCGTTTGTCCAAAGCAAAGCCTGTTTTCCGGGATCTTCTGCAGCCCAGGCATCAACAACATCGTATCCGAAATTAAAGTTCTCAGGAACATTTACCTTAAAGTTCTTTATGAAATCCTCCTGTGAGGTAAAATGTGTTTGTTGTAAGAATCTTTCTAGCATGATGTTCTATCTTGTTTTATTGCATTACTATTGCCAGGAAACGTACTATTTTTCCATCCAGGGCCTTCATTCCATGTGGCAGATTTGAATCGAAATAAAGGCTGTCTCCTTGATTTAATATAAGTTCTTTTCCATTGATATTCAGCTGAAGCCGTCCCTCAAGGACCATATTGAATTCCTGTCCCGGATGAGTATTATAGAAAATCGGTGTATCAGCCGGTTTCGGCTCTACCGTGACGATAAAAGGATCGGCTATACGATTTTTAAATCCGGAAGCCAACGACTCATATTTATAGGCTCTTGTACGTTCTACGGAAATACCGGTGCCTTTTCGTGTCAGAAAATATGCATTCATGTGTGGTTCCTCGCCAAACATCAATTCATCGAGCGACACACCAAACTGTACGGCTATCTTTTGCAACGTACTCACCGAAAGATCAGATTCTCCACGTTCCATAGTCTGATATTGTTCCGTAGAAATACCTATCTGTTCTGCTACCTGGGCCGGAGTAAGCTCCAAAGCATCACGCAATCCTTGAAGGCGCAATGCAATCTGTTTAATCTGTTCGTCCATAGCGTTCAAATTATTTCATACAAAGGTAATATAATTTTAAATATAACAGCCTTCAATACACCATTTAAATGATTTCCTCCCTAAAAAAAGAATTTTTCCAAATAAAATTAATATTTGAGATGATAACTGAAGTTTATTTATTCAACGGGAAATATAAAAAGAAATACACGATAAAAACAGCCAGATCCGAATTCCCCCAAAACACAAAAATCGAGTTGGGCATCACAATTCACTGAGTCGGGCATCTGAAAATAAGGAAATATTCAGATAAAAAATGAGGCTGTTTTCAGGATTTGCACCCGAAAACAGCCTCGAAAAGATATGATAAATAAAAAAGCTTCATTGTACGGCGCAAGCCTGCCCTCCTTCCGCACGGAACGGACATACAGTCCGTTGCTGGTTACGGCCGGGGCCCATCGGACAAATCTGTTTGTTCATTTTACGTGCTCCAGGAACAACCTTCTTTCCCATCGCAGCCGGACGACCTGCATAACCACAATGACGGAATACCTGATCTAACTGACGGATATTCAGAACACTCTTGAACTTCTTATAATATTTTTTCTCCACATCCAAACGTTTCTGACGGGCATCAAAACATTGTTCCATACGTTCTTCCAGCTCCTTGTCGGTCAGTTCTGCTTTTGTTTTTTTCTGAGCGTTATTCTGTAACGGACAAACCGATTGCATTTCTTTCATGTATTCCTGATACAAAGGTACAAACTTTGCTTTCGTGGCATCATCGAGCAACATACGTCTGGACAGATTCTCGGCCTGACGCTCGATGCGCTGCTCTAGCGTAAGCTTTTGCTTCGCATTTTCTTTGTTTTGTGCGCCAACCGGCATAAAGGCCATGCAAATAACGGCCAAAGTCATAAAAATCTTTTTCATAAATCTGCGTTTAAAATATTCATAAAATTTGTTCTCACATTTTTATGACCAGAAAACAGCACAAAGGTTTAATGCCCGTTCATTTTTTTATACCGAAACCACAAAGAACAGCTTACTATTGCATCAAACGGTCTACTTGTTGCACAAGTTGTGCAAATTCATTCTCATCAAACAGACGAGTCAGCATCACAATCCGTCCATCACGATCAATCAGTACGTTTCTTGTCACACCGGCATCAGGCAAAGCGTATTTACGAAACACCGCGGCACCCGCATCAAGTCCTAACGGATAAGTAATACCGGTCGACTCTGCAAAACGAAGCGCCGTTTCACGCGACTCATCATAATCCAACCCCATCAGGAAAAAGTCTTCACGTGTTTTATATTTCTGCCAGATCTCACGTTCGATGTGTGGCATTTCACGACGGCACACACTGCACCAACTGGCCGTAAACTGCAACAAGACCACTTTTCCACGCATATCAGACAAACGCACCATACGACCATCAGCCAATTCTACCTCAAAATCGGGTGCCTCATCACCGACACGGACAATATATCCACGATCTCCAGGCTCCGAATCACCTGCCGTATAATAAAAACCGGCATAACCGGCTACACACAACAGCGCTATGGCAAAGAACACACCAAACGCAATCTTAAGTTTTGTTGTTTTCATACTCATTTTAAATATTTATTAATTATCAACGCAAAATAAACGGATTAAAACGGTTTATCCAAAGTATTATTTTATTTTTGCATAAATAAGAACCAAGAAAAAGGCTAAATCATATGAGAACTTTAATAAAAAATGCGACCATTATTAACGAAGGAAAGAAATTCATAGGTTCCGTACTGATCGAAGAAGATAAGATCGTCAATGTGACATCTCAATCTGATCCGTGTTATGGAAAGGAGCAGACCGACTGCATCATTGATGCCGAAGGTTTGTACCTGATCCCGGGAGTCATAGACGACCATGTACATTTCCGCGAACCTGGACTGACACATAAAGCAGATATTGAAAGTGAAAGCCGAGCTGCTGCTGCCGGTGGTGTCACTTCATATATGGACATGCCCAATGTCAGTCCACTGACAACCGATTTGGAACGCCTTGAAGAACGTTTCCGGCTGGGAGCAGCAAACAGCCGCGTAAACTACTCTTATTTTTTCGGAGCGACAAATACTAACGCTGATTTATTGCCACTACTAGACAAACGACGTGTATGCGGTGTAAAACTATTTATGGGAAGCAGTACGGGCAATATGCTTGTAGACCGACAGGAAGCCTTGCTGAATATATTCCGAAAATCACCGATGATCATCATGACTCATTGTGAAGACTCCTCTGTAATCAGCGAGAATCTGGAAAAATGCCGGCAAAAATATGGCAACGATCCTGACGTTACCCATCATCCGGAAATCCGAAGTGAGGAAGCCTGCTACCGTTCTACGGAATTGGCCGTAAAACTGGCTCAGGAAACAGGTGCCCGACTGCATTTGGCGCATTTGACCACTGCACGCGAACTGGAACTTTTCAATAAAAAGGCATTGACAGCTCCAGGATCGGACAAAGTGGAAAAACAAATTACGGCAGAAGCGTGCGTAGCGCATTTATTGTTTACCGACCAAGATTATGACAGATTAGGAACACGCATCAAATGTAATCCAGCGATCAAAGGCGAACACGACCGACAGGCATTGCGCCGGGCTTTGACAGAAGGAGGTATCGACGTAATCGGCACAGACCATGCCCCACATCTGCTTCAGGAAAAGGAAGGCGGATGTGTAAAGGCTGTTTCGGGCATGCCAATGCTTCAGTTTTCTCTGGTCAGCATGCTGCGTCTAGCCGATGAAGGTATCTTACCAATAGAACGGGTAGTAGAACTGATGTGCCACGCTCCGGCTCATCTGTTTGAAATTAAGGGGCGTGGATTCATACGTCCGGGTTATCAAGCCGACCTCGTTCTCATCCGGCCAAATGCTCCTTGGACGCTGACCCGTGACCGGATTCAAAGCAAATGTGGTTGGAGTCCACTTGAAGGAGAAACCTTTAATTGGAGCGTAGAACAGACATATTGCAACGGACATTTAGTCTATAACCACGGTTACATTGATGACGAATACCGCGGACAAGAACTGGAATTCGACCGATAGTAAGTCCATCTTCTGAACGACAAAAACAACATTACATATAAAAAACCGATGAATCCCAAACTCGATACTTTCACACTGACCTACCACATTCATACGGTAATGCCCTATATCAATTGGATTTATTTTTTCCATGCCTGGGGCTTTCCACCACGTTTTGCGGCTATAGCCGACATTCATGGTTGCGACAGCTGCCGTGCTTCATGGTTAAGCACGTTTCCCGAAACCGAACGTGCTCGTGCTGCAGAGGCCATGCAACTGCACAAAGATGCCATCCGGATGCTGAATCTGCTCGATGAAGACTTTCATACATATGTACGGTTTGGACTTTATGAAGCAAATGCAGATGGCAATGACCTGCTCCTGTTCGACAACGCCGGCCAACGATCCATGCGTCTGCCTCTGCTACGCCAACAACAAGTACGGCATGACGGTGGTCCATGTCTATGCCTTTCAGACTTTGTGCGCCCAATTCATAAAGGCGAACGCGATATCGTAGGAGTCTTTGCCGGTACTGTCGACTCTGAAATAGAACATCTTTATGAAGAGGGCAATCATGCCGATGAGTTTAAGCATCTATTATGCCAGACACTAGCGGACAGACTGGCCGAAGCTTCTGTCGAAAAAATGCATGAAGAAGTTCGTAAAAATTATTGGGGATACTCACCTGACGAACAATTTACCCCAAAAGAATTATTTCGCGAAAGTTATCCCGGTATACGGCCTGCTGTCGGTTATCCGTCGTTGCCAGACCAGAGCACAAATTTTGAACTGAACACTTGGCTTGATTTCAGTGCTATTGGTATCAGACTGACAGAAACGGGTGCCATGTTACCGCACGCTTCTGTGAGCGGATTGATTCTGGCACACCCACAAGCACATTACTTTGCTATTGGAAAGATCGGCGAAGACCAGCTTGTAAACTACGCCCAAAGAAAAGGCAAAACACCGGATGAAATCCGCAAATACCTAACCGCTAATCTATAAAATTATGTTACTAAGAATTTTACCCATACTGATTCTGACAATATTAGTTCCGGATCTGTATATTTATTACTTCCACATACATCACAAGCACCGTGCACGTTGGATAAAAGTGTTGTTTTGGGCCCCGACAGCAATTTTGCTTCTACTCACAGTATGGATGGCTTGCAGCGAAACGCTTTCACCGCAAAACATGGAAGCCATAGAGCTCTACCTGACCTTTTACATGCTGTTCGCTTTGCCAAAAACCATTTATATGCTCGTATCGCTTGCCGGAAAACTGGTCGGTCGGTTTATTCCACCTTACCGAAAAATCAATACGGGCATCAGTACAACTTGCGCTGCAGTTACGTTCATGGTCATGGCTTACGGAACCGTATTCGGACCAAGCCATCTTAAAGTACGTAAAACTGAATTTGTCTCTCAAGACCTTCCCAAAATTTTCGACGGCTACCGTATCGTCCAATTATCCGATCTGCATCTGGTTTCATTTAAGAACCATCCGGAAACCGTAAAGGATATTGTCGATCTGGTACAGGCTCAGCATCCTGACCTGATTGTATTTACCGGCGATCTGGTCAGTACCGATGTAACCGAAATGGAACCTTATCTGAAGACACTCGCACAATTGAAAGCACCAGATGGCGTTTATTCCATTTTAGGAAACCACGACTATATGACTTATGCCCGTTATATGACGCCCGTGGAACAAGCACATAAATTTGAACAACTTAAACAGCTACAAAACACAATAGGATGGAAACTGCTCCTCAACGAGCACCAAGTCCTACATAAAGGTTCTGACAGTATCGCCATCATTGGCGTTGAAAATGATGGAAAACCTCCGTTCCCAGAACGAGGAGATTTGGTCCGTGCACAAAAAGGACTGGATACGACACAAACCGTATTCAAGGTTTTGCTCAGCCATGACCCGACGCACTGGAGACGGAAAGTGTTACCCGAAACAGACATTCAATTGACTCTATCAGGACATACACACGGCATGCAACTGATGCTGTTCGGATGGTCGCCCTCACAACATATTTATCCGGAATGGCACGGCATGTATCAGGATGAACACGGACGTGCACTCAACGTCAGTCTGGGTCTTGGCGGTGCCTTGATTCCTTTCCGTTTTGGTGCCTGGCCGGAAATAAATGTCATCACCTTACGGTCTAAATAAAAAATTGCTTAATTTTGCAAATGGAAATAAAACATAAACAGCTATGAGTTTTCTATACAAGATTTATCAGTTATGCATTGCGTTGCCCATTCTGTTGGTCTGCACCGCACTGACTGCCATCATCACAATTCTGGGATCCTGGATCGGCGATGCTCATTTTTGGGGATATTATCCGGGTAAAATCTGGTCGATTATCTTTTGCCGGGTGCTTTTAATCCCTGTGGAAGTACACGGCCGGGAACATCTCGACAAAAAAACATCCTATGTATTTGTTGCAAATCATCAAGGATCATTCGACATTTTCCTCATCTATGGATTCATTGGCCGTAATTTCAAATGGATGATGAAAAAATCGCTTCGGAAAATCTTTTTAGTAGGAAAGGCCTGTGAAAGTGCTCGTCACATCTTCGTGGACAAATCAGGACCGAAAAAAATACAAGAAACCTACAACAAAGCCCGTGAAATTCTGAAAGAAGGAACCTCATTGGTTGTTTTTCCTGAAGGAGCGCGAACATTTACCGGACACATGGGAGTTTTTAAAAAAGGAGCTTTCCAACTAGCCGACGAATTACAATTACCAGTAGTACCCGTGACTATTGATGGATCTTTCGAAATTCTTCCACGTACTGCGGGTTTTTCTTTCATTAAATGGCACAAACTGAAAATGACCATTCATGCTCCTATTCCACCTAAAGGAAAAGGACCGGAATTCATAAAAGCCACAACAGAAGAGGCCTACGAGGCTGTCATGTCGGCCCTACCGGAAAAGTATAAAGGATACATCAAGAACGAAGATCAATAAACAGAATCACGTAATATCAGAAAAAGCATGCAGATTCATAATGAGTCTGCATGCTTTTTTTCACAAATTGCTATATAACAATTCAATCAACATGTTTCAGTTCAACGGCTGAATGTTGCTGACGATGCTTTTGTAACACAAAAACAAACTCAAGCCCACCACCATTAGCTTGCTTGGCATGAATCGTTCCACCATGAAAGATTATAGCATTCTTCACTATCGCCAACCCAAGTCCTGTACCACCAATCTTACGGCTACGCCCCTTATCCACACGATAGAATCGTTCGAACAGACGACCTAAATGTTGAGGCTGAACGCCAACTCCATTGTCTTTGAAACTGAAATAATAGTAATCCTCATCGTCGAAGAAACAGTTTATCTTAATCCGGCAACCGATTCCAGCATAGGCAATAGCATTATCGGTAAGATTCCGAAAGATCGAATAAAGGAGCGAAGGATTACCCTGCATCGGCATTGTCTGCGGCAGACTGCATACAAGCGTCATTTCCTTTTCTTCAAGTGCCAACGCCACCTCTGCTGCAATATTATCTATTATCTTACGCAAATCCACCGATTCTATTTCTATCATTCCGGAAGCTTCATCCAGACGAGTCAGCGCCGTAATATCACGAAGCAAATTTGCCAAGCGATTGCTTTGAGCATAACAGCGTTGCAAGAACTGTTTCTGCGTATCCTGCCCCATATCAGGATTATTGATGATGGTTTCCAAATACCCTTGAATGCTACTTACCGGAGTTTTCAATTCGTGCGCCATATTCTGCGTAATCTGACGTTTCATACGAGCCTGTTCCTCCTGTTGTGTAATGTCAGAAATAGACAGCTCGAAACTGGCATCCTGAAACACGACTGCATCAAGCGAAAAAATATAACCGTTCTTATCTATAATTTCGTTCATTTGCTTGGATTCTGCCACAGCAAAATCACGTCCAGTCTCAATAATGAAGTTTACCAGGCGTTGTAATTCTGGAAGATGAAAAACCTCATCTGTACTCGACACACTTTTATCTGAAATCAAATTCACGTATTGCATAAACAATGCATTCGAAAGAATCAGTTCTTTGGCCGGACTGAATATGGCCAAACCTTCATTCGACATCTGAAGATGAGCAATCAGTTTCTCACGGGCCACATAAAGTTCATCCTTAGTCTTACGCAAACGATAATAGATATCTACAATATGCCGGGCAATCATATCCAACTCATTATCTCCGGTTGGCTGCAGTTTAAGCTCAAAAGGTTCATCCATATCCGCCTTCTTTGCAAAGCGCCGCAACTGCGTTATTGTTTTTCCCAAACGACGAGTCTGATCGTAAAAAACCACTGTCAGTCCCAGAGTAAGCAACATCATGATCCAGAAATAACTCATATCCGCTTTCAAACGGTTGATCAGACTGACATTATAAGGCAAAGCACTGCGAACAATCAGATTGTTTTCCTTAAAATAAGATGCATAGTAAAAATAGGGACTTCCCATCGTGTCAGAATTACGCATGATGGAATAACCAAAACCCTTTTTCAGAGCATCGCGAACTTCCTTACGATCTATATGATTCTGCATCGTCTCTTCTGAACCGGCATTGTCATAAAGAATATCACCTCGGGCATCCATAAGAGTTACCCGCAAATCATCAAAATGAGATGTTCTGACAAGATGCCGGACGATAGAATCATAGTCACATCCGGGCTCGATCATGGTAGCAATATGTGTGTTCGTAATAGCCAGTCTGTCATTCAACAATTCTACTTTATAATCGCATTCCCGCATATACTGGTAGAAAATAAAACAACCGGCAAAAAACCAGAACAACACAACGACAGAAAGGAACAGTTTATGCGAGAAAGATAATCTGAAATGCATATCTCTTATTCTTTCTGATTGGTCTCAAAATAATATCCATATCCCTGGCGCGTAGCAATATATTTACCATACGCACCTAATTTTTTCCGAAGACGGGTAATGTTTACATCAATAGTACGGTCGAGCACTTCTGCATCATCATGCCACACTTTACGTAATATTTCAGCACGTGAAAACACACGGCCTTCATTTTCCAGAAACAGGCGAAGCAATTCAAATTCAGTCTTGGTCAGCTGTAACGGAGCTCCATCAACCTCAACTTCTTTCAAATTCATATTAATACGCAACCCCTTAAAACTGATATAACGTCCCGTTGTTTCTTCTTTAGTAGCCGTCCGTCGTAAAACAGCCTTGACACGCATAATTACTTCACGTAACGAAAATGGTTTTGAAATATAATCGTCAGCCCCTAAAGTGAATCCCGTCACAGCATCATTTTCTGTATCTCGGGCAGTCAGGAATATAATCGGAATATTCTGTGTGTTTTTAGACTCTTTGAGTATCCGAGCCATCCGGAATCCTGAGATCTCTCCCATCATAACATCCAGCAGCAACAGGTTATATTGCGTCAGATCCAATTTTAATGCTTCTTCCGCAGAATTGGCCACATCCACATCGTATCCTTCGTTTTCCAAATTGAAGCGCAGGATATCACACAAATCTTCTTCGTCGTCAACGACCAGCAATCGAAATCTTGTATTCATAATCTTATTAAATTGTTACTGCAAAGTTATAAGGATTATATTACAGAGACAAAAAGGATATGTTACAATTTTATTTCAGGAAGAAATTAACATTTTTTATTCAAAACGAATTGATTTTACGGGTGAGATCCTGGATATCAGCAAACTGGGCAATACCAATACAGCTATGGCAATTACAATCGTAGCCAGATTGATCCAAAGAATGTGCCACCAGTTTATAATAATTGGAACCTGATCGACATAATAAGTAACAGGATCAAGTTTGATGAGGCCGGTTGATTGTTGCAATAACATGACACCGACACCGATCAGGTTACCAATAAAAACTCCACGTATAATCAAGAAAAATGAAAACCATAGAAAAATACGACGGATAGCCCCATCAGGCGCGCCGAGTGCTTTCATTACCCCGATAAAATTCGTACGTTCGAGAATAATGATAAGTAATCCGGAAATCATCGTAAATCCGGCAACACCCATCATAAGAATTAAAATAACAATAATATTCGTATCAAGCAATTGCAGCCATACAAAAAACTGAGGATAAAGATCCTCTATGGACATCGTGACATAAGCTGCATCAAAACGGTCGGATTTACCATTCGTACATTTGGCCAGATGAAGTGTAGTTTCTGACAACTTGCTGTAATCATACGTTTGAATTTCCAATCCGCTATATTGGTCGGCCGCCCAATTATTTAATTTCTGGCAGGTGTATAAATCTGTATATATCAATCTATTGTCGAATTCTGTTAGATTTGTGCTATAAATACCTGCCACTGTAAATCGTCGTGCCCGCACCGTTTCTTCAAAGAAATAAGCATACACCTTATCTCCTAATTGAAGATTCATCTCGCGCGCCATCGATTCCGAAAGGAGAATCCTGTTTGACGCATGCGACGAACTGAATTGGGGTAATTCACCTGCAATAAGATGATCTTTTAGAAAATGTGTATCGTAATCTGATCCGATACCTTTAAACTGGACACCTTTGAAATGTTCTTGTGTCTTCAGCATACCTGATTTACTGCACACACGCTGAATATGTGCTACATTGGAATCGCTTTGGCGCAACTGTTCCTCCAAATGATCCGTAATAACAATCGGACTCGTATCATAAGCATAAAGACTTTCATAGTTCATTACTTGGATATGTCCGCCAAAACCGACCACCTTAGAACGTATCTCATCCTTGAAACCAAGAACGACACAAACAGAAACAATCATAACAGCCAACCCTACAGCTATACCGGCCGTCGCTATCTGAATAGCAGGACGCGACACCTTTTTAGCACCATTCTGATTACTAAAAAGGCGTCGCGCAATAAAGAATACGTAGCTCATCAATCACGTACTAATTTATTTGAAACATGTATGTCCAATCACAAGAAAATTATTCCGTCCGCCCGGGATAGGCTTCCAATGCTTTTCGCAGAACAAATAACGCACGCGTCAAATCTTCCTTTTTCAAAACGTATGCGATACGTACTTCATTAATTCCAGAACCCGGAGTCGTATAAAAACCGGCAGCAGGAGCCATCATGACCGTTTCACCTTCATAATTGAAATCGCTCAGACACCAGGCACAAAATTTTTCAGCATCGTCAACCGGCAACTTTGCAACAGTATAGAAAGCTCCCATCGGTATAGGAGAATAAACCCCCGGAATCCGATTAAGGCCATCAATCAGGCATTTACGGCGTTCCACATATTCATCATAAATTTCACGACCGTATTCTTCAGGTTCATCCAAAGACGCTTCAGCTGCAATCTGACCGATCAAAGGAGGACTCAAACGGGCTTGACAAAACTTCATCACAGCCTGACGAACTTGAACATTCTTCGTAATCAGTGCCCCAATACGAATACCACATTCACTATACCGTTTGGATACGGAATCTATCAACACTACATTATTTTCAATACCTTCAAGATGGCAGGCTGAAATATAAGGCGAACCCGTATAAATGAACTCACGATAAACTTCATCAGAAAACAGATAAAGATCATATTTCTTCACCAGATCACGTATTTGGTTCATTTCCCGACGCGTATAAAGATAACCTGTAGGATTATTTGGATTACAGATCAGAATTGCACGTGTCCGTTCATTGATAAGTTCTTCAAATTTCTCCACCTTCGGCAAAGAGAACCCTTCATCAATAGTTGTCGAAATAGTTCTGATTACAGCACCGGCAGAAATGGCAAAAGCCATATAATTGGCATATGCCGGCTCGGGTACAATGATTTCATCTCCCGGATTCAGGCAAGAAAGAAAAGCAAATAAAACAGCTTCTGAACCTCCTGACGTAATGATGATATCATCTGGCGAAAGCATAATCTTATACTTTTCATAATATTTCACCAGTTTCTGACGATAACTTAAATATCCCTGACTAGGGCTATATTCAAGAACTTCACGATCGACATTACGTATGGCATCCAATGCAGCCTTCGGCGTAGGAAGATCTGGTTGTCCAATATTCAAATGGTACACATGAATGCCCCGTTCTTTAGCGGCATAAGCTAACGGAGCAAGTTTACGGATAGGCGATTCGGGCATTTCCTGACCGCGAACTGATATTTCTGGCATTTTAAATCTCTAGTTTTGTTTCTTCTTTATCATAAAAATAGTACGCAAATATACGATTTCAGATTAGATTCGGCAAGAAATTTACAAATTAATTCTTGAGAGGTCATCTTAATGGCCGGAATCTATGGAGATACCGAATTATTTCTGTAGATTTGCCGCGTTTTTCAGGACGAGAACAATGATCTAAAACAGAACTAACAAAAATACAAACAATAAACAGTAAAGAAAAATTATGATGAACGAATGGTTTGAATGTAAGGTAAAATACGAGAAAACAATGGAAAACGGTATGGTCAAGAAGGTAACTGAACCTTATCTTGTCGACGCCATAAGCTTTACGGAAGCAGAACGCAGATTCCTTGAAGAAATTGAACCGTTTATGTCCGGAGAATTTCAGGTAACCGACATCAAACGAGCAAAATATGCCGAACTGTTTGAAACGGCAGATGACGAAGCTGACAAATGGTTTAAAGCCAAAGTCGCATTTATTACTCTTGATGAAAAAACTGGTGTTGAAAAGAAAAGCAACCAGAATATGCTGGTACAGGCATCCGACTTGCGCGATGCTGTAAAACGTCTGGACAAAGGTATGAACGGAACTATGGCCGATTATGAAATAGCTGCTATATCAGAAACACCACTCATGGATGTTTTTCATTATAAGGCAGAACCGGATGAAAAACCGGAATTTCCACAAGCAGGAGAACTTTAATTGATTTATAAAATCAAGATATGATGTCACACATTCAACAAGAAATAAAGACGATAACCAACGCACTCCCTGAGGGGGTGCGCCTGGTGGCCGTCTCCAAATTCAATCCAGAAAGTGCCATTCAGGAAGCATATGACTGTGGACAACGCATTTTCGGTGAAAGCCAAGTACAGGAGCTACAACGTAAACAAGAAATCCTGCCTAAAGACATTCAATGGCATTTTATCGGGCACCTGCAAACAAACAAGGTAAAATATATAGCACCCTATGTTGCCATGATTCATGCTGTGGATTCTGAAAAACTACTTCTGGAAATCAACAAACAAGCAGAAAAGCACCAACGGATTATCCCCTGTCTACTACAATTACATGTGGCTCAGGAAGAAACAAAATATGGTTTCTCAGAACAAGAATGCTGGAATTTTCTAAAAAACGGATCATGGAAAGACTTGAAACACGTTATGATCTCAGGCATCATGTGCATGGCTTCAAACGTTGATGATAACAAGCAGATCAAAAGTGAGTTTCATAGAGCATATGAATTTTTTCTAAAAGCAAAATCGGAATTCTTTGTCTCACAACCTACATTTTGTGAGTGTTCCTGGGGCATGAGTCATGACTATCCAATTGCTATTCAAGAAGGAAGTACGCTAATTCGAGTGGGCAGCAAGATTTTCGGAGAACGCAAATATTAAGCTATTTTTTTGTATAATTTTTGATTATCATATATATTTGCACAAAAACAATCAGATTGTGCAATGAATATACCAAGTTTCAACTCTTTTATTGAGAACAGTATCAAGGAAAATTGGGACCTTGATTCTATGACAGATTACAAAAGCAGTACACTCCAATACAAGGATGTGGCCCGTATTATTGAAAAGCTGCACATCATATTTGAATATAGCGGCGTCAAACCTGGGGATAAGATTGCTTTATGCGATAAGAATTCATCTCATTGGGGAGCAGCATTTCTGGCAATCCTGACTTATGGAGCTGTTGCTGTCCCGATTCTACATGAATTCAAACCCGATCAGATATATAACATCGTAAATCATAGTGAGGCTAAATTGTTGTTTGTCGGCTCACAAATTTGGAACAACCTGAACGAAGAGGAAATACCAAATGTAGAGGGCGTCATCAACATCATTGATTATTCACTTTTTGTAGGCCGAACAGAACAGGTAATTTACGCACGTGAAAACCTGAACCGTCTTTTCGGAGAGAAATATCCTAAATATTTCCGACCACAACATGTCAGTTATCATGTAGACCAGCCTGATGAACTTGCAGTAATCAACTACACCTCTGGAACAACCAGCTTTTCGAAAGGGGTTATGATTCCCTACCGTGCACTTTGGTCAAACCTAGATTTTGCCATTCAGGTACTTGGAGATAAATGCGGTAAAGGTGACAACGTCATTTCCATGTTGCCCATGGCTCATATGTATGGAATGGCTTTTGAATTCATCTATGAATTCTGCTATGGTATGCATATTTATTTCCTGACAAAAACGCCTACACCGCGTTTGCTTTTCCTTGCGTTCGCAGAAATTAAACCGAGCATCATTATCGCAGTACCACTCATCATTGAAAAGATTGTCCGAAAAGCGATATTCCCAAAAATTCAAAGCCCCAAGATTAAAGTATTACTGAAATTACCGGTAATAGGACAAAAAATTAAGGATAAGATTCTGACACAAATGCGTGAAGCTTTCGGTGGCAAGTATTATGAAGTCATTATCGGAGGAGCAGCTTTCAATCGAGAAATTGAAGAATTTATGAACGATATTGGCTTCAACTATACCGTCGGCTATGGTGCTACAGAATGTGCCCCCATTATAACCTATGAGGATTGGACCAAATTCCGGTTAGGTTCATGTGGAAAAGCGGCTCCCAGAATGGAAATCAAGATTAACAGTTCAGACCCCCAAAATATTGTTGGCGAGATTCTAGTACGCGGAGCTAACGTGATGCTCGGCTACTTTAAAAATGAAGAAGCAACCCGAGAGGCATTAGATCAGGAAGGCTGGTATCACACTGGCGACATGGGTATTATTGACGAAGAAGGTAATCTGTTTATTAAAGGTAGATGTAAAAATATGCTGTTAGGTTCAAGTGGACAAAACATCTATCCAGAAGAAATAGAAGACAAACTTAATAATCTGATGCTAGTCAATGAAAGTATTGTCATTCAGAAAAATGAAAAACTGTATGGATTGGTTTATCCAGATATGGAAGAAATGACCAAACTGGGACTTCAGGAAAATGATCTGATCCAAATTATGGAGCAGAACCGGCAAGAACTAAACCAACAACTACCTAATTATGCTCAGTTATCAGGTATTAAGATTTATAAGGAAGAGTTCGAAAAAACACCCAAAAAGAGTATCAAACGATTCTTATATACTGATGTAGAAATCTAAATAATAAAATTGATAATAAAAACACCCTCAACAATTCCGCAGTTGAGGGTGTTTTCTATATTTATTGTAAACTATTTGTTTTTCTTTATACTTACAGGTATTTCAGATACATCTTCAGAATCGGGATTCTCAGACATATGAGCAGCCCGCACCCTGCTTAAAGTTTCCGGAGACATCTGCAAATAAGAAGCAATATGCACCATTGGTGCCCGAAGAAGAATCTCCGGTTTGTTTTCAAGCAAACGCTGATAACGCTCCGTAGCATTTTCAAACCGCTGACTGTCAGCATAAATCTGCGAACTGATCAAAGCATGTTCGAGAATCTTACGAAAAAGAAGTTCTATCTCTTTATTCGTATCGCAAAGCAATTGCAGTTTCCGATATGGAATACCATATAGATGACTATTCTCCAAAGCTTCAATTATTAACCGTGACGGCTCTTGCTTCAAAAAACTCTCTATGCAAATCACTATGCGTCCTTCATAAGAGAAATGTTCCGTAACATCGCGTCCATTCTTATAATAATACTGACGCACCATACCACGATCCACGAAATACATATACCCACAAACTTCGCCTTCGTTCATGACAATATCCCCTTTGGCATACTTGAACGGTACCAGAATTTCCGACAAAGCATTAATGCCTTCAAGCGACAACCGGCAATAAATCCGGGCAATCTCGCGAGCCACATCTCTTATTTTATCCATAGTCTTAGAATTTAAAGGTCGTTAGTCAAGTTTAAGCACAGCAAGAAATGCCTTTTGGGGTACCTGCACATTTCCAATCTGTTTCATGCGTTTTTTTCCCTTTTTCTGTTTTTCCAGCAATTTCCGCTTACGACTGATATCACCTCCGTAACATTTTGCCGTCACATCTTTACGTACCTGTTTAACTGTCTCACGAGCAATAATCTTGGCACCAATAGCAGCCTGTATGGCGATATCGAACTGTTGACGAGGTAATAGCTCTTTCAGTTTCTCACACATACGACGTCCAAAATCAGTTGCATTATCGAAATGGGTCAGCGTAGACAAAGCATCTACCGGCTCGCCATTCAATAAAATGTCTAGTTTGACTAACTTAGAAGGACGAAAACCATCCTGATGATAATCAAAAGATGCATACCCTTTGGAAATACTCTTCAATTTATCATAGAAATCAATTACGATTTCACCCAACGGCATATAATAATGCAACTCAACACGATTACCGCTAATATATTCTTGTTTGATTAATTCACCGCGTTTACCCAAACAAAGACTCATAATCGGTCCAATATAATTGGTAGTCGTAATAATCGTAGCTTTAATATATGGTTCTTCGATATGATCAATCAAAGTGATGTCTGGCATACCGGCCGGATTATGAACTTCTTTCACCTCACCATGCTTGTCATAAACCAGATAAGATACATTGGGAACTGTCGTAATGACATCCATGTTAAACTCCCGATCCAGACGTTCCTGAATAATCTCCATATGCAACAAACCCAAGAAGCCACAACGGAAACCAAAGCCCAATGCAACGGAAGACTCCGGCTGGAAAGTCAACGAAGCATCATTCAACTGTAATTTTTCAAGTGATGCACGTAAATTTTCAAAATCTTCAGACTCTATAGGATATACACCAGCAAACACCATAGGTTTGACTTCTTCAAATCCGGCAATAGCTTCCCGGCACGGACGATCGACATGAGTAATAGTATCACCCACCTTGACCTCCGTTGCAGTCTTAATACCGGAAACGATATATCCTACATCACCACAATGCAATTCCTTACGTGGAATCATGTCCATTTTTAACACGCCAATTTCATCAGCAGTATACTCCTTACCCGTATTAATAAAGGCAACACGGTCGCCAGACTTAATACTACCGTTGACAATCTTGAAATAAGCAATAATTCCACGAAAAGAATTAAACACCGAATCAAAGATTAAGGCCTGCAAAGGAGCATCCTCATCACCATTTGGCGCCGGTATGCGCTCTACAACCGCCTTTAAAATATCATCGACTCCCATCCCAGTCTTTCCGGAAGCACGAATAATATCCGCCCGATCACAACCTAGCAATTCTACAATTTCATCTTCAACCTCATCGGGCATGGCATTTACCATATCACATTTGTTAATTACCGGAATAATTTCCAAATCATGATCTATTGCCATATACAGATTGGAAATCGTCTGGGCTTGAACACCTTGAGTTGCATCAACAATAAGCAAAGCACCTTCACAGGCTGCAATAGACCGGGATACTTCGTAAGAAAAATCCACATGTCCCGGAGTATCAATTAAATTCAGGATATATTTTTCATTCTGATAGACATATTCCATTTGTATCGCGTGACTCTTGATTGTAATACCACGCTCACGTTCCAAATCCATATCATCAAGCATCTGGCCTTCCGTAACTTTTATCGTATTTGTATATTCCAACAAACGGTCAGCCAACGTAGATTTTCCATGGTCAATATGCGCTATGATGCAAAAATTTCTGATATGTTTCATATATAGGATAATATTTTAAGTCATACAAAGATACAAAAAAAAGCGTTCATGCACTACATCTAGAAGCATGAACGCAATTTTTTTTCACGAAACAGAATCGTTCTGTTATTTTTTCAATGAGAACACAGGTTCTTTTTCGTCACCTGCAACCTCAATTTTGTCTTCGCGGAGCAACCAGCCCAAACCTAAATAAAGATCCTTCTCACTTTTTGCCTTAACCGCCTTCTTCAAATCTTTTGCATTCAAAGATGCTGATTCGTTTAATGCGTTCCAGATTGCACCGGCAATCTGACCTGCTTTTTCCATCATAACTATTCTCTCCTAAAAATTAAAACAGATAAGAAACTTGCTTTTTTAGCAAATCCCTTTTTAAATATCACTGCAAAAATACACTTTTTTTATTACATGCAGAAATAATAAGCTAATTTTCTTGTATTTCACTTTGTTCCTCCAGAAAATCGGCAAACAAACGAGCTGCTGTTTCCACCATCCTGGCACACGGACGTTTGGCATAATACTCAGAAGTACGCGCTTCGGCTTCGGATACAATTGGTGTTTTCGGCTTTAATCCTAACAATTCCGCACAAATCAAAGATCCGCTTTCGTTTTCAAAACGTCGAGCAAGTTCTTGAACTATAGCATAGTTACGTGATTTTCCAGACCGATCGGCACCATCCGTTGCCCCCGATTCCAAACCTGCCAATAAAAACATACCACATGCAGCCCCGCATGTCTGCCGCATTCGCCCGATTCCCCCTCCAAAAGATGCCGCCATTTTAAATGCCTGCTCCTCTGTAAAACCATAAAGATCAGCAAAAGCTGCAGTAACAGATTGCGCACAATTATATCCATCCTTAAAAAAAGCCACAGCACGTGCTATTCGTTTTTCCTTATCAATTATCATGCTCTTATCATTTTAACTCATACAAAATAACATAGTTTTTTAAACCCAACCAAATATTTTCAGAGAAACATACAACAGTTTATTTTATGCAAACAAAAATAATCCATCAGATAGATTTTTATAAATTAATTCGTATTTTTGCGTAACGAAATGGAAAAAAACGAATTAAATTATCGTGTTTTAAGTCAATAGTTCGTTAAAAATTAGCTCAGCCTAAGCGGCTCTGGCAGTAAATAAAATGAGTTCTTTGAAAAGTTTGTCAA
>CALUIV010000008.1 GCA_944320775.1 uncultured Paraprevotella sp. | reverse complement strand
CGCAGCGAGCGTATAGACAGCATATGCCAGCTGCTGGCTGAAAAGGAAAAATTGCTGAATAGAATCATGCTGGTACTATACGAACAAGAAGAGATAAAGGAAAAGATAGCAAGACAAGTGCCAGCCATTGCGTTGAAAAGTTCACAAGAAGAACCGAAAAAAAGGAAACGGACAGGCTTCTTAGGACTGTTCGGGAAAAAGGAAGAAGCGAAACCGACCGCAACGACCACCATGCTCAATATGCTGAACAGTGACGTGATAGCCCGCCAGAAAGAACAAAGCGAGAGGTTGAGCCAATACACCGACAGCCTTTCGGTAAGAAACAGGAAACTATCGCTACAATATGCAATATAATAGATTTATCGAACCATTATAAATAACAGACGACTTATGATTGAGATACAAGGAATAGATCCTACTATGATTGCCAACAACCTCACTCCGGCATATCCTACTCACCCTGGTGAAGTCCTGAAAGAAGAGATTGAATACCGCAAGATTTCGCAGCGTAAGTTATCAGAGCAGATGGGAATCTCCTATAAAATGTTGAATGACATTCTTAACTGCCGTCGTCCTGTTACGGCACAGACAGCAATGCTCTTCGAGGCAGCTCTGAATGTACCTGCGGATTCACTAATGCGTCTGCAGTTGAAATATAACATGTGGCAGGTCGCTGCCAATCCCTCTTTTATGGAGCGTCTGAAGCAGGTACGCAAGTATGCCGCCATGCTGTAACTTACGTTACATAGAAAGTTTCCTCTCCCGCTTCTCTTGATAAAAGGGGAAGGTGGAACAGGTCTTTTGGATTGAAAATAGCCCGTGCTATATTGAAAAAAGCCAATATGCTGTAAGTATGAGATTTCTGTTAGTTGCCGGTGAAGTGGAAAAATAAGAAAGGGCAATCACCAGACTAAAAAGACAAGAAATAAACAAAAGAATCAAAATATTACACTGTCTTTCCCAGGAACACCCCGACAACGGACAATGCTCCCAGTTGTTCCATTTTTCGTTTCAGCTGCCTGAAACTTTCTCCGGTCGTGAGTACATCATCCAGCAAGACAACATTCTTGCCATTGATATACCGCCGTGTGAATTGCAGATTCTGTAGTATATCCTTATCCTTTCCCTTTCCTTTCAGCTGTTCGCGGTCTTCTTCTATCCAGATGGCCTTGAAACCGTCTGCAATGCCCATCCATTTCGACAGGTAGTAGCATACCACCGGAAAGCGTTTCCGCTGTCTTTCCATTGTCGATGCAGGTATCGGTATCAGTACCGTATCTTCCTTCGTCCCATTGAATCCCGCATGTTTCAGACATAGTGCCAGTATCCGTGCAACCAGCTCGCCGCAGTGTCCTCCTTCCTTGAAGCGGAATATCAGGTTGCTTACACGTTTCTGGTGTGCATTCGTCTTTTTAATCCTCGTTGGGTAATAGTCATGCAGGTAGTGGCATCTGCACCCGTCTATAAGAACTTCTCCCTTGAACATCGTTTCATACGGATAGAAGTCCATTTTCTTCTCCCTTTCAAACGTAAAGTTCAGCACATCCCTCATCATGGTATTCCATTCCTTCGATCTGCCCAGCGAGTACCATCCCGCATGTCTTCCGGCTTCCATCAGGCACATGCCGATTTCCATCGCCTCATTGAACCGTTGGTGCGAGACGATGTACCATCCGTGTTTCCGACACAGTCCGGCAAACTCCTTTATATCCGCAGTCAGGAAATACATCATGCCTTCCTCTTTGATGACTACCGTCAGTTCCGACTTCGGTTTCTCCCGGCAGAACAGGCTTTCGCTGTATTTCATGCCGCACCATACCGACTCCGTGCATTCCTCATCGCAGAACTGCACTTCTACTTCTTCAAGCAGGTCAAATTCTTCTACCATAGAAACGCTATATTCTGCTTCCGCCCGGAAACGAAAAAAGCCCTGATTCTGTTGTGAATCAGAGCTTTTCCTAATTTTGCTTTGTAAGCTGGCGGTGCGTACGGGACTCGAACCCGTGACCCCATGCGTGACAGGCATGTATTCTAACCAACTGAACTAACGCACCAGTCTTTTTAATTTCGCTCTCGTTGTTTCCCGATTGCGAGTGCAAAGGTACAACATTATTTTGAATCTGCAAATTTTCCAGCTATTTTTTTTCTTTTTCATTTGAAAAAAGAGTCCATATCCCGACTTGTTCAAAATGATTTCCCATACGAATCCAGTCGGGCAAAACAGCCGACAGGACAAATCCACAACGTGAAAATAATCTTTGGGCCGGCAGATTCCTTTCAGCCACATAAGCATAAAGCTGATGCAGCTGCAAAAAACGGAATGCATAAGTTTTCAATAAAGTCAAAGCCTCAGAAGCCACTCCCCTGCACTGTTCTGACGGTAAAACCAAAATCCCCACCTCAGCCCGAGCATGCATGGCACTAAACGCAAACAGATCTATACAACCACAAACATGCCCATCTGACTTTTCCTCGATCATCAGCCGAAGTTGGCCATCGGCATAAATATCCTGCCGGCTTTCCTGAATGAACTCACGCAGAGCGTAGCGCGAATACGGCACCAGAGAAACACCATGCTTCCAAAAACGGGTATCGTTTTCAATACGATAAAGCACATCCAGATCTTCGGGTTCTACTGCCCGTAAACGTATCCGGTCATTCTCCAACCAAAGATGATTATCGGTCATTTCCATACTTCCTTATGCGTTATCAAACAATGACTTTCCTGAGAATAGGTTCCTAACTGCACCTGATAGCGTACGCTTCCCCGATAAAGCAAGTCGAGAATAGTCTGAAAGCGATAGGCCTGAACATCATATACCACATAATCATACTCCGAAACATCCACGGACAGATTTAAATGTCCCTCCGGATTAGTCTGCTCGTCGGCTTCAACATAATCACAACACAAGGAATTACGATCGGCAATGACTTCTATTTCTTCCAAAGATGATTTACGTCCCAAACACAAAAAACGCTTTTGCGGTGCAGTAACCACCCCGACGCGCATTAAAGCGGCCAAACGCTCCTTCTGATTCTTGCACAAATCCCAAAAGCCACGCACAACAACAGCCAGATGAATCAGTGAAGTCAACAGACGATAACGTTTCCGATAATGCTTGTTGAAGAAAATCAGCATAGCATTATAAAACACATGTACATAACGAAATGAGCTTTTCTGTGTACTCTCGCCTTTATAATGCAAGATCAATCGGGGCAGATAATAATTCTGATATCCCCCTTCAAGCATCCGGAAAGAAAGATCGATATCTTCGCCATACATAAAAAAATCTTCATCCAGCAAACCTATCCGGTCCAAAGCCGAACGACGCAGCATGTTGAAAGCTCCGGAAATCACTTCGATCGGATTGGCTTCACGTACATCCAGATAGCGCATATAATATCTGCCAAACAAATGTGACTTAGGAAAAAGTGTACTCAGACCGCTCATCTTGCAGAAAGACGTAAAGGGCGTCGGAAGTCCTCTACGCGATTCCCAGGCAAAACCACCATCATCTTTCAGCATGGCCACACCGGTCGCACCAACTTGGGGATGTTCATCCAAGAAACGGACACAAGCAGGCAAAACTTCCTCACCAAGTAAGGTATCGGGATTAAGCAACAGAACATATTCTCCGGAAGAACGAATGATAGCCTGATTGTTTGCCCTGGAAAATCCAACATTTTCCGTATTCTCGATAAAGTTCACTTGCGGAAAACGAGGTTTCAAATAATTCATCGACTCATCTGTCGAAGCATTATCTACAACCCAAATCTCAATGGGCATATTTCCGGCAGAGCGGTATACCGAACGGATACACTGCTCTACATAATATTTCACATTGTAATTGACAATGACAACGGATAGTTTCATGTAACTCTTAATTGCACCTATTCTGTACCTGTAAGTTCAGCCTCGGCCTTATCTGCCGACGGCCAGCAAAAAATCAAAGCGATGACCAGAATCAAAGCACAATAAGCACCGATGGTGTCCATCGTAGCATAATATAAAGCAAGATTGATATACAAAGGCGCTGCCAACAAAGCCAGACGTATTTCACTCCAACGACAGTAACTTTGCCAGGATGCCGTCTCTTCGCCACGGGCAAGACGCATACGAACTGCCTTAAAATTGAGCAGTTTCAAAGCCATAGGGATACAACACAACGTAAGCAGGATACAGGCACTTTGAGTCAGATATCCCCAGGTTCCGTCAAGCATCAAAGCCCCTTCTTCCCACACCCCACTTTCATACAGGGCGACCATCAATCCACCCAAGAACACAACCAGGGCGAATTCTATTTTTAATCTTAATAGGATTTTCTTCATTTTCTCATTTTCATTATAAACGGCCAAAAGAACAGAATTTGTTGTTGTCCTTACATTTGTCCGGTAAAGATGATTCTATTGACGATCGAACGCCCTAAGGTCACTTCATCCGTATACTGCAATTCATCATTTTGGGCAATACCGCGCGCGATCACACTCAGTTTGACTCCGGTAGAAGCCAGTTTCCGGAATATATAAAAATTGGTAGTATCGCCTTCCATTGTAGGACTCAAAGCCAGTATAACTTCACGGATACCACCGGCGTTCACCCGATCGGCTAAAGAAGCAATCTCCAAATCGGCAGGACCGATACCGTCCATCGGCGAAATAACTCCTCCCAATACATGATACAAGCCTCTGTATTGGCGCGTATTTTCAATTGCCATGACATCCTGAATATTTTCAACAACACATATTGTCGCAGCATCGCGCTGAGGATCGGAACAGATAGAACACAACTCTGTATCGGATATATTATGGCACACACGGCAATATTTCACGTCGTGTTTCAATCGTATCACTGACGACCCGAAATTGTCTACAGCTGTAGTGTCCTGACGAAGCAAATGAAGCACCAGGCGTAAAGCGGTACGGGGACCGATGCCCGGAAGTTTAGCAAATTCATTAACAGCCTTTTCCAACAAGGCTGACGGGTATTGCTGATTCATGCAGACTAGAAATATCTATTGATTTTGTGCAAAGATAACCAAAACCAAACGAAAAAAACGTATATTTGCCCAAAAATTGGATTTTATTATGGAAATCAAAAGTGCAGAATTTATAATCAGTAATTCTTTAGTCAGCAAATGTCCGGCCACAACCATGCCCGAATATGCTTTTATCGGACGGTCTAACGTTGGAAAATCAAGCCTGATCAACATGCTGACCAGAAACAATAAACTGGCCAAGACATCGGCTACACCGGGAAAAACCCTGCTCATCAATCATTTCCTGATCAATAAAGAATGGTACCTAGTCGATCTACCCGGTTATGGATATGCCCAACGCGGTAAAAAGGAAAAAGAAAAACTGCAAAAGATTATTTCAGACTATATTCTGCTTCGCGAACAGATGGTCAACCTGTTCCTGCTTATCGACTGCCGGCATGAACCTCAAAAAATTGATCTGGAATTTATGGAATGGCTCGGAGAAAACGGAATCCCCTTCAGTATTGTTTTTACCAAAGCAGACAAACTGGGTAACGGAAAACTGCAAACCAACGTATCTGCATATCTCGACAAGCTCAAAGAACAGTGGGAAGAACTGCCGCCCTATTTCATCACCTCGTCAGAAAACCGACGCGGACGCGAAGAATTGCTGGACTATATCGAATCTATCAACAAATCCGTACAAACCAAATAGAATTTCTGCACGATAGTTAATGATTCCGACAACAAATCGAATAACAACTAAGAAATTTATACGGTATATCTGTACAAGACAAAAGCGGGAAATGGATTTTTAGAAATATTTCTGTCCATTTCCCGCTTTTGTCTTGTACCATTATTTTATCACCCTTTAAAAGGAATAGTTCATACCCAGACTGAACCATTGTTTGAACATGAAGTAACGCCCGTTCTGCGGACTTTTATATCCTAAAGAACTGTCATCAAAACGGGGATAAAGATACAGTTTGGCATTAATATATTTGTTCACCGTGAAATTAAACGTATTTTCCCATTCAATCTGGGTCAGGCTTAAATCGGAGAACCAATAGATTCGACTCGTCCAACTGATATTATCCCATAAATTCCAAGTGTAATTGATATTTACAAAGGGACCGAATTTGTGATATGTTTTCCGTCCTTCTTCAATACCATGCGCCGTAGCCAGACTGATTCGATCTACATATTTCAAATTATAGGCGACAGGAGACAAACTAACCGAAAGATTGAACGATTTATAAGTCCACTTATACTCCATACCGAGCGAAACCACACAGGTTAACGGAGTCAGGAAGTCGGACTGCACAGCATCACTATTGTCATAAAAATGCTTCAACATCTGAGTCGTCCCCTCCATAAAGAAGTTATAATTCCAGTGCTCCGTTGCCCGATAACCTATTTTCGTATTGATTCTCAACTGGTCATCAGAAGTTTTGAATTCATGTTTTTTGTCATTAGGATAAGGACGAAAACCAAGACGGGCATCCATTCTGGTTTCCCAGTTAAATCCCTGTTTATTGTTATAAACAGCGCTCATGTTGACTAAAGCCAACATGTTGTAATAGTTATCCGTACGGTCTTTATACCAGTTTTTGGTGTTATAATATTGATAGAATTGCAGAGATCCGCTTCCGTTAACTTTCCAGAAATTCGGTTTACGGGCCACGACATCTACTTCCTGATTCAAATCTGAAACAAAATCCGGCACTTCTGTCTGATCGGTCAACTTGACTTCATGAACAATTTCATGCGTCACATCCTCCCGGATAGTTCCTTCCGCCTTCAATAAATTCTCCGTCGTGGACACCAGCCACGGCTTATCTACATAAAGCGACAGCAAATATTTATCCATTTCCTGATTGAGCAACAAAATGGAATCTGAATAATTATAACGGAGTTTTCCCAAAGAATTATAATAGCGGGACAACTGGGGGTGCCAGTGAATCTGCATGACCCGTTCCAAAGAAGACTTATAGACAACAGCCGGAGTCATAATCTTATAATAATATGGACTGAACAATCCCGACATGGCTCTATTCTTAGCAGAATTATACTCCATTTTCAACATGTTCAATCTGGCTAAATATTTGTCCACAATCGCCTGCTGTGCCAAAGTATCCACAACCGACGGTTTCCGTCGCTCTCTCGAAAAGACTTGTGAACCGACTCCCAAAAGTAAAATCAGGAATAAAACTCTGTTGCGCATAGTTGTTTTTATATTAACGAATGCAAAGATAACGTATTTTTAAACGAAAAGCAGTCTGATACAAACTTTTTTTGTAATTTTGCACCTTTGTAAGTGAATAAGTTTTAGAATTTAAGAACAAAAACTATATCATCGTGGCAGAAACAAAGTACATTTTCGTAACCGGTGGCGTAGCTTCATCACTGGGCAAAGGAATTATTTCGTCATCAATTGGCAAGCTGTTGCAAGCCAGAGGTTATAACATTACGATTCAGAAATTCGATCCGTATATCAATATTGATCCGGGTACACTGAACCCTTATGAGCACGGAGAATGCTACGTAACGGTCGACGGACAGGAAACAGACCTCGATCTGGGACACTACGAACGTTTTACTGGTATCGAAACAACCCGTGCCAACAACATCACAACGGGACGTATCTATCAAAGCGTCATCGAAAAGGAACGCCGCGGAGATTATTTGGGTAAGACCATCCAGGTGGTGCCTCACATCACTGATGAAATCAAACGGAACATCAAACTGATGGGTCAGAAATACAAATTTGATTTTGTGATTACTGAAATTGGCGGAACAGTCGGTGACATTGAATCTCTACCCTTCCTGGAAGCAATACGTCAATTGCGTTGGGAACTCGGAAAGAATGCCATTAATCTGCACCTGACCTACGTGCCCTATCTGGCAGCAGCCGGAGAGTTGAAAACCAAACCTACGCAGACATCTGTAAAACAGTTACAAAGTCTCGGTATCCAACCGGATATTCTTGTCTTGCGTGCCGAACATGAACTGAATGCCGGATTGCGGAAGAAAGTCGCTCATTTCTGTAATGTAGACGAGGATGCCGTTATCCAAAGTCTGGATATGCCGTCAATCTACGAAGTACCTCTGAGCATGCAGGCTCAGAAACTGGATGCCATCATCCTCCGTAAGATGGATATGCCTGTTGGTGAAACTCCGGGACTCGGCCCTTGGCGTTCTTTCCTGGACCGCCGTAATAAAGCTACAGAAATTGTCGACATTGCCCTTGTTGGAAAATATGATTTGCAGGATGCCTACAAAAGTATTCTGGAATCATTGGCTCATGCCGGAACATACAATGACTACAAGGTGAATACACACTACATCAATAGCGAAAAGCTGACGCGTGAGAATGTAGCAGAGGCCCTGAAGGGTATGGCCGGTGTGGTGATCTGTCCGGGATTCGGCCAACGGGGTATCGAAGGTAAAATTGTTGCGGTAGAATATACACGTACACACAACATCCCTACGTTCGGAATCTGTCTGGGTATGCAGATGATGGTGATTGAATTTGCCCGAAATGTATTGGGTTATGCCGATGCCAACAGCCGCGAAATGGATGAGAAGACACCACACAATGTCATCGACATTATGGAGGAGCAGAAGAACATCACACAGATGGGCGGAACCATGCGTCTGGGAGCCTACGAATGCGAATTGCGTGAAGGCAGTCGCACGATGGAAGCCTATGGCAAGAAAACCATTCGCGAACGTCATCGTCACCGCTATGAATTCAATAGCCAGTTCAGAGAAGAATTCGAAAAGGCTGGTATGCAATGTGTTGGAATCAATCCGGACAGCGGACTTGTGGAAATCGTGGAAATACCGGAAATGAAATGGTTTATCGGAACACAGTTCCATCCAGAATACAGCAGTACGGTATTGAAACCGCATCCTCTGTTCCTCTCCTTTGTCAAGGCAGCCATTGAACAGAAAAACAACAAATAAATACAAATATAGAAATAGGAACTAATCAAATTAAAAAATGGATAAAAACACGCTTACAGGCTTCATACTGATTGCGGCGGTGCTCATCGGATTCAGCTACTTCGGCCGTCCAAGCGAAGCGGAAATCCAACAGCAACGGAAACAGGATTCACTCGAAACCGTACAACGCCAAAAAGCAGAGGAAGAAATAAAAGCGCAGGAAGAAGCGGAAATTCTAAGAAAAACAGCTGCAGCGACAGATTCTTCATCGCTCTTTTTTGCTCACCGCAATGGCGAAAACCAGAATATAGTACTGGAAAACGAACTGGTCAAACTTACTTTCGGTACACGTGGAGGTAGCATCAAAGAAGCCGTTCTGAAAGAATACAAGAATCAGGAAGGCGGACCGGTTGTACTTTTTGATGAAAAGGATGCCTATATGAACTTCCTTTTCGAAGGAAAGCAGGAGAATATCAATACACGTGATTTCTTCTTCACACCGGTTCATGTCAGCGACTCAACTGTAACGATGCGTCTGCAAACGGCTGAAGGTGCTACGCTTGATTTGAACTATGCGTTACGACCAAATTCTTATATGGTTGATTTTACGGTATCGGCTCAGGGCTTGTCCAATGTATTCTCACCTTCACTGAAAACAATGGCTGTTGAATGGTTTGATCGGGCCCGCCAACAGGAAAAGGGCTTCGATTTTGAAAACCAATATTCAACGCTGACTTATAAAATCAAGGATGAAGGTACCGACTATCTGAACGCCGGCGAAAAGAAAGAAGAGAAAATTGAAGAACAGTTGGACTGGGTGGCTTTCAAGAATCAGTTCTTCAGCTGTGTCTTGATCGCACATCAGGATTTCAGCAATGCGATGCTGGCCAGTACCCCTCAACCTAAAGGCAGCGGCTATCTGAAAGAATATCGGGCCGACATGGAAACCTTCTTCGACCCGTCGGGAAAAACACCGACCAACATGCAGTTGCTGCTTGCTCCGAACAATTATCATCTGCTCAGCGACATGAACGATCTGAGCACCAGTGACAAGGATCTTGAGTTGCAGGATCTGGTCTATCTGGGATGGCCTTTGTTCAAATGGATCAACCGTTTCTTCATCATTTACCTGTTCGACTGGTTGAGCGGACTGGGATTGTCTATGGGTATTGTATTGCTGTTGCTGACCATCATTGTAAAACTGATTGTCTACCCGACGACACGCAAATCATATATTGCTTCGGCTAAGATGCGTGTGCTCAAACCTAAAGTAGACGAAATCAACGCCAAATATCCGAAACCGGAAGACGCCATGAAGAAACAACAGGAAACCATGCAACTTTATAGTCAGTATGGTGCGAATCCGATGGGAGGCTGTCTGCCAATGCTCATCCAGATGCCGATCTGGATTGCCTTGTTCAACTTCGTGCCGAATGCGATTGAACTCCGCGGTGAAAGTTTCCTTTGGGCGAGCGATCTTTCGGCATATGATGACCTGATCCGTTGGGATAAACACATCTGGCTTATTGGCGACCACATCAGTATCTTCTGTCTGCTGTTCTGTCTGACCAACGTAATCAATACGTGGATTACATCACGTCAACAGCAAAGCGGCATGAGCAGCGAACAGGCGCAGCAGATGAAAATGATGCAATACATGATGTACTTCATGCCGATCATGTTCTTCTTTATGTTCAACAATTATTCAGCAGGATTGAACTATTATTATTTCCTGTCCGGACTGACCAGCATTCTGATCATGTGGTTCCTGAAAAAAACTACAGATGAAAAGAAACTGCTAGCCAAACTGGAAGCCAACTATGAGGCAAACAAGAACAACCCGAATAAGAAAATGTCGGGATTTGCCGCCCGGTTGGAGGAACTCCAGAAACAGCAACAGGCCATTCTGGAAGAACAAAAGAGAAGACAACAACAAAAGAAATAAATCCGACTCAAATACCAGAGGGCTGCTTGTGAACCGACACATGCAGCTCTCGTTTTGTATAGAAACAACCATTAATACCTGAACAAAATGAATATCATGCATTTGATGACTACTGCCCTGGCACTGAACATTGCCACCCCCGATCTTGAGGCGCAAACAGAAATCATCGGCAGAAACCAGATTACACTGGAAACAGACCGGATGACACCGGAAGCTCTTTGGGCCATGGGAAGAATCGGCAGTATGGTGGCATCGCCCGACGGCAAACAGATCGTCTATACGGTCAGCTATTACAGCGTGAAGCAAAACAAAAGCCATACGACTCTGCATATTATGAATGCGGACGGTAGCGGTAAGCGCCAGTTGACCACCGGATCCGCCAGTGAAATGGAACCGCAATTCATCAAAAACGGCAGTAAAATCGCTTTCGTCAGCACTGAAGGCGGAACGCCACAAGTCTGGGAGATGGATACCGACGGCAGCAACCGCCGCCAACTTTCGTTCTGTAAGGACGGTGTCGGTGGATTCAAATTCTCACCCGACGGCAAACAGGTGGTGCTGGTCCGGGAAGTACAGACTACGAAATCCATCGACGCAGCCTATGAGGATTTGCCCTTGTCGAGCGGTATGGTCATCACCGACCTGAACTACAAGCACTGGGACCACTATGTCAAAACCATTCCCCATATCTTTCTGGCCCAGTTTGACGGTGAAAAGATATCCGACGAACAGAAAGACCTGCTCGAAGGCGAACCTTACGAATGCCCGATGCTCCCATTCGGCGGCAGCGAGCAATTCAACTGGAGTCCGGACAGCCGGACTATCGTCTACAACTGCCGCAGGAAAAGCGGGCTGGCCTATGCCATCAGCACGGACAGCGACATCTACGCCTACGATACGCAAAACGGCAGTACACGCAATCTGTGCAAACCTGAAGGTTATCAGGCCCCTGAAACAGACCCGACCCGCTCGTTGGCACACCAAGCGGTCAACCGTCAGGAAACAGACTGCAATATGGGCTACGACACCAATCCGCAATACTCACCCGACGGACAGTATGTGGCCTGGCTCAGTATGGAACGCGACGGATACGAAAGTGACCGCATCCGATTGTGTCTGCTTAATTTAGAAACCGGAGAAAAGAGCTATCTGACGGAGTCATTTGAATCCAGTGTTGATGGTTTCTGCTGGAATCCGAACAGCAAAGAACTGTATTTCACCGGTGTCTGGCATGCACGCAGCATGGTCTACAACACAAATTTGAAAGGTGAAGTCAAACAGCTGACCGATGGTGATTACGACTATGCTTCCGTTCTGTATGCGGACAAACAATTATTCGTAACACGTCATAGTATCAGCCAGCCGGACGACATCTACAGCTTCCCGGCCAAAGTAAAGAAAACAGCTGAAATCAAACAGCTCACCGAGGAAAACGCACACATACTCGGACAATTGAAAATGGGCGAGGTGAAAGAACGCTGGGTGAAAACATCCGATGGAAAAGACATGCTCTGCTGGGTAGTCTATCCGCCACACTTTGACCCCAACAAGAAATATCCCACCCTGCTCTTCTGCCAGGGTGGACCACAATCGCCTGTCAGCCAGTTCTGGAGCTATCGCTGGAATTTCCAGCTTATGGCCGCACAAGACTATATTGTAGTAGCTCCAAACCGACGCGGACTCCCCGGTTTCGGTATGGAATGGCTGGAGGCCATCAGCGGTGACTATAGCGGACGCTGCATGCAGGACTATCTGGATGCAATCGATGATGTTGCCAAAGAACCATACGTCGACCGGGAAAACTTAGGTTGTGTCGGAGCCAGCTTCGGTGGTTATAGTGTCTATTATCTGGCCGGACACCATGACAAACGTTTCAGCTGCTTTATTGCCCACGATGGCATTTTCAACACGCAACAGCAATATTATGAAACCGAAGAAATGTGGTTCCCGAACTGGGATCTCGGTGCGGCTCCCTGGCGAAAAGGAATCACCAACAGCGGCATGCCGGCTCTTGAAGACGGACAGCGTGTGAATCCATATACGACCAGCCCGCATCTTTACGTAGACAAATGGGACACTCCGATTCTCTGTATTCATGGTGAAAAAGATTACCGTATTCTCAGTTCACAAGGCGAATCGGCTTTCAAAGCAGCCATCATGCGTGGTGTTCCTGCCGAGTTGCTCATCTTCCCCGATGAAAATCACTGGGTACTGAAGCCACAGAACGGCATCTTATGGCAACGAACCTTCTTCCGGTGGCTGGACCGTTGGTTGAAGAAATAACGTATATTAATTCTTTCAATTATAAAAAATGACAAACGTAACAACAAAACTAAACGACAGTAAGGCAGCCCGTTGGGGCGCCTTAATCATTGTGGCGTTCACCATGATGGCAGCCTATTATGTAAATGACATTATGGCGCCGCTAAAAAGTATGCTCGAAACAGAGCTGCAATGGAACAGTAGTGAGTTCGGATTCTTTACCGGCGCTTACAGCTTCCTGAATGTATTCCTGCTCATGCTGATCTGGGGTGGCCTCATCCTGGATAAGTTTGGCATCCGGACCACCGGTATTCTGGCTACCGTTCTTATGGTTGCCGGTACTCTCTGTGAATATCTGGCCATTACCAGATTGGGAGGAACAACCCAAATTCTGTTTGGTTACAAAATGGATGTATTTTTGGCATCTGCCGGCTATTCGGTATTCGGTGTTGGTGCTGAAGTTGCCGGTATCACCGTAACGAAAATTATAGCCAAATGGTTCCATGGAAAAGAAATGGCACTGGCTATGGGCGTACAAGTAGCATTGGCACGAATCGGCTCACAAGCAGCTTATGCTGTAGCCATACCACTTGCCAAACACTGGTCATTGAGCACACCGTTGCTTATCGGCTTCATTTTACTGCTTGCCGGATTTGTATCTTTCCTGTGTTTCACCTTTATGGATCGCAAACTTGATCGTCAGGCAGTCATCGACACAAGCAGTTCCGATGAAGAGAAATTCTCATTTAAGGATGTTGTTTCCGTTGTCAGCAATCCGGGATTCTGGCTCATAGCCCTGCTTTGCGTGTTGTTCTATTCCTGCGTATTCCCGTTCCAGAAATACGCTACGGAACTTATGGTCACCAAATATTCTGTTGCGGAAGAACTGGCCGGTGTCATTGCCGGTCTGCCGGCATTGGGAGCCCTGTTCCTGACTCCGGTATTCGGCGGTGTCATCGACAAACGTGGTAAGGCAGCCTCAATCATGATGTTGGGCGCAGCCATGCTTATCTTTGTTCATGGTCTGTATGCCGTACCATCTATTCACGCTTCATGGATGGCTATCGGTCTGATGATTATTTTGGGTATAGCCTTCTCACTTGTACCATCAGCCATGTGGCCTTCAGTTGCCAAAATTTTCCCGGTAAAACAGTTGGGAACAGCCTATGCACTGATTTTCTTTATTCAGAACATCGGACTTTGGGGAGTTCCGGCTCTTATCGGCCATGTACTCGACAAATACTGCATCGTCGGTCAGGAACTTAATGATGGCAAAACAACAATTCTTTATGATTACACACTCCCGATGTGTATCTTCACAAGTATTGCGGTACTCTCACTTTTCGTAGCCTTCCTGCTCAAAGTAGCAGACAAGAAATATGGATACGAATTGGAAAAACCGAACATCAAATAAATCCATAGAGCCATTAAAAATCTGGGGGATTCCAGATAAAAAACTCGCAAGCATAAATGGAAAATTTTTATGCTTGCGAGTTTTTTTATAAGAATGATACAAAACTTAGTTTGTTTCCTGAATTCTGATTTTCTGTTTCAAACGGATATCAGACAATGAGCGTCCTATAGAAAATATAAATTCACCCGGTTCAACCACGTAGTTCATATCTTTATTCCACAACCCTAAAGAACTCACTGGTATTTGGAAGCGGATAATCTGCTCTTCATCGGGTGCCAACTCAACCTTGGTAAATTCTTTTAATAAGTTCTGCGGAGTAACTACACTGGAAACACAATCCCGCACAAACAGCAAAGGTGTTTCCTTCCCCGAAACCGATCCGGTGTTTTTAATTTTAAACGAGACCTCAATGTCCCCTGTTGAATGATGCACTGTATCCATATGAAGATCACTATACTCAAATGAAGTATAGCTCAAACCATGACCAAAACAAAATGCCGGCAAATCATCTGCACGCGTACTACCCAAACCATATCCCGTCCAATATCGGGAAGCAGCCTGATAATAATACATCGGAACCTGTCCGGCGTGCTTAGGAGTCGTAATCGGAAGTTTTCCTGAAGGATTTACTTGTCCGAACAAAATCTCGGCCAAAGCCTGACCTCCATACATTCCCGGTTCCCACACATCAACCAAAGCCGGAATATGCTCCGTGATCCATTCATTGTTCAGAGGCTTTCCGTTAACAATTACGGCTACAACAGGTTTTCCCGTTTTTGCCAATGCCTGAACCAATTCTACCTGACGGCCATAAAAATCGATAGAAGGACGATCGGCCGATTCACCATAAGTACGCAATCCCCAATCAGAACGGATGCCATATCCGCCAATAACAGCAACAACCAAATCACAACTGCGTGCTTTCGAAACGGCATCCTGAATGCTGTAATCAGATATACCGCCTCCTTCAAGCAACATCTTCTGCTGCAAAGCCGGATCTGTTGTATTGGTACGTTCATGTGACAACTTGGATTTAATTCGTCCACTATTGCTATAGACAATCTCTGCATCAGTTGCAACTGCCCGAATACCCTCCAATGCCGTCACAACATTACTGTCCGGTTGAAAGAAACTCCAATCCCCAAGCATAGACTGATTGTCCGCATTAGGCCCGGTCACCAGAATCCGTTTATATTTTCGAATATCGATTGGAAGCAAATGATCTGTATTCTTAAGTAAAACGATACATTCCCGTGCGGCCTCCAAAGCCAACCGACGGCTTTGTGGAGTCGCATAAATATCCAGTGCCGGATCAACATAACGGTTCTCAAAAAGGCCTAATTCAAACTTCACCTTTAATATACGACGAACAGCATCATCGATACGACTCTCTGCAATCTTACCCTCACGAACCAACTGACGCATCGGCACCAGAAACTGCAAGCTGTCGGGAGAATACATGTGCATATCCATTCCGGCATTCACACTCTGGTTCAGTGCATCCAACTGATCTGATGCCGTATGATGTAACGTCTTGAGATTATCCATGTCCATCATATCACTGATGAAGAATCCGTCGAACCCAAACTCTTCTTTAATCACATCCGTGAGCAACCATCTTGAGGCATGACAAGGAACGCCTCCGATATCATTGTGCCCAGGCATGATGGTCATACAACCGGCATCTATAGCAGCCTTGAACGGAGGCAATATATAAGAACGAAGCGAACGCTCTGAAATGTCAGCCGACGCATGATTCACCCCTCCGACAGAAGCTCCACCGGCCGCCAGATGCTTGACCGAAACCGCAACCCGTTTCAACGGATCTGTATGTTCCTGCATTCCTTGTACGGCTTCACGAACCAATGCACTGGCCAAAAACGGATCTTCACCATACGTTTCTCCAGTACGTCCCCAACGAGCATCATAAACAATATCTACACAAGGAGCAAAAGTCCATTGTGTTCCGGCAGAACGGATCTCCGTTGCAGCCATTTTTGCAGCCCGGCGTACCAAGTCCCGGTTAAATGTTGCCGCCATACTGATTGAAGTCGGATAAACCGTCCGTCCCGACAAAACGCCATACCCATGCGCTGCATCTACACCTATCAGATAAGGAATCTTTAAACGGGTCTTTTCTGACAAAGCCTGAAGACGATTGACATCGGCCGGTTCCTGACCGGCTATCCATGCGCCAAAATCATAATAAGTACCATTCAGAATACTGTCCTGATCCCACTCCGACACCATATCCATCTGACCAATTTTCTCATCTAAAGTCATTTGAGACAACAACGCTTCCACACGTTCATCAACCGAACGTGACGGATCCAAATACACAGAAGTATCCACTTCATGGGATACACACGAGGTCAGGGCAAATAAAAAAGCTGATCCCCAAAAAAAGTTTTTATGCATAAGCAAAATTATTAAATCAACAAAACAGTTCTACAGAACAAACCGTCTTGAAATCCAAGTTAGTAAATTTTGAATATTGCAAAAAAAATCATTTTTCGGGAAATCAGCAAATTTTCATGATTCTTCTCTTTTTAGAATTTACCAAACAGGTAAATTAAAAGCTTTGATTTCCGCATCAACATGCTCTTTACGGAAAATCTCCAATACCTGCTCTACAATTTCCGGATGCTGTTCAGCCACATCGTGCTGTTCGCGCGAATCAGTAGCCAGATCATACAATTCCACCTTTCGGCCGCCTTTGCGGATATTCCGGACAAAAGCCTTCCAGTTGCCCATACGCACGGCTTTCTGACCGCCGGCTTCCGGATATTCCCAATAAAGGTAATCATGTTGCTGTTTCTGCTCTTCGCCCAGCAAAGTAGGCACAATGCTGATTCCATCCGTTGCAGGAGCTGCCACACCGGCCAGCTCACACATCGTAGGCATCATATCCCAGAAAGCGCACAAAAGATCTGAAGTAGTACCTTCCGGAATATGTCCGGGCCAAGAAGCAATCATCGGAACGCGGATACCGCCTTCACGAAGAGAAGCTTTTCCCCAACCGGCTTCACTCTTAAACGGACGGGCACTGTCGAAGAACGAAGAATCGGAACCACCATTAAATGTAGGACCATTGTCGCTGGTAAAGATGATGATGGTATTCTCATAAATTCCCAAATCCTTAAGCTGTTGGATCAGCTGGCCGATCTGCTCATCCCAATAGCTGATCATAGCTGCATAAGTGGCATGTGGATAACGGCAAGGGAAATATCCCTGATTTCCGGTATAAGGTGCCTCATCACCAAATTTATCCACATAATATTTCACCCATTTTTCGGGAGCCTGTAACGGAACGTGTGGCATCGGATTAGTCCAGAATAAAGCGAATGGTTCATCCTTTGACCGGTCAACGAACTTCTGAATCTCCTGGAACATCAGATCAGGAGCAAATTGTGCCTGCGTGTATTTGGCATAACTGGCCTCACTCTTCGGATCAGCCTTCGGATCCAATTTCGTACCAGGAGCCAATAGTTTATTGTTCAGATATTCACGGCACTCATTTCTATATAAGAATGGCGGATAATACGTATGTGCCTGACGCTGGCAATTATAACCATAGAAAAAGTCAAAACCCATCTTATTCGGTGTACTCTCAGAACCCGGATAACCCAAGCCCCATTTTCCAATACAAGCAGTCGTATATCCACCTTCTTTCAACTTACGTGGTATCATCACCGTATTGGCCGGTACAGGACGCTGACCTTCAAGCGATGAATCGGCCAACATCGCTTCATGACTCCAGACATTTCCACGTGAATCGACTTCATCATTACCCCGGATATAGGCATGTCCCGTATGTAATCCGGTCAGGAGAACACAACGCGAAGGCGCTGATACCGCCTGTCCCGAATAATGATTCGTGAAACGCATACCATTGCGAGCCAGCTGATCCAGATTTGGAGTTTCGATCTTTTGCTGACCATAACATCCTAAATCTCCCAACCCCAAATCATCAGCCAGAATATAAATAATGTTTGGTTTCGTTACCTGTTTTTTCTTCGTTCCGCCCGTGCATGCCACCTGAGTCAAGGCGACACAACAAATCGGCAAAAAGATTTTTCCTTTCATAATTCAATTTTGTTTTTACATTAATGGTATTAAATTTTATAAAAGTAGTTTTCCTGTTACAAATGAATCTTGATTTTTCCATAGACCGGCGACACATCAATCGCCTTGCAGTAGTTACCCCAGGCTATCTCAGGATAATCCCAACGGTTGTTCACATACAGAATCAGTTGTTCGTCTGCCTTTTTGTTCATCCGGCAAGCCACTTCAGCCCGTTCGGAAAGTACCGTCAAGGCACCTTTACCCCGCTTTGGTGCTACGCGATATTCATAAACCTGCTCTTTCATGGCCTTAGCCATATAAGTCAATGGTTTCTGACAGTCGGCTCCTGCATCGGCAAAATAATAATAATTGTAACGGTCTTTGCTCCAGGGTTGTTTGGGCTGTTCCCTGTAAGCTATCTTTTTCGAATCATATAAACCACAACTGCCTTCATTGCCCGACATACTGTTTTCAGGATAGGTCGTCCAATAACCCTTCCGACTCCACGACAATCGCTCGATCTGATCAGAAAGATAAAACTTGAGACCGGCTTCGCGCAACCAGCCGTTCGGTTCGTTTTCGGTGACGTAATCGATATAGACGGTTCCCTGAGGTTCGATATGAATATTCATTTGTATACCGACTTTCAAGGCATGTCCTTTCAGATGTACCACGACTTTACCCTCTTTTTCCTCATAAGTCATAATATAAAAAAGTTTTGCCCAAAAATCCAATTTTCATGTCTCTTACCTTCCATAAGAGAAACTAAATTTAACAAAAAGAATAATTTATATTGAATAATACATTGATATAATGGCATAATCTTTATTTTTTATAATAAACTTTATCTCTAAAAATAAAGCTATTAATTTTGTTTCAATAAATCTGATTTACTGAATTAAACATCTAACATTAACTTAATAAATAATCCTTAAAAAGAGCATGAAAAAAATCACGAAACTATTATTGCTTTTGACCGTATGCAGTATGGCAGTCATTCAGCCAATATCTGCAACAACCTTTGAGCTGGGAAAAAGAACCTTTTTGCTTAATGGAAAACCATTTGTCATCAGAGCTGCCGAAATCCATTATCCCCGTATTCCTAAAGAATATTGGGAACACCGTATTCAAATGTGTAAAGCTATGGGCATGAATACCATCTGTTTATACGTATTTTGGAATATACACGAACAAAAGATGGGGGAATTTAATTTCAAAGGCCAAAATGACATCCGCGAATTTTGTGAATTGGCCCAGAAAAATGACATGTACATTATTGTACGCCCGGGCCCATATGTCTGCGCAGAATGGGATATGGGAGGCCTGCCCTGGTGGTTACTCAAAAAGAAAGATGTAAAAATCAGAAGTAAGGAAGATGACTTCTTCATGGAACGAACACGCATTTTCATGAATAAAGTCGGAAAAGAACTATCCCCTATGCTACTCAGTAACGGAGGAAATATTCTGATGGTTCAGGTAGAAAATGAATATCCGCTTTATGGTAACGATAAAGAATATCTCCGACAAATAAAAGATATTGTTGTTGAGGCAGGATTCAAAGATGTACAGCTTTTCTCTTGTGCATGGAGTTCAAACTTCAAAGAAACCATGCTCGATGGCGTACTCAGTACCATCAACTTTGGTGCAGGTTCGAACATCGACGAACAATTCAAGGCTTTGGCTGCAGACCAACCGGATATTCCACTAATGTGCAGTGAATATTGGTCGGGATGGTTTGATCACTGGGGACGTCCTCATGCCACGCGCAGTGCAGAAGTCATGTGCGGTAGTATGAAAGACATGCTTGACCGGGGTATCTCATATAGTCTGTATATGGCACATGGCGGAACCACTTTCGGCCAATGGGGCGGTGCAAACACACCTCCTTATTCAACCATGGCCACCTCATATGATTATGACGCACCCATCAGTGAGGCCGGATGGGCCACAGAGAAATTTCATGCAGTACGTAAACTGCAGGCACAATATCTGAATGAAGGAGAACAAATACCGAATGAAATCCCTGCACCCTATCCAGTCATCGAAATTCCTACATTTACCTTGGATGAGGTTGCACCCTTATTCCAGCAACTACCACAACCTCAATACAGCATGGAGATACAACCCATGGAAAATTTTGATCAGGGTTGGGGACGTATTCTGTATCGTACCACATTGCCTGCCGGCGACAGTAAACGGACACTCCTAATTGACGAAGTGCATGACTGGGCATTGATTTATTTGGACGGAAAAGAAATAGGGAAACTTGACCGTCGTAGAGGTGAAAAATTAGTAAAACTACCCGAAACGAAGAACAATCAAACCTTGGATATATTAGTTGAAGCAACCGGACGCGTCAATTTCGGTGAAGGAATCATCGACCGAAAAGGAATCACAGAAAAGGTCTGGTTGTGCAAGCAGGACAGTAAGACAGAATTAAAAGAATGGGCTGTCTATAATTTTCCAGTAGATTATAAATTCCAAAAGAAACATCATTTTAGCCGACAAGGAAAAAACAACGGACCGGCTTGGTATAAAGGTACATTTACATTATCGAAAACCGGGGATACGTTCCTTGATATGTCCACTTGGGGTAAAGGAATGGTTTGGGTTAATGGAAAAAATCTGGGCCGTTTTTGGAAAATCGGACCACAACAGACATTATATATGCCTGGTTGCTGGCTGAAAAAAGGAAAGAACGAAATAATTGTATTCGATTTGGAAACACCAAGTGCCACAACTGTACAAGGACTCACCCACCCTATTTTAGATGACCTGCGACCGGAAGAATCCTTATATCACCGTAAAAAAGGAGAAACACTAATCCTGTCAAACAAAGACTTGGTTAAAGAAGGAACTTTCGAAAGCGGAAACCAATGGCAAACCATCCGATTTGATCAGACTCAACAAGCTCGATATTTTTGTATTGAGGCACTGAGTAGTTTCAGGAATGATGATATGGCATCAATTGCTGAACTATATATTTTAGATGAAAATGGTAAAGAAATTCCTCGCACCGACTGGAGTACAGCCTATGCCGACAGCGAAGAAATTCTGTCTGAAAATTCAGACGGCGACAAAGTATTCGATCTGCAAGAATCAACCTTCTGGCATACTGCATGGAGTCAGAACAAGACAGGATTCCCCCATCAGTTGGTGCTGGATTTGGGTAAAACATATTCAATCAGCGGTTTCCGTTATTTACCCCGACCACAACAAAATGCTCCGGCAATAATCAAAGATTATCGCATTTATTTACGTGTAGAACCTTTTCAAATGAATAAAAAATAATCGTATGAAAAATAATGTTTTCTGGGCTGGATTCATTGCTGCATGCTTGAATACTAATATATATGCCCAACAACAAATGAATATCATTTTCCACACTCCGATACCCTCTGGAAACCAAGCTGCCTGGGGAAATAACCCAGGAGTCGCAACAGGTAGCGGTCATGGAAATTTGGAACCGAAATGGGAACATGAAACCCTACCGATAGGAAATGGTAGTATCGGTGCAAACATTTATGGTTCAATAGCAACTGAACATTTCACTTTTAATGAAAAAAGCCTTTGGCGAGGCGGTCCTAATACGGCAAAAGGTGCAGACTATTATTGGAATGTGAACAAAAACTCTTCAGCTGTACTAAAAGAAATACGTCAGGCATTTTTAGATAAGGACCAAGCAAAAGTAACTCAACTCACACAAGATAATTTCAATAGTGAAGTTCCATACGAAGCCGATGCAGAAACACCATTTCGTTTTGGAAGTTTCACCTCAGCCGGTGTATTTGATATTCAAACTGATTTGAACGACCAAGACGTCGAAAAATATTCGCGTACTCTGTCACTCGATTCTGCTTTAGTCAAGGTTTCATTTTCTCAAAATGGTATCGCCTATAAACGGGAATATTTTATTTCCTATCCGGATCAGGTCATGGTCATCCGTTTTTCTGCATCACAAAAAGGAAAACAAAACCTAACCCTGAGTTATACACCTAACCCATTGTCCAAAGGAACTTTCCGGAAAAATCCGAAAGGCGGTTTCTGTTTCTCGGCACATCTGGAAAACAATGATATGCAATATGTCGTTCGGGCACAAGCTCTCGTTGATGGCGGTAAGGCCTGGACAGACAAAGAAGGACGAATTCATGTAGAGCAAGCCGACGAGGTCATGTTCCTGATTACGGCTGACACGGACTATAAAATCAATTTTGATCCAGACTTCAAGGATCCGAAGACCTATGTTGGCATCAAACCAATGAATACCACAGAATCCTGGATCAAAAAAGCTTCAAAACAATCATTCAAAACGCTGCTTCAAAATCATTACAACGATTATGCAGAACTATTCAGACGGACAAAATTTGAAATTAATCCCGATTATCCAAGTTCGGAAATACAGCATTTATCTACTCCAGAACGTATAGCGCGTTATCGTACGGGAGCTCCAGATTATGGTTTAGAATCCCTATACTATCAATTCGGACGATATCTGCTTATCGCCAGTTCCCGACCAGGTAATCTACCGGCCAACCTACAGGGAATGTGGCATAACAATGTAGACGGTCCTTGGCGTGTAGACTACCATAATAATATTAATGTACAAATGAATTATTGGCCTGCCTGTCCAACCAATCTGGCAGAATGTGCACAACCATTTATGGATTTCATCCGCTCTTTAGTCAAACCGGGAGAACGAACAGCTCAGGCCTATTTCGGGGCACGTGGATGGACTGCCTCTATTTCATCCAACATATTTGGTTTTACAACTCCATTGCGCGACAAAGATATGTCCTGGAATTTTTCTCCTGTAGCCGGTCCGTGGCTGGCCACACACGTATGGGATTATTATGACTATACACGCGATACGTTATTCTTGCAATCTATCGGTTATGACCTGATCAAAGGGGCAGCAAATTTTGCCACCGACTATTTATGGTGCAAACCCGACGGTACTTATACAGCAGCACCATCAACTTCACCTGAACATGGCCCCATTGACGAAGGTGCTACCTTTTCACATGCAGTTATCAGAGAAATTCTTACAGATGCCATCGAGGCCAGTAAAGTGTTAAATAAAGAAGAAAGTGAAAGAGCCGAATGGGAAAAGGTATTGCAAAAAATGGTTCCCTATCGAATAGGACGTTATGGACAATTGATGGAATGGTCGCAAGACATTGACGATCCAAGAGATGAACACCGGCATGTCAACCATCTTTTTGGTCTTCATCCGGGACATACCATATCACCTGTAACAACGCCTGAACTCGCCAAAGCTTCACGAGTTGTATTAGAGCATCGTGGCGATGGGGCTACAGGCTGGAGTATGGGATGGAAACTGAATCAATGGGCGCGATTACATGATGGAAACCGTTCTTATACACTCTTCGGAAATTTGCTTAAAAACGGAACGAATGCCAATTTATGGGATAGTCATCCACCATTCCAAATTGATGGCAACTTTGGTGGAACAGCCGGAGTAACAGAAATGCTCTTGCAAAGTCATATGGGTTTCATCCATCTGCTTCCTGCTCTTCCTAACGTTTGGCATGACGGAAAACTCACTGGTGTATGTGCCCGTGGAAATTTCGTTGTAGATATCTATTGGAAAGACAATAATCTGACTAAAGCTATCGTTCACGCCCGTTCAGGTGGTCATTGTTCTGTTCGTTACAAAAATGAGACCATTGGCTTCGATAGTGAAGCCGGAAAAAAATATTTGCTGGAATTTAAAAATGGATCGTTTAGCCTGATTAAGTCAGTAAACTAAGAATATAAACTTTAATCACCATTAAAAAGTAAAATTTAAACTTTTTAATGGTGATTTTATTTCTAAAACATCATATAAGTATAATGATAAAATCCTAAATATCAGACACAAACAGGACGATTAATATATTTTTAGAGAACAAATACAGATTAAAAACAGTTAAGCCATTGTTTATCCATAATTATTTTATTATCTTTCGGAAAAAGTTGGAAACGTATTCCAAATAAGAAAAAACAGCCATTCATATATGGAAAATCTAGATACTAACTATAAAGTACCTAATTTAGAAAAAGGATTAGCTGTATTAGATTATCTTTCTTACAGTACAAAAGGTAAAACCCTACAGGAAATTAAGAACGATCTGGAAATTTCCCAGACCACAGCCTATCGTATCTTAAATACCATGGTGCGTTTGGAATATCTGACTTATAACGAAGATTCTAAACGCTATAAACTCTCGCGCAAACTATTAACAATGGGATTTAGAGCCCTAAACGAACATCAGTTACTCGAAACCGTACTACCTCATCTGCGTAATCTTCGCGATGAAACGAAAGAAACGGCCTGTTTCGGTGTACTTGGTGAAGAAAAAGGTATCTTTATCGATCAGGCTTTAGGACTGCATGCCTTCAGTTTTACGCTTTCACCCGGCAAAGCCTTCGAACTCCACTGCTCAGCTCCGGGAAAAGCCATTATGGCCTACTTACCGGCCAGCGTACGTGAGCGTTACCTGTCGTATATGGATTTCCGTCCCTACAACGAACGGACGATAACCAGCAGGGAAGACTATCTGAAAGAACTCGAGCACGTGATGCAGACAGGATATGCTTTGGACAACGAAGAAGAACTTACGGGCGTAATCTGTATCGGCGCCCCCGTATTTAACTATAAAGGCTATCCTTGTGGTGCCATTTGGATTTCGGGGCCAAAAGACCGCCTTGCCCCCCAAACACTCCAGCTCGATGCCGAACGGATTATGCGAACAGCAGATCTGATCTCTACTGAACTCGGCTTTGTAAAAAACACATAAAAAAATACACACCCATGAAATTACACAAAATTTTCCGTTTACTGCTATGGAGCGTTGTGGTCAGCGTCATGCCGACCACAACGACTTTTGCTCAAACCCCGTTTTATCCGACAGATATTTGTGCTGATCCGCAAGGAAACTTGCTTATTGCTGAAAAGGGAACCAAAAAAGTCGTTGTCTACACGCCCGACGGAAAACGAACGGGATGTGAATATCACTTCAATGCACCTCCAACGGGTCTGATTGACAACGATGGACGTTATCTCTATGTCACAACTTTCGAAACCCAGGGCCAACTGCATGTCATCGACCGTTCTACCGGTAAGACTGTTCGTACAATCAATACCGGATCTGGTGCATGTGCCCCAATATTGAATCCAGATAAAACACACCTGTATGTCTGCAATCAATTCCAAAACACAGTTTCCGAAATCGACCTCAATACGAATGAATGTAAACGGACAGTCGAAGTGTTGCGCGAACCCCGTTCAGCCGTAATGAGTACAGACGGACGCTTTCTTTTCGTAGCCAATTTCCTGCCGGCTCAAAGAGCTGATGTAGATTATGTGGCAGCCTGTGTTTCAGTTATCGATCTGAAACGGTTCAAGAAAATAAAAGACATCCGCCTGGCTAACGGAAGCAATGCCCTGCGCGATATCTGCATCACGCCGGATGGACGTTATATCTACGTGTCTCATAATTTAGGACGCTACACTGTACCAACATCCCAACTGCAACAAGGTTGGATGAACACAAGTGCGATCAGTGTCATCGATGCAAAAACGCAGGAGTTCCAGGGCGTTGTGATCGTCGACGAACCCGAACGGGGTGCGGCCGGAGTCTGGGGTATTGCTTGCGACGAAAAAAACATTTATCTGTCACATTCCGGTACCCACGAAATCAGTATCATCCGTCATCAGGATATGCTCCGCAAATTCCAAGCCTATCCAGATAAAGAACGGTTGGAATACGACCTGACGTTTCTATACGGTCTGCGCCGCCGCATCCCGTTGGAAGGAAATGGGCCGCGAGCTATCCTGCTGGCCGAAGGAAAGCTCTATGTCCCGACCTACTTTGCCGACATACTGAATACAGTTGACACCCAGACTGGAGCCTGCATAGCCTATAACCTAAACCCCAACCGACAGGAAACCGATCGCGATCGGGGCGAACGTTGTTTCAATGACGCCTCCCATTGTTTCCAAAATTGGCAGAGCTGTAACGGATGTCACCCTGGCGATGCCCGCACCGACGGTATGAACTGGGACCTGATGAACGATGGCGTAGGTAATTCTAAGAATTGTAAAAGCATGCTTTTTAGCCATGTTACACCACCCAGTATGATTTCCGGTGTGCGTGAATCGGCAGAATGGGCTGTACGTGCAGGATTCCGTTTTATTCAGTTCTTCGAAGTAAACGAGGAGGATGCACGTTGTGTTGACGCTTATCTTAAATCGCTCCGCCCCGTACCCAGTCCTTGGCTGGTCGATGGAAAACTCTCCGAAAAGGCACAACAGGGAAAGAAAGTATTCGAACAGTTACGTTGTGGTTCCTGTCATAGCGGCCCCTACTTCACCGACTGCCAGATGCACCGAATCGGCGATGACGTGGAGTTTGAAAAAGGTTGGGACACACCGACACTGCGCGAGGTATGGCGCACGGCACCTTATCTTTTCGACGGACGTGCAGCTACGATGCGCGAAGTATTCGAAGTGCATCGCCACGGCATCGATCGTAAAGTGTCCAAGAAGGATATTGAAGCATTGACCGAATATGTCAATTCATTATAATTATAAAAATAAAACCTTTAAACAAAACAAAAGCCATGAAGTACAGCAAAAAATTTACCAACAGTGATTTTTACAAAGACGGTCAGTTCCAACAGGCCGTAGCCATCGAAGCAATGAAAGACATGTTTAAATTCTACAACGTACCGTTTACAGCATTAATGGAAAAGGAAATGTGGGTTACGGATTTCGGACTTGGCGACTTTGAACACGTCGGCATGGGAGGTATCTTTTGGGTTAACGACCCACAATATCGTTATTTTGCTCACGCCATCTATCTCCTGCCCGGACAGATGATTCCCGAGCATGCTCATGTGGCTACACCCGGATTCCCGGCTAAACACGAATCATGGATGGTGGAACACGGATGGGTCTACAATTTTGCAGAAATCGGAGATGAAACACCTGATGCACCACAGATTCCTGAAACGCACGGACCAATACGCAGCAAAAACTTCGTCAAACAAGAAGTAGGCGACGTACTCCGACTGAAACAGCTCGAGTCGTTCCACTTCATGATGGCCGGCCCCGAAGGTGCCATTGTCGATGAATGGGCTTGCTATCACGACAACGACGGATTGAGATTCACAAACGCAAACGCCGCGCTCTAAGCCAAATTCCACAAAAAGAGAACTGATTATGAAATCGCATTTTTTAGTCACCTGCAGTCTGCTCGCCGGTCCTTTGGGTCTGGCGTGGGGCCAACGGACAGCTCCGAAGACCTGGACCGTAGAAGCGGCACAGGCCAAGACTGAACTGCAAACCAGTCTGCAAAAACACGGACTGCCCGTCGTATCCGTCTGCATGAAGCGAAATATGCCCGCCGAAACGGTCAGCGCCCCACTGAAGGATGCCGCACGACTGGTGCTCATCACTGACGGAGGGCCCGATGGCGATAGTTACGATCATGCCGTTTGGGCCAATGCTCGGCTCATCCGGCGCGACGGTACATACGTCTGGCTCGACGATCTGAAACCCCTCCGGAGCAAGGCTGGTTGGGGAAACCCCGTCGCGAACAAGAATCTTTCCGGAAAACCGCTAAGTATTGCCGGAAAGACTTATGAACACGGTATGTTCTGTCATGCCGACGGCCTTTTGATCTATGAACTGAAAAAGAACGAATTCGAACGCTTCGAAGCCGAAGTGGGCATCGACGACGGTTCGTATGCCGGCAGTGTCTACTTCAAAGTACTTCATCAGGATCCAGCCGAATACGCCAAGACATGGCAGCAAACACATCCCACAGCCTACGATTCACTGCAATTCTATGTAGGTCAAGTAGACAAATGGTTCGTTGCAGGCGGTCCTGCCGTAGAAATGCAGGAAGCTGGACGAATCATCAACGCTTTCCAGCATCCGCAACATTACCGCCGGCGTCTCGAGCAAATTACCACCGAAAAATCACTCGAACAGCAAACACGCATGGCACTGGAACTGCTTCGTGAAATCCGGCAGATTGCCGAATTGCAGGAAGATCTGGCCTGGCTGAATGTATCAGCCGTGCGTCTGGCTTTCGACGATATGCGGAAAGACCCCAAGTATCCGGCAGGAAAATATGCCGCCCAGCTCGACGAACTGTCAACACTGGTGAAAAAAGGATTCCGGGGCATTTATGAGGGCGATGCTGAAGCCATCGCCAATGCCCGCCGCGCCTTACAGATCAAGCGTGACATCCTGCTAGCCAACCCATTGCTTGATGCCGACCGCATCATTGCTGCCCGCTATGTGCTGGGCAATAATTCCCGAAAAGCCATGGCTCCCGATCTGGGTACCCAATCGAACAACTGGAGTAACCAAGAGTCGGCCCGACGCGGCGGATTCAACGCAGAAATCGTGGAACTTTCCAATCTGCGCGGTCCCATCCGGCGGCGTACCATCTACCGTCCATCCGGCGGATCATCTGTGGCCGACCTGCGCCTGCACTGGAACGGCGACCGCATGATGTTCACCCAGCTGCAGGACGACCGCCGATGGAACGTGTTCGAAGTGGGCACCGACGGTAAGGGCCTGCACCGCATCATCGAAAACGAAGAGCCCGATCTGGAGTTCTACGACGGCACCTATCTGCCCGACGGACGAATTCTGGCCGTGTCGAACATTGGCTATCAGGGCGTGCCCTGCGTGAACGGCAGTGATGCCGTGGGCAATCTCGTGCTCTACAACCCGAAGGACAAGAACCTGCGCCGACTCACCTTCGACCAGGATGCCAACTGGAACCCTGTGGTGATGAATAACGGACGCGTCATGTACACCCGATGGGAGTACACTGACCTGACACACTACTACTCGCGCATCGTCATGCACATGAACCCCGACGGCACTGAAAACAAAGCCCTCTACGGTAGCGGAGCCATGTTCCCGAACAGCACGTTCGACGTACAGCCCCTGCCCGGCAGCGGTTCGGCCTTTATTGGCATCATCTCGGGCCATCACGGCATAGCCCGTTCCGGACGCCTGATCGTGTTCGATCCGGCCAAGGGGCGCAAGAGTACGGCCGGCATGGTGCAAGAGATCCCCTATCGCAACCGCCCTATTCAGGAACTCATCAAGGACGAACTGGTAAACGGCGTATGGCCGCAGTTCATCAAACCCACGGTACTTAACGACAAATATTTCCTCGTGGCGGCTAAGCTGTCGCCCGATGCTCTCTGGGGCATCTACCTTGTCGACGTATTCGACAACGTGACGTGCATCATGCGCACTGAAGGCGAAGGCTACATCAGCCCTGTACTGGTCCGCAAGACCCCGACACCGCCCGTCATCCCCGACCGTGTGAAGCTCGACCAGCGCGAAGCCACCTTCTTCATCCAGGATATTTACGAGGGTGAAGGGCTGCGCGGCATCCCGCGGGGTACCGTCAAGGAGCTCCGCCTGCACGCCTACGAATATGCCTACGTGCAGACCGAGTCCGATCACAACTGGCACGGCATCCAGTCGGGCTGGGACATCAAGCGCCTGCTCGGCACCGTTCCCGTGGAAGAAGACGGATCGGTAATCTTCAAGGCGCCTGCCAACACACCGATTTCCATCCAGCCGATTGACAAGGATGGTGTGGCCGTGCAGTGGATGCGCAGTTGGGTGACCGGCCAGCCGGGTGAAGTCGTATCGTGCATCGGATGTCACGAAGACCAGAACCAGATCGCCATCCCGAAACGGGTCATCGCCTCGCAGCGCGAACCCCACCGCCTGACTCCACCCGAAGGTGGCGTACGCTCGTTCACGTTCGACTTGGAAATCCAGCCAATTCTGGACCGCGCCTGCATCGCCTGCCACAACGGTGAAAAGGCTTTCGACCTGCGCGGGGGCAAGAAAGACGAACGAGGCTACGGACTGTCGTATCTGAATTTCCATCCATACATACACCGACAAGGCGGCGAAGGTGACATGGTGGTACTCCAGCCCTATGAATACCATCCAAACACGAGCGAACTCGTGCGTATGCTGAAACGCGGGCACTACAACGTCCAGCTCACGGGCAAGGAATGGCGCACGCTCTATAACTGGATCGATTACAATGCTCCCGACAAGGGCTACTTCAACGCCAACGTATTGCGCGGGCTTCCCTATAAAGGCTTCGACCAGATCGAACGGCGCATCGAACTGACCAACAAATACGGTAACGGCGCGGGCGTAGACTGGAAGAAAGAACTGTCCGACTATGCCGGCTATCTGAAATCAAAAGGAACCATAACACCCGAAATGCCGGAACCTGAAAAGCCTGTGAAACAAAAAACGTTGAAGGCAAAAGAATGGCCGTTCCCGGCCGAAGAGGCACAAGCCCGGCAACAGGCGTGCGGCGAAACTCGGAAGACGATAGAACTGGCACCGGGCGTCACCATGAACTTCGTACGCATTCCGGCCGGAGAATTTGTGATGGGTAGCTATGCCGGCCCGTCCGACACGTATCCGACGACCAAGGTGAAAATCAAGAAAGCCTTCTGGATGGGCGAACTCGAGGTAACAAATGAGCAATTCGGTGTGTTCTTCCCTGAACACGACAGCCGCTACATCGACCAGCAATGGAAAGACCACGTGGTACAGGGCTATCCAGCCAACGAACCTCAGCAGCCGGTCATCCGCGTCAGTTACAACGATGCCATGGAGTTCTGCCGGAAACTGAGCGAACAGACGGGGCTGAACATCACACTGCCCACCGAAGCGCAATGGGAATGGGCCTGCCGTGCAGGAAGCGCAGACGACTTCTGGTTCGGTGACCTACATGCCGATTTCGGCACCAAGGACAACCTGGCCGACAAGACCACGCTGAAGTTTGCCGTATCGGGAGTCAATCCGCAGCCAATGTCGCCGGGTAACTACTGGTACAAATACTATACCTTCCTGCCTAAGGAAGAAGGAGTCAACGACGGCAATCTGGTACAGATCGGCGGAAAGCACTACGAGGCTAACCCGTTCGGACTCTACTGCATGCATGGAAACGTCTGCGAATGGACTCGCTCGGACTATGTGCCCTATCCGTATAAGGAACGGAAAAACCCGGAGGCTGAGTACAAGACGGTGCGCGGCGGATCGTTCATCGAACGGCCTAAGTTCGCCACATCCTACTCCCGTAAAGGTTTCTACCCTTACCAGCGGGTATTCAACGTCGGTTTCCGTGTGATTATCGAAGACTGATCCTATAAACCCTACGACATGAGGGAGCTCGTGGAATGCTCCCTCATGTTCTTCTTGCAACAAAACAACAAAAAGAAACAACACAGAATACTCCTATGAACCGAATCATTACCCGGGCTGTCGCCCTGCTCGCTTCTTTCCGCACGACAATCCTCCTCATGGTCCTCTATACCGTCCTTTTGGGCTCGGCCACCTGGATTGAAAAACTGTTTGGAACACAAACGGCCAAAGATCTGGTCTATCATGCCCCGACACTGATCGTATTGCAAATATTGCTGGTTGCCAACTTTTTTCTGCTGGCTGGCAGACATCATTATTTGACCCTCAGACGCCGACCGGGCCTGACGATAACCCATTTTGCACTGGTCGTGATCCTGACAGGAGCCGCCGTAACCCATTTCTGGGGACAGGAGGGACTGATTCATCTGCGCGAAGGTGAAACATCGGACCACATGCTCCTGCCGGGAAAAGACACTCAGACGGCGCAGACCTGCAAACTGCCTTTCTCAATCCGGCTGGACGATTTTGTACTCCGGCGCTATCCCGGTTCCGGAAGTCCATCTTCTTATGAAAGTTTCGTCACCATTCAGACCCACGAGAATACATACGACGCACACATTTACATGAACAAAGTGCTCAAAATAGATGGTTACCGTCTGTATCAGGCTTCCTATGACCCAGACGAACTGGGCAGCGTGCTCTCGGTGAGCCACGACACAGTCGGTCTGAAAATCACCTACACCGGCTATGCCCTGCTGTTTTTAGGCCTCATTTTATCGTTTACGGGACGCAACACACGCTTCCGCCGACTCTGCCGTCAGCTGAAAGAGCTGCAGAAAAGCCCGCTCATCCTGCTGTTCCTGCTCGTTTATCCATTTGCGGGAGTTACGGCCGCGCCGGAAGCTGCAGAAGCTGTAAAGACGGTATCGCGCTACCGGGTCAGCGAAGCACATGCCAACCGTTTCGGATGCCTACCCATGCAGACCGAAGAAGGCCGCATGATGCCCATAAACACATTTGCATCGGAAATTCTGCGTAAACTCTACAAAGAGAACCATTTCGACGGTCTCAATCCCAACCAATTTCTCGTAAGCCTATTGCTCATGCCCGACGTATGGGCAGAAATCCCCCTCATTGCTTTGGACAATGATGAACTGGCTGCCCGTTATGGTCTGGGGACACCCTATACCTCCTTTGCCCAATTGTTCAACCATCAGGGACAATACAAACTGAGCAAGGATCTAGAAGACTGTTACCGGAAAAATCCGGCCCAGCGGAACGGCACCGAAAAGGACCTTCTAAAACTGGACGAACAGGCCAACATCTTTCATCTGGTTGCCGAACGGCGCCTGCTCCGCATTTTCCCACTCCCAAACGATTCCAGCCACACGTGGTATGCTCCAGGCGACGACCTGTCTGTCTTCAGCGGCAAGGATTCTCTCTTCGCCGTGCGTATATTGGACTGGTATCTTGAAGAAGTTGCCCAAGCGCTGACTGGTAGTGGCGATTGGAAGGCTGCTGACGATGTCTTGGACATGATCGACACCTATCAGCAGGCCAGAGCGACGGGTGTGAACATTACCCATAGGAAAATGGAAACAGAAGTGAAATACAACCGGCTGAATGTGTTTGCCCGTTGTCGGCTTGGTTATCTGATACTGGGCGGACTCTGCCTGCTTTGGGCTGTCGGTTGCCTTTTCGGAATCCGGCGCAGCAAGTGGATTGACGGACTGTTCGTCGCCGGCATCCTTGCCGTATTCCTGTTCCACATGTATGGCATGGGCTTACGCTGGTATATCGGAGGCTATGCCCCCTGGAGCAATTCTTATGAAACCATGGTCTACGTTTCGTGGACCACTGTTTTGGCCGGATTCCTGTTCATCCGCCGCAACTTGCTGGTCTTTGCGCTAGCCGCACTGTTCGGCGGTGTGATTCTCTTTGTTGCGGGACTGAACTGGATGGATCCGCAGATCACCACACTCGTCCCCGTACTGAAATCTCCCTGGCTGATGTTTCATGTTGCCGTCATTGTGGCAGCCTATGGTTTCTTCGGCCTCAGTTGTCTGACGGGTATCAGCAATATGACGCTGATGTGCCTGATGCCCAAATCCGGTAAGGCAACACGCATCGGAACGAAAATCCGGGAACTTAGCATTGTAAACGAAATCATGCTCTGGATCGGACTGGCTCTGATGACCGTCGGAACATTCCTCGGAGCAATCTGGGCCAACGAGTCGTGGGGACGATACTGGGGCTGGGATCCCAAGGAAACATGGGCACTCGTCACCATGATTATCTACGCTCTGGTAACTCACATCCATTTACAGAAATTCGCCCTGAAGGAATGGTTGTTCAACCTGCTTTCAGTACTGGCTTTTTCGACGGTCCTCATGACTTTCTTCGGTGTAAACTACTTCCTCAGCGGCATGCATTCCTACGGACAGAACGATCATATCGCCCATCTGTTCACTTGGATCGCACTGGCCTTCGGTCTGATACTTTTGCTTGGTTTTTATTCCGGATATACCATACGAAAATACCTTAAAACAGGAAAAGGAAACACGCCGGCAGAAGATTTGCAATAAAATTGGGCAGGTCATTATATAAGTCCCTTATGCTATACGATCATTAGTTTTATAGAATCTATATTTCATATCACGAACATTAAAAACAAAAAACCATGAGAACATTTAACCACGTCGGTCTGATCACCGACACCATTCCTGAAGGAGCCGTATATAACGAAGGATTAAGCGTATGGCTCACCGATTTCAACCAAAGCCCCAACCGCATTGAGTTTCTTAAATTCGAAGCGGGAAGTTGTATGCCGGAACTGGTACAGAAGCAAGGACACATTGCCTATACGGTACCCTCGCTCGAAGCGGAACTGAAAGACAAGAACATCCTGTTCGGCCCTGCTGTCTGCGACGAACATCTGACGATTGCTTTCATCGAAGAAGAAGGTATTGCCATCGAACTGATGGAAATCAAATAAAAACAGGTCAACAGTTGAAGCCACCGGTCAAAACTGAGCCCATAAACTACAAAAAGAATCTAAAACCGATAAATCAAACCACTAAAAAAGAATTAGATCATGAAAAACAAATTTATCAACGATCCGGAACATATTACAACAGAATTACTGGAAGGCTACGTACTGGCTTATCCAGAACAGGTAAAACTTGCAGCAGAAAATATCGTCGTACGTGCCAATCCTAAAAGCAACGACAAAGTAGCCATCGTCACTTTGGGTGGCTCCGGCCACGAACCGGCATTGAGCGGATTCGTGGGCGAAGGCATGCTCGATTGTTCTGTCGTAGGCGATATTTTTGCAGCCCCCGGCGCACAACGGTTGTTCCAGGCCCTGCAGCTGATGAAACGCGAAGCTGGTATTCTGCTTGTCGTTCTGAACCATTCGGGAGACGTGATGAGTGCCAATATGGCCTGCCAGCTGGCAGAACGTGCAGGCATCCGCGTGGCCAAGGTGCTGACCCATGATGATATCAGTGCCGGTATCGGTGCTCCGGATAGCGACCGCCGCGGACTCGCTGGATGTGTACCGCTTTACAAGATTCTGGGTGCCGCCGCAGAAGAAGGCAAATCACTCGAAGAACTGGTAGAAATGGCAGAACGATACAACAAAAACGTAGCCACGCTGGCCGTAGCCATGAAATCATGTTCACACCCGCAAAACGGCGCCACAATTACGGATCTGCCCGAAGGAATTATGGAAATAGGAATGGGACAACATGGAGAAGGCGGAGGCGGACAAAAGCCATTGGTTTCAGCCGATGAAACAGCTGCGGAAATGGTTGATCTGCTCTGTCAGCAGCTCAAACCGCAAGCCGGAGATAAAATGATGCTCATCATCAACGGCGTAGGAGCCACCACACACATGGAATTAAATATCGTCTTCCGTAAAGCTTATAAAGAACTTGAAGCCCGCGGACTTCAGATTGCTGTCAGCCGGATTCAGGAACTGCTGACCGTTCAGGAGCAGGCCGGATTCCAGATGATTCTGGCCCGTCTGGACGACGATCACATCAACTATCTGAAGAATAAACCTTCGAACGCTCCATATTGGACCGTCATCGGGAAATAACGACTCGTCACCTAATCTATTTACGTTTATGAAAACAAAACTCACGATCGATGATTTTAAAGGCATGCTTGTCCGTGCACTGGAAATGATCCGCGAGCGCGAAGATGAATTTTCCCGTCTGGATGCCATCATCGGCGACGGAGACCACGGTCAGGCCATCGTTGCCGCCATGACCGCCGTCACCCATACGGCACAAAAAGGAACAGAGTTCAAGACCATGCTCAACGACATGGGGTTCGATGTCATGCTTCAGGTCAGTGGATCTACAAGTACGCTGTTGGGAGCATTCTTCCTGGGTATGAGCGATCAGGCAGAAGGTACGGAACTCGACGCAAACGGTGTGCGCCGGATGTTTTCCGGCGGTCTGGCCAACGTCCGGCTACAGACGCAGGCAAAACCAGGAGACAAGACAATGATGGATGCTTTGGTTCCCGCCGTCGAAGCCATACAGCAAACCGAAGGAGACGATATCGCCCTTTTGATGCAGAAAGGAGCCGAGGCCGCCGCTCGGGGAGCAGAAGCGACCATACAGATGAAGGCTAATTTCGGACGGGCACGAAACTATGGCGAACGTTCAATCGGTTTTGCCGATAGCGGTGCCATGTCGTGGAGTTGCCTGTTTCAGGCTTTCGCCGGCGCATTAAATCAATAAACAATGTATTAATCTAATTTAAGAACGGATCGTCTGTTCACCTCTTTTTTGAACCGACGATTCGTTCGTTTAACACTAAGCTTTTATCATTTTAAGATTACCAGACTATGGCTGATACAGATGGATTCAAAGAAGCCTCCGACTTCGGTTTCGGAAAGGCTGTTACCCAAACAGGATTTCATGTCAAAGGCGCATCAAACGCAGATTGGGGCATGAAAGACCGACTGTCACGTATTTTTAATCCCAAAACCGGACGCACTGTGATGCTGGCCTTCGATCATGGCTTTATCATGGGACCGACATCCGGACTGGAGCGCATTGATCTGAATATTGTTCCCCTGACCGAATATGCCGACTGCCTGATGTGCACCCGTGGCATTCTGCGCACGTCTATCCCGCCCCAAGTGAACAAACCCGTTTGTCTGCGTTCGGATGCCGGATCGACCATTCTGACTGAACTAAACCGGAACGTACTGATCGACATTGAGGATGCCATCCGGTGCAATGCTTCGGCAATGGCCGTCATGTTCTCGGCCGGAGACGGCGAACAGGAAGCCATCACGGCGGCAAACCTGACCAAAGCGGCCGACTTGGGAAACCGCTACGGTATCCCAGTCATGGGCGTTACGGCCGTGGGAAAACAGATGGCCCGTGACGCACGTTATTTTGCCCTGGCATCGCGCGTATGTGCCGAGAACGGTGCCTCAATCGTCAAGACCTATTATTGCGACGGATTCGAAAAGATTGCCGCATCCTGTCCGGTGCCTGTAGTGATTGCCGGCGGCAAGAAGTTGCCGGAACCGGAAGCACTGGAACTTTGTTACCGGGCCATCAACGATGGTGCCTGCGGAGTGGACATGGGACGGAACGTATTTCAGAGTGATGCCCCGATAGCCATGATTCAGGCCGTACATGCCGTCGTCCATGACGGACTGAATCCTCAGCAGGCCTGTCAACTGTATGAAGACTTAAAGCATGAATTGCATGCAGCAGATTAATTGAAAAATGCATTATGGATTAAAATAATCAGAAAATGTTACTGAAAAATTTATATCGGAACCTGTCCCTGCCCCTGATATGGGCAGGGCTTTTCTTTACGCTTTTTCTGTTCGCGTCCTGCCATCCTCGCCCGGTAAAATTACTTATGGGCGGATCTGGATGGAATCAAGTGGTCATCATCGACAAAGCGACCAAAGAAATCGAATGGAGTTATCCTCTGGAAGCTGACTGGGAATGCAACTCGGTAAGTTGTACATCAGACGGAAATGTAGTATTTTCCTATAAAAAAGGAGCACGTATGGTCAACAGAAACCACGAAATAATATGGGACATTCCTGCTCCTGAAAATTGCGAAATGCAGACAGCGCGGGTACTTCCCGACGGCCATATTCTGCTGGCATGGACCGGACATCCGGCTGTGATTCTCGAAACCGACCAGAACGGTAAAGAACTCAGCCGGACCACATTCGAAACCGGCATCGCTCACCCACACGCACAATTCCGCCAGATCAATAAAAACGCTTCTGGAAACTATCTCATCCCGCTGATGGGGGGCACGGATATTCTCGAACTGACACCGGAAGGAAAAAAGATACATTCAAGTACATTCGAAGGAAACTATTTCACGCTGTTGCATGAACAGGGAAACGTCTGCTGGATTGCCTGCGGAGACCGGCACGCCCTACTCTTGGCAGACCTGAAAACCGGAGAAATCATCAAACGTTATGGTGAAGATGATATTCCGGGCGTAAAACTTTTCTTCGTGGCCGGACTGAACAGATCGGAAAACGGTGGCTTGTATATCTGTAACTGGCAAGGACATGCTCCGCAAGCCCGAGAAGCAAACAGTCCGCAACTCTTTGAGCTCGACACTGAAGGAAAGGTTGTCTGGACTCTGAACGACAACGAGCGCTTCGGAATGATCTCAGACGTCTGCATCATCAAATAACGACTGAAAATAAAAATACGGAAAATGAAAAACAAACTATTCTATACCCTGTTTGCCCTTTGCTGTACGATCTGTGCAGGTGCCGCAACGGATATCTGGAAAATCGCCGAACGCGGAGAAATTGTCTGGAAAACTAACGGCAAGCCGCACACCGACCATATCGAAATGAGCGGGAAAAGCGTATCAGTCGTCCTGCGTTACGGCATTGACAGCCAAGGACAATTCCACATCAACAAAAGCATGGTCTGGCCTATGCTGCGTACCGTTCCTAACAACACACACGCCAGCCTGATGCGCCGTTTCGCCTGGGATCCGTTACAACTCGTCTCAGTCAACGGCCTGACACTCGAAAATGAAAAAACTGAAACGGTATTTCTCGACGGTACCCTGCGCACGGAAGGCACCGTCGATCTGGGCTGGAAAGGAAAACTCAAAACGACACGCTGCTATTTCCCCTCAAGCGCACAACCTGCCCTAATCGAGCGCTACACGCTGACCAACACCGGAAATCAGGCACTATCCATCGAGATTCCCCAAACGGAAATCATTTCCTACACCGATGCCCGGACAGGTGTCGACGGATCCTATATGCTTTGCTGCCGTCTGAACGGCAGCGGAACATTCCGCCTCGAACCGGGCAAGTCACTGGCCTTCTCCGCCTCCATATCCGGCCAACGGAAGGGCGAATCCCCGCTACAGTTCAATGCCGGAACGGAAGAAAACGCTCGCCGTAGTTTTCTTCACCAGCTGTCTGAGAATCTGATACTGGAAACCCCCGACACCATCATCAACACAATGTTTGCGTTCTCAAAAATACGGGCCTGCGAAAGCATCTACGAAACAGCCGGCGGCCCGCTACACGGTCCGGGCGGAGAATCCTATTATGCAGCCATCTGGGCAAACGACCAGGCAGAATACATCAATCCCTATTTCCCCTTCACGGGTTACGACTACGGCAACCGTTCAGCCCTGAACGCCTTCCGCCATTTCGCCCGCTTCATGAACGACCAATGGAAACCCATCCCAAGTTCCATCATTGCCGAGGGCAAGGACATATGGAACGGAGCAGGTGACCGAGGCGATGCCGCCATGATCGCATACGGTGCGGCTCGCTACGCACTGGCCCGAGGCGACAGACAGGAAGCCGAGACGCTGTGGCCACTGATCGCCTGGTGCCTCGAATACTGCAAGCGCCAGCTGACCCCCGAGGGAGTTGTCGCCTCTGATGCCGACGAACTAGAAGGACGCTTCCCAGCCGGAAAAGCCAACCTCTGCACCTCGGCCCTTTATTACGACGCACTGATTTCTGCGGCCTACCTGTCCGACGAGCTGCAACAGGGAAAGGCCACTGCCAACGGATACCGCCGGCAAGCCAAACAACTGCGCGCTGCCATCGAACACTATTTCGGAGCTAACGTAGAAGGGTTCGACACCTATGCCTATTATCAGGGCAACGACGTGTTGCGTTCCTGGATCTGCATCCCGCTCACCATGGGCATCGACGAACGTGCAGAAGGCACTATCCGCGCCCTCTTCTCACCTCGCCTCTGGACTGAGAACGGACTGCTCACCCAGGCCGGAACCAGTACTTTCTGGGACCGCTCGACGCTCTACGCCTTGCGCGGAGTCTACATAGCCGGAGCCACCGAAAAGGCCACCGCTTTCCTGCACGACTACTCCCGCACACGTCTGCTCGGAGCCCACGTGCCTTACGCTATCGAAGCATGGCCCGAAGGCGAACAGCGCCACCTCTCCGCTGAAAGCGGACTCTACGGACGCATCATTACCGAAGGACTCTTTGGCATACGACCGACCGGCCTGCACCGCTTCACTCTCACTCCGCGTCTGCCCGAAAACTGGGACCACATGGCGCTGCGTCGCATCCGGGCCTTCGGTAGCGATTTCGATATCGACGTAAAACGTCTGTCAAACGGCAAACTCCGCATCAGCATCCGGGAAGCAGGCGAAGACCGGCCGCGCGTTTATCAGTCGGCCCCTGGAAAACCCGTCACCGTTCGCCTCTGAACATAACGCGGAACGTCTGCAACAAAATTTGAACATCCTAAATGACTAAAGAAAGGGCCGTATCATTACTCAATACAGAGTTTGATACGACCCTTTTAAATATTATAGTTATAATCTGTAACTTTGAGAAGTAGTCATTTTAGTTTTGACACACCCTCATATCCTTAAATCAGTCCACCAACACGGCATATTCCGCCCGTGCCTCTCGTAACAAATCTCCGGGCGACAGCCTGATCTGCAGTCCGCGCACCCCGGCACTGACATAAATATACGGAAAATCCGATGCCGTCTTATGGATATACGTCGGGAAATGCTTCTTCATGCCAATTGGCGAGCATCCTCCCCGTATATAGCCCGTCACGGGCAAAAGTTCCTTCATCGGCAACAAGTCGCATTTCTTATTACCGCTGACCTTGGCCGCCAGCTTCAAGTCAATTTCCCGGTCGCCCGGCACCACGCAGACAAAATAACCGCTCTTGTCGCCATGCAGCACGATCGTCTTGAAAACCTGCTCTACCGGCTCGGCCAGTTCGGCCGCCACGTGCGTGGCGCTCAGATCCGATTCGTCGACCGTATAAGGAATCAGTTCATAAGCCACTCCGGCCTTATCCATCAGCCGGGCCACATTCGTCTTGTTTATTTTTTCCTTTGCCATTTCACGCTTCATTTTAAAGTTTCAACACCTCACGCAAGAACTGGGGCGTATAGCCCTTTTCCGAACGGGCCACCTCTTCCGGCGTTCCGCAAGAAAGCACCTCGCCTCCACCGCGCCCGCCCTCGGGCCCCATATCGATGAGATAATCCGCCGACTTGATCACATCCAGATTGTGTTCGATGACGATCACCGTATTTCCCTTCTCCACCAGGCGGTTCAGTACCTCAAGCAACACGCGGATATCCTCGAAATGCAACCCCGTAGTCGGCTCGTCGAGGATATACAGCGTCTTTCCCGTATCTTTCTTGGAGAGTTCTGTGGCCAGTTTCACGCGCTGACTCTCACCGCCGGAAAGCGTCGTCGACGACTGTCCCAGCTTCAGATAACCCAGTCCCACGTCCTGCAGCGTCCTGATCTTGTTCAGGATCACGGGCTGATTCTCGAAAAATTCCACCGCGGCATTGACCGTCATGTCCAGCACGTCGGCAATCGACTTGCCCTTGAAACGCACCTCAAGCGTCTCTCGGTTGTAACGCTTGCCGCGACATACCTCGCACGGCACGTACACATCGGGCAGGAAATTCATCTCGATCGTCTTATAACCGTTTCCGCCACAGGCCTCACAGCGCCCGCCCTTCACGTTGAACGAGAACCGCCCCGGCTTGTAACCTCGGATTTTAGCTTCGGGCAGGCTCACGTACAGCGCCCGGATGTCGTTGAACACGCCCGTATACGTAGCCGGATTCGAACGCGGCGTGCGCCCCAGCGGCGACTGGTCTACACCGACCACCTTGTCAATCCACTCCAGCCCCTCGATCGTTTCATAGGGAGCTGGCTCGCGCAGTGCCCGGTAGAAATGTTTCGCCAGAATCGGCTGCAGCGTGTCGTTAATGAGTGTCGACTTGCCCGAGCCCGACACGCCGGTCACACAAATCAATGTACCGAGCGGAAACCCCACGTCCACATGCTTCAGGTTATTACCCGTTGCGCCGCGCAACGTCAGCCACCGGCCGTTACCCGCACGCCGCAGCACCGGCACGGGGATGCATCGCTCGCCGTTCAGATACTGTGCCGTGAGCGTGTGTTGCTTCAGCAACTCCCGGGGCGTCCCCTGAAACATCACCTCACCGCCGTTCCGTCCCGCCCGAGGCCCCATATCCACCACATAGTCGGCCTCAAGCATCATCTCTTCGTCATGCTCCACGACGACCACCGTATTCCCCGCATCGCGCAACTGCTTCAGCGAGGCCACCAGCCGACGGTTATCACGCTGATGGAGCCCGATACTCGGCTCGTCCAGAATATACAGCACGTTGACCAGCTCCGAACCGATCTGGGTGGCCAGCCGGATACGCTGGCTCTCTCCGCCCGAAAGCGTAGCCGACGCTCGGTCGAGCGACAGATATTCAAGCCCCACATCGAGCAGGAAGCGCAAACGGCTACGTATCTCCTTCAGAATCTCATGAGCTATGGCCCGCTGCTTGTCGGCCAACCGCTCCTCCAGCCCGTCGGTCCAGGCATACAGTTCACCGATGTCCATCCGAGCCAGCTCGGCAATATTCTTTCCGTCGATGCGGAAGCTCAGCGCCTCACGATTCAGGCGCAGCCCGCCACATTCCGGACAGACATCCATGCGCGAGAACTGTTCAGCCCATTTGGCAGCCGAAGCCGATTCGTCCTGTTCCGTCACCATCCGGATATATTTCGCAATGCCCTCATACTGCGTATAGTAATCGCTCGAGGCATGCACTAAAGCGGCCCGGATGCGCACCCGAGTGTCCGACCCGTCGACCAGCTCGCCGAGCAACTCTGCGGGCAGGTCGCCCACCGGCGTATCCAGCGACAAATCATATCGCTCCAGCAAAGACTCGAGTTGCCAGAAAATCATCGTATTTTTAGCCTTACCCAAAGGAGCGATTCCACCCTGACGGATACTGAGCGAGGGGTCCGGAAATATCTTATCCCTGTCTATCAACGTCACTACGCCCATCCCCTTGCATCGCGGACACGCACCCTGTGGCGAATTAAATGAAAAATTATGCGGCGCTGGATCGTGATAGGCTAATCCTGTCTCGGGACACATCAACCGTTTACTGTAATGCCGTACTGTTCCTGTATCCACATCAAATACAAGCATTAATCCGTCACCCTGCGTCATGGCCGTCGCCACACTGTCACGCAACCGACGATCATCCTTAGCCTGAACACGCAACCGATCCACCACGATCTCCACATCATGATTCCGATAACGGTCCAATTTCAAACCCGGCTCCAGTTCACGAATCTCCCCATCCACACGAGCATAGAGAAATCCCTTGCGGCGCAATGTCTCGAAAAGCTCTTTATAATGCCCCTTACGACCGCGCACCACGGGCGCAAGCAGCGCTACCCTCCGTCCGTCATAATCCTTCAACAGCCGGCCAATAATCTGCTCTTGCGTATAGCGCACCATCGGCAAGCCCGTCTTCCAGGAAAAAGCCTCACCGGCCCGAGCGAAAAGCAGGCGCATGAAATCATAAATTTCAGTTGTTGTGCCCACCGTCGAACGCGGGTTCTTGTTTGTCGTCTTCTGTTCTATGGCAATCACTGGACTCAGGCCGCTGATTTTGTCTACATCCGGTCGTTCCATATTGCCGATAAAGTTGCGGGCATAAGAAGAAAAGGTTTCGATATATCGCCGTTGTCCCTCGGCAAACAGCGTATCAAAGGCCAGTGTCGACTTTCCGCTACCGCTCATACCCGTAATCACCGTCAGGCTCTGGCGCGGCAACTCCACGTCCACATTCTTCAGATTGTGTTCCCGTGCGCCATAAATCCCGATTACGGCCGGTTCCAGTTTTTCATCAGCTTGATTTCCACTCATATTTTTCAGTCTAATAAGTCGTTGTTTGATTTTGTTCGGTTCCGGCATTACCGGTGAGCACGTTTATCGTCTTTTTGATTTTAATATCTTTTCCGTCGGCACCACGCGCCTGAACGTTCAAAAAATAAACTCCATCGGCTACCGTACGCCCATGCTGTTTTCCGTCCCATCCACCTTCCGGATCATTCCATTCATAGATTTTCTGCCCCCAACGGTTAAAGACAACAGCCTGAAAACTCAGAATACTCTTCCATCCCTCTTTAGCCCGGAACACATCGTTATAACCGTCGCCATTAGGCGAAAAGGCATTAGGAAACTCCAGTTTCGGTCCTGCCACATGCAGTTCTACCGGTTCGGCCTCACCCTCGCCGGGCAACAGAATCGTATCCGTGCCCAAAGTCAGTGTGGCCTGCCATTGAGTATAAAAAACACCGTCCTGTCTAAACGTATATTCCAACGTATTGCCATAGCGCACCAACACCGGATCATCTTCCTCGCCCTGTCGCCAAACACGCCACGCAATATGTACATTCCAGTCCCCCTGGTTTTCAATTTGTATTTCGAAATGTCCGACGACAGGTGCCGACTGTTCCTCTGTCGGATCGGCAACTTCGCCGCCATCAGCCGTAAACGAAGAAACAAGCGTCAAAACCGGTTCCTGATCATAGACTACCGGCCAAACAGACGCATGGCAAGTCAAAGAAGAAGAGACCACCAAGAACAAAAAAAATAAAATATGCCTAAATCTTTTCATGTGTAGATATATTTATGCAAAAATAGCACATCCCGTTGAAATAACCACTTTTTTTTGTACTTTTGCACGATATAAACCTATAAATATATGAAACGCTTAACACGCATCTCACAATTAATCGCCGTATCGCTGTTTTTATCTACAGCCATATTTGCCCAAAACACTTTTACACATACTGTCAAACTCGGAGAAACAGTATATTCAATAGCAAAAGTCTACAATATCACCATACAAGATATTTATAACCTGAATCCTAACGCACAATCAGGAATACGTATCGGAGAAGCATTACGAATTCCACAAAAAGGACAACCGGCCGGACATCATTATCACACTATTGCCAAAGGAGAAACATTATATAGTCTGACCAACAAATACCAAATATCAGCAGAAGCATTGACTTCTGCCAATCCGGGACTTACTGCCGATAATTTTAGAGCCGGACAAGTCATCATCATACCTGACAGTAAACAAACAGCTACGGTCTCAAATGTAAAAAATGCGACAACAGCGAATCCACAAAAGCCCAAATACAGGGAAATGTATACAGCCAAAAGAAAGGAAACCATTTTCGGCATTGCACGGAAATTCGGATTGACTACAGAAGAATTAATCGCTGCCAATCCTAAAATGAAAGCGGTCGACTATAAACTGAAAAAAGGAGAAGTCATAGCAATTCCATACCCAACATCAGAACAACCCCAAAATACGTCAAGTAGCCAGCAGCCGGCGACAGAAACCATTAATAAGGTTTTAAGCGAGAACAAAGGTCCGGAAAAATATACCAGCCTGTCAGTAGGTGTTATTCTTCCATTTAAAAAAGGCAATAACGAAAGTGCCAAAATGATCGAGTTCTATCAGGGTATCCTATTAGCTATTGACAAAATACGTCAGGAAGGCATTTCCGTAGAAGTCTACACCTATGATTCCGGAACAACAGCAGCAAGCATGAAACAAGTGTTGAACCAAGAAGAAGGCTTATCAAGCACAGATGTCATATTTGGTCCCCTTTATGCCAGCCAAATTCCGGTATTGAGCGAGTATTGCCAGAAAAGGAGAATAAAAATGGTGGTACCCTTCACCGGACAATTTGATGCCGTGTTTAAGAATCCATATATCTATGCAGCCAACGCTCCTAAATCTTATCAGTACGGTGAAACATACGAATTGGTAAAATCCAGATTCGCATCCTATAACATCATTATTTTGGATGCAATGGAGAATAATCAGAATGACAAACAATTTACAGACGGCTTACGTAATGCCTTGAAAACCCAAGGACAAACGACTAAAAGTCTTTCATTATATGCAGACGAGATTGCCATCGCCAAAGCCATGAGCACGACTCGAAAGAATCTGCTTGTTCCCACTTCTGCCAGCATTAAGACGCTGAATATTCTATTCCCTAAACTGAAATCATTCACCGAAGCTTATCCACAATATGAAATCAGTATGTTAGGATTCCCGGAATGGCAAACCTATACTGACACTCAGCTGGATTACTTCTATCAGTTCGACACCTACATTTTCAGTCCATTCTACCGGAATCCGTTTGCCCAGAAAACCAATACATTTGAAAAAGAATTTGCCCAATGGTTCAAAAAACCACTGATCAACTCATTCCCACGTTTCGGCATGATGGGATATGATTTAGGTTATTTCTTCTTGAAAGGACTTTCTCAGTACGGTTCCTCATTTGATCAGAAAATCAATAAAGTCAAAACCATTCCATTGCAACATGACTTTACTTTCACCCGATGCAGCAACTGGGGTGGTTTTATCAACAACAAAATTGAACTGATTCACTATACCCCAAATAAAAACATTGAAATCATTGAATTCAAAAATGAACGCTAAAACCAACATATCATCAACATTACGAATAGTAGCCATTCTATTGCTAACTCCAGTTTTTTGCTTTTTGTCCAGCAGCAAAGCTAAAGCGCAAGTTGGAGAACATCGTAATGATTTAGCTATTGGTGTCAATTTCGGTTACACCATAAACAAAGTGACATTCAGTCCGATCATCAAACAAAAATGGAAAGACAATCCCAGTGGCGGTATCACTTTACGTTATACATGCGAAAAGTATTTTTCTTGTCTTTGTGCCCTTCAAGTCGAACTCAATTATGCAAACCTGGGATGGGAAGAACTGATTGAAACCAGTACCGATACCTATACGCGTAATATGCATTACATACAATTTCCCATGCTGGCTCGCCTGGCATGGGGACGCGAAGAAAAAGGAGCTATGTTCTACTTTTTAGCAGGCCCACAATTAGGTTACTGTATTGGAGAGCAAGAAATCAAAGGAGGAGCGTTCGATGAAAGCACCCTGAACAAACGCCCGGGAGGAATCGTCCAGCAATACGGTAAAATGAATGACAATGCACTGGATTATGGTATTACAGCCGGTTTGGGACTGGAAATCAACACAAAACGTGCTGGTCATTTTATGGTGGAAGGACGCTATTATTTCGCATTGGGCGATATCTACAACAACGGAAAACGCGATCCTTTTTCACGCTCAGCCAATGGAACAATCGTAGCTAAACTGACTTATCTATTCGATGTAATTAAAACAGAACGATGAATTTATTATTCCTTTTTCTATAGGAAAAGAAATGAATAGAATCAAATTTTAAAGGCATCAGCAGAACTTCAACTATAAAGCTTCTGCTGATGCCTTTCATTTTTTACCTGCAAATATTCCAGAAACAATTATTTAACGCAAACGGTCTAATGAACGGACAATCATTTCATCTTTCATAATTCCACGAAAAGCCAGATAATCTAAAATCAAAGCAACCGCCGGCAAACCAGCTGCCCAAGAAAGACTGAAACTTCCGTACTTATCGCCTAGAATATAAGCAAAAATACCATAGGCAATATAATAACCAACAAGTAACAATCCACTAAAAATAGTGAAACGTACCTGACGCATGCGTTTTTTATAGAGGAATATCGCCCAAAAGGCCCCTAGGGCAACAACAACCAACATGACAAATAAAGCCCACGGAGCATAAGATTTGGTTCCGTCAGCCAAAACCAGCCATAAATTGTACATCTCCGCAACAACTGCTCCCTCAGTATCTACAAACCGCCCTACAGGCAAGCATAAAGTAACGACTGACAAAACAGTTATGATCAAAAGATATACCGTCTGAATACGCTGTATCATAAAGGTTTATTTTTCGAGTCCTTCTTTTTCCTGACCAGGCAAACGATAGTAAACTTTACCTTCAATAAACTCCTGAGTAGCAATCAATGTCGGTTTTGGCAACTTCTCGTAATAACGTGAAATTTCAATCTGTTCCCGGTTCTCGAACACTTCGTCCAAATTGTCTCCAACAGAAGCAAACTCCTGCAATTTCTTAGAAAGTTCACTTTTGATGTCAGCTGCAATCTGATTGGCACGCTTGCCGATGATCGCCACACTCTCATAAATGTTTCCAGTCTCATCACACAAATTCATGATGTCACGGGTCACCGTATTGGTCGGTGCATTCGTTTTTTTGTAATCCATAAAAATGATATAGTTAATTGCTATTTTACTCTTTTTTCAGATGTTCTCAGAATTTTCTCTGCCTCAGCCAAATATTTAGATTCAGGGAATTCGTTCACAAAAGCATAGTATTCATCTATTGCAGCCCGGAATCGTTCCTCCTGTTTCTCCGCTACACTTTGAAGTGCTAAATGGAAACGGGCACGCAATAAAAGGATTGAAAAATCTTCTCGTCGTTCCGGACGGGCAAACGGATAATCATTCAACGCATTCTGTGCTGTCACAATACAAGCTTCATAATTACTGCCACCTCCGATACAATTTCCAGTATAATCACCCAAATCATAATACAGTTTGGCAGCAATATATTCCTTTTCTACCAACTTGTCCTGCAAATCCATCAACAGATTATTGGCTTCATCCTTATATTGGGTATATGGAAACAAATCCAGAAAATTCTGGAATTCTTCGATAGCCGAATATGTAGCAGATTGATCCAAACGCGAATCGGGCACATCCTGATATAAAGCTTTACCGGCATAAAAACAAGCTAATTCCGCATACTGCCCTTTAGGATAAGATTGATAATACTTTTTAAAATAAGCTGATGCTGTATCATAGTTTCCGCTGTAATACTCAGACAATGCCAGCATATACAAAGATTCTTCACCGTAAATAGTTCCCTTCATCATCGCCAAAAGCTCAGTAAGAAGATAGGAAGCCTTTGAATACTGTCCTTTAACGAAATATGCCTTCGCTGCATCATATTTATATTCATAATCAGTGGTTTTCAGTACCTTGTTATACTCCGTGCAAGAGCAAAACAGAAAAACACCACCGACCAAAGCTAATATTATCCGTTTCATTTTCTTCATATTGAACTGCAAAATTATAGATTTTCAATGATTTTTCCAATATAAAATTCTTAAATTTGTCTGCTCAATACCAAAATAAAGAAGAATTTATGCCAAATTTCATTCTTACTTCCGATTATCAGCCTACCGGAGACCAGCCCGAAGCCATTGCCCAGCTGACAGAAGGTATACGTCAGGGACTTCCGGCTCAGACGCTTCTTGGTGTCACCGGATCCGGCAAAACATTCACCATTGCCAATGTAATCCGGAATGCCAACAAACCGACTCTAATTCTAAGCCACAACAAAACTCTGGCAGCACAGCTTTACGGAGAATTCAAAAGTTTTTTTCCGAATAATGCGGTTGAGTATTACGTATCCTATTATGATTACTATCAGCCTGAAGCCTATCTTCCGGCAACCGATACTTACATTGAAAAAGATTTAGCCATCAATGATGAAATTGACAAACTGCGTCTGGCCGCAACATCTGCCCTATTATCAGGACGAAACGATGTTATTGTCGTTTCGTCTGTCAGTTGCATTTACGGCATGGGTAATCCGGCTGCTTTTTATGATAATGTCATTGAATTGACCTGCGGAAAACGGCTTGACCGGAATGTTTTTCTTCGCCGGCTTGTAGACAGCCTGTATACACGTAACGATTTGGAACTCAATCGAGGGAATTTTCGTGTCAAAGGAGATACGGTAGACATTTATCTGGCCTATTCGGATAATTTACTCCGTGTTACTTTTTGGGACGATGAAATCGATACGATTGAAGAAGTCGACCCCATCAGCCTGATGCGTCTGGGACGTTTTGACGATTATAAGATTTATCCCGCCAATCTGTTCATGACCACCAAAGAAAGTACAATGGCTGCTATCCACCAAATCGAACAAGACTTGCACGAACGGGTTAGCTATTTTGAAGAAATCGGAAAACCACTTGAAGCCAAACGACTCTATGAACGAGTCACCTACGATATGGAAATGATCCGTGAATTAGGACATTGCAGCGGTATTGAAAACTATTCCCGATATTTTGACGGTCGGAATGAAGGCGAGCGGCCATATTGCCTGCTCGATTTTTTCCCAGACGATTTCTTGATTGTTATCGATGAAAGTCATGTATCCGTACCTCAGATTAATGCCATGTATGGTGGTGACCGGGCCAGAAAAACAAATCTGGTAGAATACGGTTTTCGATTACCTGCCGCTTTAGACAATCGCCCGCTGAAATTCCAAGAATTCCAAGAATTGGCCAAACAGGTCATTTATGTATCAGCCACACCTGCCGATTATGAGCTGCAGCAAAGCGAAGGTATTGTTGTCGAACAGGTAATCCGCCCAACCGGACTTCTGGATCCCATTATAGAAGTACGTCCCAGCACCCATCAGGTCGACGACCTCATGGAAGAAATTCAACAACGTATTGAACGCGACGAACGTGTTCTCGTTACGACACTAACCAAACGAATGGCCGAGGAACTTACCGATTATCTGATCCGACACGACATACGTACCAATTACATTCACAGCGACGTCGATACCCTTGAGCGGGTACAAATCATGGATGACCTGCGTGCAGGTCTGTTTGATGTATTGGTCGGAGTCAATCTGTTACGTGAAGGTCTGGATCTGCCCGAAGTATCACTCGTCGCTATTTTAGATGCCGATAAGGAAGGATTTTTACGTTCACACCGCTCACTAACCCAAACGGTAGGTCGAGCTGCCCGAAACGTAAACGGCAAAGCGATTATGTATGCCGATAAAATTACAGAAAGTATGCGGTTAACCATAGAGGAAACCAATCGCAGACGTGAAAAACAGATTCACTATAACGAAACGCATGACATCACTCCGACACAAATCAGAAAAGATCGTAAAATGACGGATTTGATTAATGCTAACTCTGAAGCACATGCTGAAAAACGAGCCTATATTGAACCTGAACAGAAATCTGTCGCAGCCGATCCAATTGTAGAATACATGACGCGCGAACAATTGCAGAAAAGCATTGAACGCACCCGCAAACAAATGCAGGAAGCTGCAAAGAAATTGGATTTCATGGCTGCTGCCCAGTTCCGGGATGAGATGCTGCGTATGGAAGAAATGCTCAAAACAAAAGAATAAATCTCAAATAAAAATGCCGGATTTCGAATATCCGGCATTTTTATTTGGATCTTAAAATTTAAGATAAAACTTTAGAAGGTCCATTTACAAGCCAATGTTGGCAGAGCATAAAAACGGTCATGTGCTCCTGTTGACGAGTAAACAAAATTTGTACTGATCTCCACCTCTGTTCCTACACTCAATTTAAAATCATCACTCACGCGTTTCAAAGCATAAAGGTTCACCCAGAACTGAGGTTCGGTCAAGAAAATCAAATTACCGCTCACCGTATTGTCGTACCACAAATCAGCAAAACCACTGAACGTACAAATACCGTTCGCGAACGTATTCCGCCAAACTCCGGTCAGCTGCCAGCTATTGGTATAGGCACCATATTTTGCCAGATACTTATACATCAGCTGTACAGATACTCCTTTGGTAAAATCCGCACTGTTCCAGTTATAAGCCAAACCGCCCAGATAAGCATTATTGAAAGCATATCCGTCACCTTTGCCGGATCCGTAACTAAGACCACCATTGTACTCCACGTGAAAAGCCAAAGGAAATTTCCAGAATTGCAATTCACGCGAAATCTCCGTATATGCACCACGCATACTTTGGTCACCAAAATCAGCATCTACAAAAAAGTAAGTGCTACCCCACTTGTCTGCCGTAAAATTCTCAACGGTAGCTGTCAGTCTTTGACGGTTATCCAAATCGGAACCATAACAAGCCCGACCCAGGTCGTAATGTAACTGGACGTTGAGCTGTGCAGAGCTACTTACTGCTGCCAGCAGAAGCGCTCCTCCAAGAATCATTCTTTTTTTCATTACTTTTGTTTAAAAATTAGCGATGCAAAGTTAATGTTTTTAATCCGAGTAGCGAACAATTCTTCCCCAAAAGAACATGCCATACTGATATTTATAAACTATTTTTCTGTTAAACAGCTCTATAATAATTGGCCGTATCATTTAAACAACTACATTTGCATAATCTACTTTTATAATTTTTATCTATGAAGAAAATCAAATTATTCAGCCTTTTGATGCTTTTTTCTGCCATCAATCTGACTGCAGCTCCTCGGTCTGCAGAAGAAGCTAAAATTCTAGCAACAGAATTCTTTTCCGGAAAAAAACTGAAAACCCGCAGCGTAACAACACCAGTCGTTCTGGCAGCAACATCATTGGAACTGGAAAACGTCTCAACCCGTCTTTCCCAGTCTCCAGCTTATTATATTTACAATCAAAACCAGACCGGTTTTGTTATCATTTCCGGTGACGACCGAATGGACCCCATCTTAGGATACTCTTTAGAACAGGAATTCAACAAAGATTCATTACCTGATAATATGCGTTTTTGGTTGACATTGTATTCTTTGAAACAACAAACACTAGATACAGAAACAACTTCGGTTATAACATCTCCACAACGTAACAATGAACAGTTTGCCGAATCAGTATCTCCATTATTAGGAGCGATCCAATACGACCAAGGTGCTCCATACAACAAAAAATGTCCGGATTTTAACGGACAAAAATGTGTAACCGGCTGTGTGGCAACCGCCATGGCGAGTATTCTTCGTTATTACCGCTATCCTAATCAAGGTACAGGTTCAAACAGTTATACTACTGCCACCCACAAATTCCAACTCAGTATGGATTTCAGTAAAACCACCTTTGATTGGGACAACATACTACCTTTATACATCAACAACAGCTACAGCAAAGAACAAGCAGACGCCATTGCCGAGTTGATGTTGGCCTGCGGCATTGCCTGCAAAATGGATTATACCCTTGGAGCATCTGGTGCCGATAGTTATCAGGGACACAACGGACTGATCAAATATTTTGGTTTCAATCCTTATTCCTACCGAGCCTTAAGTACATTTTACACTCTTGAAGAATGGATGAATCTGATTAAAAGAGAATTAAATGCAAAACGTCCCATCTATTACACAGCAAGTGACAATAGTTATTCAGGTCACGCTTTTGTTATTGACGGTTACGACAAAGACGGTCTCGTGCATGTAGACTGGGGATGGTCGGGTATGAGTAATGGCTATTTCCGGATTACCAATTTGCAACCTGGAGCATCGGGAACAGGCGGTGGAAACGGAAGTGGTTTCCAATTCGAGCAAACCATGTCGGTCGATCTAGCTCCAAAAACAATACTTTCAACCCCGCAATCTTATTTTGAAATGGGTGCATTGGAAATAAACACATCTGCCAATACGGCTAAAGCCAATGCCATTTATAACAGAGCAGCACTATTTAACGGAACAGTAGCTGTCATTGCTGAAAATCAGAACAAGCAACAAATCATTAGTAATATTTTCCAATTACAAAATCTGGATATTACTTACGGATACGCAGCTCTAGACTTCAATCTACAAATCCCATCCGGTCTGTCAGACGGTATCTACGACATATATGTAGGAACCAAATTGGACGGAAGTGAACACTGGGACCGTGCCCGCTCTGAATACGGAACCAGTGCAGAATATTATTTAATCATTGAAAACGGAATTGCCCATATCAGCTGCGAAACAGATATTAGTCTGTTGCCAGAAGTCAGCATCGTCCCCAACGGAACACTTCACAGCGGACGCAAAGGTGAATTTACCATGACCATAACCAACGTACGTCAAGAACATGACTTTATCGGACACATCGAACTGGGCATTTGCGATCAGTATCAGAATATGCTCTCCAGTACACGTGTTGAACAAGTTTACATCAAGCCCGGCGAAAGCAAAACAATCATCTGTACCGTGACTATACCTGACAACTTAACAGGAACGGCCTATATCAGCCCTATCTGGTTACATAATTTTAACAGGTATAAATTAGGTACACCCCAAGAAATAACCATAACTACTTCAGGAACAACAGCACTAGAAATCAAAGCTATAGGCTGCAATTTGGAAAATAAAGATATAGAACAAGGAACACCGTTCATCTGTAACGGATCAGTCTCTATAAGCGATGCCGGCGATTTTTATGACGGACAAATTGTCGCCTACTTGTTTAACCCTAAAACTCAAAAATACGAAAGCCAATCCATTTTCCAAAACATCATTTGCGGTAAAGGAGAAACAAAAGAATTCAGTATTGAAGTCGGTTCCAATGTAACACCAGGCAACTACAAATTCCAGTTGTACTCTTACAACACAGCCAAGAACTATCCTTTCACTTTGTTGTGGAGTAGTCAGGTAAATGTTAAACAAGCTACTGGGATCAACACACCAAGTCTGCACAAAAGCTTACGTATCATCAGCAATACATCCGGTATTCAACTGGAATGTAACAAACCTTTGGCAAATATCAGAATTTACGGACTTCAAGGTGTTCTGCTGAAGACTTACCAGTGCGAAGAAAACCAAGGAAGCTACCAAATCAGTCCGGACAACTGGTCAAAAGGTACTTACATCATTCAAGCTACATTTACAGACGGTACATGGCAACAAACAAAATTTATATATTAAGACCAGAAGATATATTGAGCCATATGATTAATGATAAACGTTTTCAAGTGTTGCAAGTCACTTTCAGATACAGCATGTTCATCACTGCCTTTCTGATTTTCATATCCTGTACCCATAAACAGACAACCTCCATGAATGAAATACAAACCATCATGCCACAGGCACAACCTACAGGAAGTATATCTTCAGTTACCGGTAGCCCAATTACAGCATCTCCGGTGGTTATCATCTATAAGATGAAGAAAGACTATTCCCGACAGGTTCCGGTACTTCTGGATCAATCGCGTAGCCGAATTATTTCCTATCCGGCTCCATCCGATTTAAAACGTGGAAACAGCTTGTTACTCCCGACTCCACTCATCCATGGTTATTGGCTGGACAATCGAGGTATCAACGCTCAGGTAGCCTTCCTCTCCTACACTTACGAAGAGTACAGCCGAATGACTCAGGCTCCCTCTGTCAGCGAACTGTTCGATGCTATCATCGACAAAGAACCGCTTTTGGACATTCGGGAATGTGGCAAGCGGTCAGACTATCAGGATATCGTCACCGAATTAAACCAACTGATTACAAAAAAAGGCTGGAAATAATTATTCATTCTCATGAGAGCATAAAAAATTTCTATCTTATATGAAATTTTTTATGCTCTTTTTTATTCAACATTATTTTATTTACAATCAAACAGATACAACACTATAAAGGGTCTTTTTTACGTCATATTCGATAAAAGTATCAAAAAAAAGTTGCCCGAAAATTTGCAGATTAAAAATAAATGCGTACCTTTGCACTCGCTTTCGGGAACGAACAACAAACGAAAGAAGTTCACGAAACGGGCGTTTAGCTCAGCTGGTTCAGAGCATCTGCCTTACAAGCAGAGGGTCGGCGGTTCGAATCCGTCAACGCCCACTAAAAATTCTCAATTAGATTGAGGCTCCCTAGCTCAACTGAATAGAGCATCTGACTACGGATCAGAAGGTTACAGGTTTGAATCCTGTGGGAGTCACTCAACAAAAGAGAAAAGGGTGGTTACCAGAGTGGCCAAATGGGGCAGACTGTAAATCTGCTGGCTTACGCCTTCGGTGGTTCGAATCCATCACCACCCACTCCAAATGCGGAAATAGCTCAGTTGGTAGAGCACGACCTTGCCAAGGTCGGGGTCGCGAGTTCGAGTCTCGTTTTCCGCTCTAAAACCGAGGTGCGTTAGTTCAGTTGGTTAGAATACATGCCTGTCACGCATGGGGTCACGGGTTCGAGTCCCGTACGCACCGCCAGCTTACAAAGCAAAATTAGGAAAAGCTCTGATTCACAACAGAATCAGAGCTTTTTTCGTTTCCGGGCTGAAGCAGAATATAGGGGATCAGCGGATATTTCGGATCAGGGATCAGCAGATATTTCTGGTTGACTTTATATCCTGGCCTTTATAAGTTTTATTTCACCATCCTTATTTTCTACAAAAGCCCAAAGCCTTCCTTCATCGACAGTCATACAATTTATATAAACAATATCTGACGGAAGACAATATCTATGCACACATTCCCCATTAAAATTAAACTGCAAGATTTCATTGTACCGTTCTTCCGGCCCGGCTAACACAGCATAAAAACAATCATTTGCCACATGCAAGGCATTAAATCCGACTACAGTTTCCGGACATACGATGACACAAACCGGAACGGCACCTTGGGCAACGGAATATTTTGGAGCGTAAAAACCTTTCACCAACTTATGGCTTATTTTTTCTCCGTTCAAAGATAAGATCTCAAATGCCGCCCCTATTCCAGTGGTTATAACGACATGTTTTTCATCAGGAGAAACACCAAAAGATGCCAAATTGCTCCAAATAGACCTATTGTTCTCTTCTTTTTCGTCAAGAACCGGAAAATCCGAATATGTGGCAAGTATCTTTGATTTATTAAAGACTTGAACCCTATTCTCTGGATGATTACCAAATCCAAGGAAACGGTTGTCTGATAAAGCCAAGACTTGATAGAAACGGTGCTCCACAGGTTGCTCGCTTTCCACGTCTTCCATTCTTATCACATCTTGCACTGGATTACCTCCACCCAATGCCTCTTTTACGGAAAAGCAAACATTACACTGCGTATTATAATCGTACACGCAACAAGTCTTCTTATCCTTGGACAAAGACAATCCTTGCGGAAAAATAAATTCTCCGCGCGTTCGTCCTCTTTCACCAAAACTTTTAACTACAGATCCTTTCGTATGAATAAAATGGCAAAGTTTATCGCTTCTGTCATCGTCAAACACGAGCAACAATGAATCATCAATGACGAAAAGCGAAGTCGGATTAGAAAAAAAGGTACTCATGTGCACCGAATCTATTTTCAACGTATCCGATACTATAGAACTGAAAGACAGAGCACGAAACTCTACCTTATTATTGTCTTCCTTTTTACAAGCAAACAACAATAATGCTGCAAGTACAACAAAACCAACTTTTTTCATTTCTATTATAATCCATGCGACATGAATCGCATCTTTTATTTTTTCAATTAAATACAATATTAAGGAATTCATACGAATATAGCAAGTTATGTTTCGCGGTTTTCTTTTTATACACAACTTATCACTACAATTACTGGAAGCCCATCCAAAAAAAGTCGCATTCCTCAGATAGAATGCGACTTTTTTTATTTGACAAATCGAGTCAAATGCTTGAAAGATTACATGACAATATCTCAGTTGTTTCCATCCGCAGCTGTCAGCAACCGGTCTCTTACAGGTAAAGTCATTTTGCATTCATAGAACTTATCATGAACCTGCATCGGGCGCCAACGGAACTTTTTACTGATTTCTTTGAATATCCGGTCTGCCTGTTTTTTATGTACCTGATCTACCCCACTGTTCCGGATGCACTCTATATCTGCAATCTGTCCGTCCGTCTGCACTTTGAACGTATAAATCAAGCTACCGGAAAAATCTTTAGGCAGATGGCGATACAAATAATCTACAACGGCTTCTCTTCCGTCAGAAGGAACCGCTTCTACTTCCGGATCAACATAAACGACTTCTGATTGTACCATCTTATTCCATTCTGTCTCCTCTTGTTCCGCCTTCTTCAACTGTCCTTTATGCAAGCGTACCTGCATGGTGCACGAACAAGCCACCGGCTTTCCGTCTTTCCATGCGGGCAGAGCTTTAGGAAATGCAGCTGTCATCCGTTCCAGTTCTTTTTTCACCTCAGGAGATTCTGAATGGCAAACAATCTGTTTCAGACTGCCGTCACGTCCGATTTCAAAATGAACATCCGCCGATATCAGCTGATCTTCGGGATACCCTTCCGGCCATTGCATTTTCCCCAGACAAAGTACCTGCACACTTAGGGGAAACTCCGGCTGGTAGTCGTAGGCAGAAGCGTCTTCAACCGTCAGCGTAGCAGTTTCCTGATTGGAAAAAGTCATGAACGTGGCCGAACCATTGTAATACTCACAGGCCAGGACCATTCCCCGGGTTACATCCGGATATTGGGCCTGCATGCGTTCTTTCAAATCGTCTGCTTCGTCCTGATACTTTTGGTTTTCATACAAACCGGACCAGTAGAAGGCCCAGAAATCAAACTGTTGTGCTGATCTTCTTTTGGACAGTTCACGGAAAAAGACATCAGCCTCTTTCGACATCAGTTCGTGTAAGACATCCTGCAAATAATTCGGTGCATCCGCATCCCAGCAACTGCCATAGGTGAGGTCGATCAGCGTGCCGGCCAAGGCGGAACGGTCCACTTGATCCAAAGAAGTGAGTGCGGCTATATGATTATGTGCCTCTTTGTACAGGCGGTCATATCCGTCCATCCGATAGTCGTAGTGATCGTATATGGAACGGAAGTCATACCAGTTCTTTGGGAAGGCTGTCAGGAAAGCTGTTTGTTTGGCTTTGGAAGATTTGTCCAACGACCAGACTTGATAAGCATCCACCAAGGTGGGAATATCCTTTGAATATTTGCGTTGTGAAAGAACTGGCAACGCGCTCAACAACATGAGAACCAGCAATAAATGCTTTTTGTTCATAATCCAGATTATTTTAAGGTTAAACATGAATTCAAGATTTCAATATATCTTTTGTTCCAAATCAACTCCAATCAAAGTCAAATCAATCTGCAAAACGGCCACATGAATATTTATGCCATATTAAAGCCTCAACCGCCTTTTACTCAATCCGCAAAAAGTTCTTTCAGCGAATATTTGTTGACGCAGAGCGCATTGTCTTTCTCACCGAGCAGATAAAGGAAATCGCCGGCTATCTTTTTGTGTTCTTCGGGGTTTCCTTCTGAAGAAGACATCATCGGACCTCCGATATCTTTCTTGTATAAAGCCTTGCTTTGCTTGATTTTCCGGCCTTGACCGTCCACCCAGACAAATACACTCCAATCGTACTGGTTTTCAGGACAAGCATCATAAAAGACATATCCGTTCTGATAACGGCCGACATACTGCGTAGAAGAACCGTCTGCGAAAGACGACAACACCTTGTCATCCAAATCGTAAGGAGCATCCATCTGGCGTTTCGTTATTTCGCCTTGAAGGTCATACAGACAATATTTAAAGTCGACGCCTGTGACCTCCCCTTTATCACTCATCTTTGTCTCCTTTACTGAAATCTGATTATCCGTAAAAATACTGTTGGAGAAACCATCTGGACAATTCAGTTTTTTCCGCGAAAGAATTTTTCCGTCGGACGGATTGATTTGCGTCAGCGTCAAATCATGAGTTGCCCCTTTGCGCCATTGCTCCAAGAGATAAAGTTTTCCGTCAGTATAACACAGCGCACCGGAAGTGGCATCCGGCAAGGATACCCGATACAACGTTTTCCGCTCTTTCTGAGAATAGCAGAAAAGAACCGGATGCTCTGCCCCTCCGCCAGTAAAATACAGATTACCCTGCCCGTCTATGGCAAAGCCATCCATATAATCCGCTTCAGGCCCTTCATAATAAGGCACACCTTGAACGCCGAAAGGCAACAGAATCCGCTCCTCTGCCTGCACCGGAAGCAGACAGAAACACAAAACCAAAAGACTGAAAATGTACTTCATAGCTGATTTATCTTAATGATTAATTGGACATATGAATATGTATAAATATCCACGAGTAAAGAAAAAAAAAAAACTAGAAATAACCAAAGAAAAAAACGATTATTTTTATAAAAAGTGTACTTAAGTATACTTTTATGAAAATAACCAGATACTCACAAAAAGACTCTGCAATATTGAGCTTATTTTTCTACCTATAAAATTCAAATCCAAAACCGAACTATTTTGGAGCATTGATCCATGTAAGCTTTTTCCAAACCCATTCCCAAAGTCCTTCAAACAGATAGAACAAAAAAGTAAAAATCGCATATTTTCATTCAGTAATACTTCTGATTTTTTACCCTTCGGTTCAAAAGAACAGAAAAACAGAAGTATAGAGTGATTTAGATGTACGTAACCGACTAGAATACAGTTATATAAAACCAGAATTTCTGTATAAGAGAACAAGCAATCCAGCATGAAACAGGCCCCAGAAACGAAAAAAAATAGACAAATAAACAAGATGACCACGACCATATTCCGACGAGATCAGCATCAGGTCCGATCGAAGCGGGCATCTGAAAGATCTGTTTTCAGCTAAAAACAAAGTATAAGAAACTAAAATTTATGCAGAAAAACAGAATATTTTGGGAATAATCGCAACAAATATCTGCATAAATATGCAGATATTTTTCTAGAAAGACCTTATTTACGAATATTAATGATAAACAAATAAGAAAAAATGAACAAAAGTGAAACAACAGAAACTCAATTCAATCAAAAATCACCTATATGAAAAAGATACTGAACGTACCCCATAAAATGTCTCCACAATTCTACATTGCGGAGACACAAAAAACTGATATTATAATAATTAACGCTTATCTGAACTTGTCAAATATTGACTTATTCCATTCTCATTATATGCAGCTATCGAAAAATAATAATTCTGGTCTGCATTCAAGCTACTGAAATCCAATCGTGCGGAATCATTAAATATTTGAATGCTGTTATACAATTTATTGGGAGATACACCATAACGAATAATATAACCGTCAGCATTACTGACCGGATTCCATGTAAGACGACATTTACAGGCATCCATGGCATTTCTTTCGACATGCAAACCTTGTACCGCCTCCGGTTTTTTCCCATATCCTTTTCCAAAGACACGAATTTCACGTAACGAAACGTTTGAAGAAACAGTATAAGCCTTATTCTCCCACCTGATAAAACGGGCATCGAACGGAACTTCAAATTCGATGTAATCATGAGGAGTATCTGTCTTTTTCTGACTTTTATCGGCAATTACATACCAATCTTTACCATTCCTGGAAGCACGGAGTACATAACTCTGATAAATACCAGGTACTATTCCTTTCTGACAGGCTCCATATTCATCATAATTCACTTGTATTGCACAAACCTGACACTGATTCAACAGATCAATTTGTACCCATTCTTCCTGATTGGAATTTGCGACCCATGCAGTTCGGGCATCTTCATCTACCATATTCTCCACACCAAAATCTTCTTTCACGGAAGAAACAGTAACCGGTTTTCGGAATGACAGTAACATCCATTCCGGACGCACGGCTGTTCTTTCTTCTTCCGCAGGCAGAAACATCGGATAATCCCCAAAAGCTGTTTCGGAATACAAATAACCGTTCGTATCAAAATAAGTAGGATAAAAAGACAAACGACGTTCAAACATGTGCCGGACTGAAATCGAATTGGTGGCAGCTTTCCAATAATTGGAACCGACCTGGAAAAGACATCCATGACCGGCCCCGCCAATAAAGCCACCAGGCTTGTAAGAAACCGGATTGTTCGGTGCATAAACAAAAGGTCCAACAGGCGAATCTGACACATACGTTCCATCAGCATAGGTTTTCCATTCCGTTCCGGGAGCGGCATATTGCAGATAATACTTGTCACCTTGTCGCGTCATCCAAGCTCCTTCAATATACGGTCTCCGGGTCAGTTCATTGTATTCACCCGGACGTTCCCAGCCATGGTGTTGCATATCGCTGTTCAGACAAGGTCTGGGCTTTTCTATTTCCTCCAATGTTTTCAAATCCAGAACAGCCACATAAATCGGATCCACTGGAGAACATCCATAATACAGATACAACTTATCTCCTTCTATATAAAAGGCAGGGTCCCAATAAGACCAGATTTCCTTGACCTTCTCCCATTTTCCCAATTCCGGCTGATTCGAACGATAAAGCATTCCTTTACCATGCGTAGAACCTACATAATAAACATAATCGTCCTGCACCATAACAGCGGGTGCATAATCTTCTATCGGCAACACCGAATCCGGTATCACCACATGTGTCCATGTATTAAAGTCAAAAGAATACCAATAACCGGAAGACTTAGACGCAAACAATAAATATTTGTCCTTATAACGGACCACAACCGGATCCGCAGCTTCCCGAATACCATCTCCCCCATCAATTTTCATAAAGCGGTAATCCAAGTTCAGCGGATTACAAAAAGTAGACGGATTTTCTTTAATTCCTGTTTCAATTGGCTTTTCCACACCACAAGCCCATAACGAGGCCAGCAATAGGCCAATAATTCCCATTTTATACATATTCTTCTCTCTTTTGGTCTATTTACTTTCTAAAGATTATTAGTCGGAATCTGTTTGGGTTACCACTCTCACGTAGGCAAGGGTGCTGTCCCTATAATGTTCAATCAGTCAACAAACGTTCATTTTTGCCACTCTTATTCTGAATCTGGAAATCAAATTCTTCCTTGCCCAGTCCGTCAGCCTCGACCCGTAAACGCAGTTTCCCTTTACTTCCTTTTCTTGCTTTTACTATTGCTAAATACAAGCCATTAAAAGCAGGCCTCTTCGGCTCATGAAAAGGAATCAGACAAGTGGGGTCGCCATTGTCCGTGGCTGCAATAATTCCAGGTCCGGACACAGAACTTGTAATCAGAGGTTCAGCCGTGGGGACTTCATTACCCTCTTCATCCAGGACAGAAACCCGTACAAAAATCAGATCCTCGCCATCTGATTTCAGCACTGTCTTGTCAGGGATCAGCTTCAGCTTTACCGGCTTACCGGTTGTCTGCACGTGCTTCTCCGCCCATTTCTTACCGTCTTTATATGCGATTGCCTTCAACTCACCGGATTCATAACGGACACTATCCCAGCGGAAACGATATTCATACGGCTGTTTGAATTTCTTCCCCAAAGATTTACCATTCAAGAAAAGTTCCACCTCATCACCGGACGAATAGACGAAGACCGGTACTTTCTGTCCTTCCCTGCCTTCCCAGTTCCAATGCGGCAGGATATGTACCATCGGATAATCGGGCATCCAACGTGCCTGATAGAGGTAATAACGGTCCTTAGGAAAACCTGCCAGATCGACGATACCAAAATAACTGCTGCGTGACGTAGGACGATCCTGTTCTATCCTTTTCAGCTCTTCTTCCTGCTTTTTCAGTTCCTCCTCATTGACAGCTGCCGCATGATTCAGCAAGACGGTCCGATCACTGTTGAAAGGAGTAGGCTCTCCCAGATAATCAAATCCGGTCCACACGAATTCTCCGCAAATAGCAGGATAACGATCGAGGGCAGCGAACTCCTGATCAGGCAATCCTCCCCAACCCGGTTCATTCAGGTCGTAGGATGAGACATGAAATCTACGAGGGAAATATTCCCCCCGGGAACTCATGGTCGAACTGCTTTCACTTGAAAAGCCAGACAAGTGTTCATGACCTTCCTTGTTCAGGAACTCCCCGTAAAAATCAGGTCCCCCATAGACACCGGCCGCATAATTCATACCGTGTACATCTACCTGTAGTTCGGTACCGTTCATGGCCGATTTACTGGGATAGGAAGCTCCGAAGGTAACCGGACGGGTCTTGTCATACCGATGTACCACCTCCGTGAGATAGCGTGCTATTCCCAACTCCGGATGATACTGTTCGGAAACTTCATTACCCGTACTCCACAAAATCACCGAAGGATGGTTCCTATCCCTGCACACCAAAGCCCTCAGGTCCTTCTCATGCCATTCGTCAAACAAAGAGCCGTAATCACCCGGCTGTTTACCCGCTTTCCAACAGTCGAAAGCTTCATCCATCACCAGAAAACCCATTTTATCTGCCAAATCCAATAACTCGGGAGCAGGTATATTGTGTGAGGTCCGAAGGGCATTACATCCGAAACTCTTTAAAATTTTCAGTTGGCGTTCCAAAGCTACAGCATTGATAGCTGTTCCCAACGCCCCCAAATCATGATGATTACAAGTACCCTGAATTTGCACATGCTTACCATTCAGCAAAAAGCCGCTATCATGAGTAAACTGTATGGTCCGAAAACCAAAAGGCACTTCATAAGTATCCATCAATTTCTTCCCGTCATACACCTTCACCCTGGCCAAATAGCGGTTAGTAGCCTCCAGAGTCCAACGCTTAGGAGAACGGACGTTCAGAGCGACACTATCTTCAGTTGGCATATTTGCAGACAAATGTAACTGCTTAAGACGACTGGAAGCGACCTTCCGTCCAATGCAGTCCTCTGCATCCAACTCGTAAATTGCCACTGAATAATTGCCTTCAACCGGTACGGACAGATGGTTCTGTATCTGGACATGAACCAACGCTTCAGCTGTTGTCTCTGAAACATAAGGAGTCGTCACAAAAACGCCCCAATGATCTACATGTACCGGAGAAGTCACCACCAGACGTACATGCCTATAGATACCCGCCCCAGGATACCAACGTGAACCAATATTTTCTGTATTCAGCCGCACAGCCACAACATTTTCACCACCAAAGAAAAGATAAGGAGTCAAATCTACACGAAAAGAAGTGTAGCCATAAGGATGAGCACCTACCTTCTTACCATTTAACCAGACCTCTGCATGTGCCATTGCACCATCAAAATCCAAATAGAACCGCCTCCCTTTATCCTTTTTTCCTACTTTGAAATACTTCCGATACCATCCGATTCCACGCCAGGGTAGTTTACCCGTGAATCCTTCCAGATCGGCACGAAAAGGTCCTTCTATTGCCCAATCATGTGGTAAATCCAAGCGTTTCCAACAGGAATCGTCAAAGGAAACATTCTGCACGGATTCCGGCTCCTCTATCCTTGTACCATCGGCCTGTAATCCATACCGTTTGAACAACCAGTCATAATCAAAATTCTCTACTACCCTCGTTTTCCCGGCATATACTTGCATAGAGAAAGACACCAGAAAAAATAAACCTAATATATACTTCATCGATGTTTTCATTACTATAAAGTTATTGTTTTTACAAAATCATTCCTGTCTCGAATATAAATCGAACGAAATGCACCCTTTATCCGTATTCCAGCTGATATAATGTCCCTCCTCCTTACGTACCTTCTTTTCCAAACATCAATTCAAAGATGGATTCTGAAGTAGCTCTTGTTTGATCCATCAATGAAACCACCATTTTTCCTATCTTATTCCTAACAGTTTTTTCATCAAATGGAAAGAGACAGTATTGTCTTTAAAGCCGGCAAACTGTTCGGCACCAGGTCCGTAAGAGAAAAACGGGACAGGAGAAGCAGAATGTCCACCTGTTGTATACTTCACTTTAACCTCTTTCTTGTCGTAGTCGCCACCATGGATGGCAATACCGCCTGTTTCATGGTCGGCCGTAATGACTACCAGCGTGTTGCCGTCTTTTTCAGCAAAATCGAGCGCTTTGCCTACCGCCCGGTCAAAGTCGAGTAATTCGCCCACCATATACTCCTGGTCATTGTTATGTCCCCCCCAATCTATTTGGGAACCTTCCACCACCAGAACAAATCCTTTTTTATTCTGAGACAAATGCTCGATAGCCAATTCCGTAGCATTTACCAGAAAGACATTTTCTCGCTTATCAACCGGTTCCATCCCGTCTTCGGAAAGCAACACGCCCAGATTACCGGAGATATCCTTAGCTTCAGCCAAGGAATAAACTACCTCGTACCCCTTTTGCTCCATTTCTTCCGATATGTTCCGGCCATCTTTCCGCTGCTCAAAATATTTTCTCCCACCACCAATAAAAAGATTAATGTTGCTATTCAAATAATCTGCCGCAATTTCTTCCTGCATATAACGTGAAGGTTGATGAGCTACGAATGAGGCCGGAGTGGCATCCGTCAACGAACTGGTAGCAATGACTCCCGTCGACAAGCCTTTCAAGGAAGCCAGCCGGATAATCGAATTCAACGGAACGCTGTCCGGGGTCATACCGACCATTCCATTGTTTGTTTTCGTACCTGTGGCAATAGCCGTTCCACCAGCAGCCGAATCGGTTGTGTAGTTATTGGCGGAGTTCGTTCGACGCAAGCCCACAAAAGGGCAACGGTCTGTCATATTCAGGTATCCACCATTCTGCGTATAAGCTGCTTGAATCTGGTTGATACCCATCCCGTCACCAATCATAATAATGATATTTTTCGGCCCTTTGGCCAATGCCAGAGTAGCAAACGCCACCCACAATACTGTACAATAAAATAACTTTTTCATATTCTACATTTATTTATTTATTTTTTATCAATCCATCAAAATCTTTTATAACGATTACGTAGTAAGTTTCCTCAACCTGAGTAACAAACGAGAAAACTTTTCTCCTTTCTTTTATTTTATTTCAAATTCTATCGAAGCGGATTCCAGACCGGTACAGCTTACTTGAACTTGCATCTTTCCCGTAGTTCCTTTCTTCCCACGAACTATTGCCAATGCCAGTCCGTTAAACGAATCCCGTTCTGCACTTTGGAACGGAGTGAATGATGTCGGATCGCCATTATCCGTGGCAACTAATTCACCACAACCTGTAACTTCTACTTTCAACGGTAAGCAGGCGGTCGGTACTTTTCGTCCGGATGCATCTACGATCGTTGCAGTTACGAATGCCAATTCGTCTTCACTGCCTGTTATCGAAGCATGATCTACCGACAATTGAATCTTCCGGGCCACACCGGTTGTCTGGATTTCATCTTCCGCCCATTCTTTTCCATCCTTATAAGCTATGACTTTTACACTTCCAGGCTGATATACGACACTGTCCCAAACCAATCGGAAATCCTTGCCTTCTTCTTTCGCCTTACGTCCATAACTCTTGCCATTGACAAACAATTCGGCTTCCGTTCCGGAGGTATAAACATGTACTGGAATGATTTGCCCTTCACGACCTACCCAGTTCCAATGCGGCAGAATATGTGCCATCGGGAAATCCGGACGCCAATGCGACTGGTACAGATAATAACGGTCTTTCGGGAATCCGGCCAAATCGACTATACCGAAATAACTACTCCGCGAAGGTGGTTGCGTACGTGCCAATTCTGCCAACTGTTTTTCCAGTTCGGCCCGTTTCGACGGATCAGTCCGGAAGTTCAGCAAATTGGTATTGTCTGAATTAAACGGAGTCGGCTCGCCCAAATAATCAAATCCTGTCCAAACGTATTCACCCAACAAATGCGAGTAGCGGTAATTGGTTGCAAATTGGGTATCCGGATTACAACCCGGAGCATCCACATCATAGGAAGTAATCTGGAAATCCTTGCGGATCGTATCACCCAGGAAATAAACGCCACGTGTGCTCAAACAGGAAGATGTTTCCGTACCGATTGTCGGCATATCCTTATAGCGTTCGTCCTGATCCCATTTGGCCTGTTCCTAGAAAAAATAATTGACGCCCATCACGTCCAATGCCATACTGGCTCCTGAAGCCCGTCCTCCATTCGGATCATTATATCCATTCGTCACCGGACGAGTCTTGTCCAATTCCTTGACGATCTCGACCAAGTGGCGTGTCATTTCCACATTCTGCTGTTCCAATACTTCATTTCCGATCGACCAGAAAACAACGGAAGGATGGTTCCAGTCACGACGAACAAGGGCCTCCAAATCTTTCTGATGCCATGCCTCGTACATTTTATTATAGTCCCATTCCCGCTTACCATGTGCCCAGGCATCGAAGGCCTCATCCATAATCAGCATACCGGTTTTGTCTGCCAAATCCAATAATTCCGGAGCAGGAGGGTTGTGCGACGTACGGATGGAGTTACATCCCATCTCCCGCATAATACGGAACTGGCGTTCCAGTGCACTCCGGTTGAAGGCGGCTCCCAACGCTCCCAGATCGTGATGGTTACAACCCCCTTTGATCTCTACCCGGCGGCCATTCAAGAAAAAGCCGTCGCGCGAAACACTGGTTTCACGTACGCCAAACATCCTAAAAATTTTGATATATTTTTCATATAAAAACAGTTTATATCAAATCATTGAATAAAACTCTATTTATTCTTGCAGAGATAAATTGTATTATTCCGTCATATACTTAAATGAAAAATCTCCATAAGACCATGTTGATTTTCCTTCCGGAACACGAACTTCTCCTTTCTTTTTTCCTTCAGAATCAACTTTTACTTCAATTGAAATTCGTAAATACTCCCCTCTCTCATAATCGTATGTCTCACCATCATCATCATAAAGTTCATAAATTGATGGTTTCTTTCCATAATACCGGATTTCAATCGGGTGTTTTTCTGTATCCACTTTTGTCAATTTGGGCCACAAAGGAATAATACCTCCATCTTTTACATATACCGGTATTTTATCCAAACCTGGTTTAACGGTAATGACTTCTCCTTCTCCTACATATTTCCCTGTATAGAAATCATACCATTTACCTTGGGGCAACACAACCTGACGTTCTTCTTCTCCAGCAAACAAAGGCGCAACCAATAAACTAGGACCAACCATAAACTGGTCTTTTACTTCCCGACGAACAGCCATGGCGTAAGGGTTCTTGGTAGCATCCAACTCGCCTTGCTCGTCGGTCGTTTTAGCCTGGTAACCCGGTTCCAGATTCATGGCGCGCACAGGAGGAGTTCCATAAAAGGCATAATCTGCAAATGCCGTATAAAGATAGGGGATCAGTTGAGTTCGTAACGATGCTACCTCCTGTACAGCTTTCTCGACTTCAGGAAAGCTCCAAGGTTTTGTTCCATCAGCCCAAGCGTTTAACATTGCTAACGGTGAGAAGCAAACGGTCTGCATTCGACGCAACCATTCTTCCGCATTTCCTGACGAACGAACTTCTGGAGTCCAAAGAATACCGATAAAGGAACTATTTATTAAGGCAGTAATAAAATCACGATGATTATAATAATCGTTATATATGACATAAGGATAAGATGTTGTTCCCGCATTAGCAGCTCGTACCAAACCATAAGTGCGTTTATTTGCAGAACGATACATTTGTGTGGTCACATCCTGCATCAAGGAACCATATATTTGACGTAATTGCTCTGCACTATTCCCTGAAGGAAACTTTGCCACATCCGGCCATAACCAAGAATCAAAACCGTCATTTTCATCCATCTTATAGCCACTTACTCCTTTATCCAATTGATGCTTCTTGAAATGATCAGTCATAATCTTTTTAGTTTCCGGTAATGAATAATCCGGAACAATACCACACCAGACAGTATGAGAACCGGTATATGGCTCGATCTTTTCATACAGTTCTCCATCAGGTGACACATACGGATTGATCCATACATTGGTCTTGATATGCTTATCATTCAAACCTTTGACAAAACCTTCCGGATCAGGAAAGCGAGTGGCATCCCATTCATACGTACATGGATAAGAACGGCTCATCCAGCCCGGTTCCAGTCCTATCACACTCAACGGGAATCCTCTCTTTTCAAACTCAGCTACTTCTTCATTCACTTCTTTATCTGAAAACAAAGTAGGGACACGATGCCAAAAGCCCAACCCCCACTTCGGAGGTAAAACCCCTCCTCCATTATACAGATTGAACCGACGTACGACATCCAACATCGTAGGTCCTCCAAATAAGACAATTTCTACCCCCTCAGCCGGAACTAAGAATTCCAGATTATCCGAATATGGTTGAGCTGCCCATTGCTTATCCGTATTCCTGTCTCTTACTACCGGAGGGTTCTTACTGTCCTTCCGCACACTCGTACCACACCAAACATCTATATAGCGGGCACTATTTATCAATGCCCCATATCCTCTGGAAGAAACGAAAAACGGAACTGGCGCATGGGTACGTCCATCATCCGTACCTCCGTAATGATCGACATGCAGACGCATAATACGTCCCCGCTGCTCAACCGTTTTAAAGTTTAAGCCCAAACCGAATATCTTTTCATCCTTTTCCAGCGGGAAACGGATATAAGTCTTTCCATCCACTAACTCTGCCGTAATATCCTGTTCCGAAATGGGAAGATCCGCTTCACCCATCCTTTGAATAGCATCCACCTTCGGAGTGATATGTAATTCACTCAACAGGTTCACCTTTTCTGGAGTCCCAACAGACATGATCCACACGCCGGAAGTTTCTTTCTGCCAGCCTGTTTCTCCTTTGTCAGTTGAAACTTTTCCACTACAAGCACATATACATAATGCACTTATGAATATCCAATACTTTTTCATACGACTACCACTGATGATAATTAAAATCTACATTTTAACGATAATCCATAATTTTTAAATGCTTATTACTGATTAACCGACGCGACAGGGCAAATCCTATATTTATAATATTGAGGATGATGTTCAAAACGAACCTGTTCTGTCAACGGATTTTGATTAATCACCGTCATGCTGTTTCCATCCTTATCAACAGCCTAAATATCCACACCTAAATTCGATAGCCAAAAAGACAAATTAAAATCAACCTCTTCCAGATCCTTCAAAGGAATAATCTCCAACCGTATTTCTCCGGATTCCTATTCCTATTTCTGCGGCATCCCGATAGGGGGCTATCTCCATGGCCTTTATCACGGCTCCGTTGGCAGTCTGTCGCAAGCCCAGAACCAAGACATTCTTCTTGTCCCTACCGAAATTCAACCAGCACTCGGGCAGATAGAATTCCCGCTGCGGACCGGCCTCCCAATGGCGACCGATATTGTGACCATTCAACCACATAAACCCGTTACCGGAAGCGTTGATCCTCATCAACCAGGGAATCCAGACAGAGGGATTCTGAGACGGTAAGGTAAATTCAACCCGATACCAGGTCAGTAACCCGTCCTGCACTGTATTCGGTTGTATCCCGTTTCCTTTTCTGGGTATATCCGACTGTGTATCAAGAGGCACCACAGACCAGTCTCTATCCTCAAATTCAGGTAGAATCCAGCCTTCTGTCACACCGGCTGCATCCGCCGCATATTCCCACTCAAGCGGATGCGACAGTGCGGTTTCCGAAACGGACAAACCTGCTTCCCTGATTCCAGAGAGTTCTTCCATAGGTACATATCCGTGTGCATGACCCAGATTTTCATAAACAACCAGAATTTCATTCTCACCTTCCTGTAAGGTTCCGGAAACATCGAACCGATTATCATATTCATCCGGACGTATACGCTCAAAACAGTTCCGGGTTGTCCATGTCTGTGCATCGGCCTGATCTGGGAACAGACGGATCACATTTTTTCCATTTACCCGTACGGACACAATATCCCGGGTAAACATATTGAACAACAAAAACTTTTCATTTTCAGCCTGTTGTCTAGTCAGATTCACTTGGGCACGATACAGGCTGTATCGGAAATCATTCACATGTAAATCGGACAAAGAAACCAGACGTGGCAACGGAATCCATTGTGCCTGTTCCACAGTATCTTCTTTTCTTTTGACAGCAGTAATGCGGATCGGCTCCGGTAATCGGGAAGGTCGTTTAACACCCGATTGTTTTTTAGGCCACCACGTACCAGCTTTCGCTTTCTTCCCTGCCGGTATGACCAATACTTTCGTATCCAAAGGATCCAATTCATAATTCACGGTTATCGGCTCCATGAATAACGTATCTCCATGCAAGTTGGCATTTACCTGCATCAGGACTTTATTCCCGTTCTGATCGATATTATACATGGCTTCTTGAGGCAACCTGATTTTTCCGGGTAAAAGAGTTACATTGCCCTTACAGATTTTACCGGCATCCGTATTATGCAGAAAAATGAACTGCGTACCATCCTGCGCAACCCTTATTCCTCCGAAAAGACTTTCGGGTGCCCCTTCAATCTCACATGGGCCACCAACCGATCGAATCAGCTCACCTTCATATTTGCGGATAAAATCACCGATACCCTTGGCAGCCCAATATTTATCACCAACAGCTCCATTTTCATGGATCGCCGCATTGTAATCATAAGATGTAGTCATTCCTCGGGCTCCCCAACCAGCAAAATGGGTTCCTCCTGCAAACATATAATAGTTTATCCCAGTACATCCGCCCAACATGCTCATCAGACCAATGGCCTTGAAATGACGGGCATCCGAATAATGATCCTCACTCAACGTACCGGTCACCAGAGAAAACCAGCCACCCTGCAGTTCTGTCACAAAACCGGGAGCATCAGGCTGGCTGTTCTTCAGAGAAGCCATCCGGTGAGCACAGCTCGGTGCATCCGACTGGCCGACATAATAATTGTCACAATCGAACACCTGGGAGAGTTCCTTGTCGTTGCTGCCCCGACATTCTCCGGTCAGACAAGTGAAGACAGGGACATCGAACCCGTTCCGGCGCACGGAACGGTAGAGTTCTTTCAAGAAATAGGACTTGTTTTCACACCCATGAGCATTGTATTCATTCTCTATCTGGATAAGAATAATACCTTTCCCGCCTTTCGGCTTTCTGGTAAGCTGTTCATCGGCCAGTGCCTTACAAACAGCATCAAACCAATGGACACACCAACGTACATGGGTAGGATCTGCACTACGCAACCAAAGCCCCTGATAGCCCTGAGGACGGAATTTAGCCAACCAACGAGGATATGCTCCTCCCGAGAATTCCGCACAAATAAAAGGTCCCGGACGGACTATTGTATAAAAACCGAATTCTTCCTGGGCCATCTTCAACCATCTCTTTATATCTGAAAAGTCAAACTTTGTCGTATCTGATAACCCCGCAGGCATTTCCCGTTCATGCCAGTTCCATGGAACATAAGTCTCAACCGTGTTAAAGCCGGCCTCCTTTATCTTCTGGAAACGATTACGCCACAATTCCTCAGGACAACGGAAATAGTGAAAAGCAGCACTATAGATGAATACATCCTTACCGTCAATAGTCATACAAGAACCGTCGTAACGGATACGGTCCGGATGCAGGAACTCTTTATTTGACACTCTGTCTACAGCCAACAAATGCATGCTACAGAGTAAACAGACTAGCCACAATACATTCTTTTTCATCACTTTAAAATCATAATAATTAATCATTCTCTAATTTATTATATCCAATTTTTACTTGAAAACTTTAATCTGTTAGTATCACAAAGCATAGTTCATCTTACTCAATCCTATTATAGCTTCATAAATAGCTTTATCAATCAAACTGAAAAAGACAGCACAACTTATTCTTTCATTCTGGAGCTTATTGGATTCGGAAATAATCAACATCAATACTACCGGACCCATCGTTTATATCCGGGTTTATGCAAAACAAACCTACTTTTGCTCCAATCCACTGACCTTTTTCAATCTTTAAATGCTCCCCGATTTTGGTAAATGATTCACCATCGGTACTGTAAGCGTATGAACAAGTTTCATCGGCATGGATGCTAACTTGCAAATAGATGTTGCTACCTATGATATCTGTTTGTTCAAGCGGAACAGGCGGAAAGCCGCAGCCTTCATTCTTACCTTCATACAGCACCAAAGAATTTCCACCCGAGTGTTTCTCTATCGAAAGATAGGTGTGATAATCTCCCATAGTGATTAGTCCGGCTCGTTCACCAACATTTAGTCTAGAGAAGTCAATTTGGGCAGTAGCCGTAAACTCCGGAGCCGGAAATTTTTGAAGCAGCAAATTGCCTGCATAATAAAGATTACCTTTATCTTCCAACACAGATATTGCGTAGAGTCGGATAGAACCTTTTTGTGCGGATAATGAATACCACTTATCTTGTGGAGCCGCCTGCCATTGCCACTGAAATCCCAATTGCCTGCTATCGAACTCATCTGAAGTCTGCGGATTGATAATAGGAAAGTTCTTCCCTACATTAGGCTTACGATAGGACAATACAGGTATCCCACATCCATCTCCATCGGGGTCATCACCAATTATAGGCCAGTCATCTTTCCAAACGGCGGGTTGCAGGTGAAGGATACGTCCGTAAACACCTTTTGCTTGAAAATGTATAAACCACCATTCTCCTGTTTTCGTATCCACTAATCCACCATGATGTGGACCGACAATGCCGTTTCCCTGATCCAACACCTTCTTAGATTCGTAGGGACCGTAAATATCACGCGACCGAAGTACTGTTTGCCAGCCATTAGACCATCCGCCTGCAGGTGCTAGAATGTAATACCATCCGTTTCGCTTCATCATTTTCAACCCCTCAAGCACCGGATTCTTGTAAGGGTCATAATAAACAGTTTTACCTGCATCAAGAATGGATAATCCATCATCGGACATTCGATGCAGCACAGCCGGACCGCCACAAAGCTTTGTACGTATCAGATAGGCTTTTCCATCTTCGTCCCAAAAGGGGCATGGATCTTCCCACTGAGCAACTCGAAGCACATGCTTCAGTTTCCATTTCTTAGTGGGATCCGTGGTATAAGCGGCGAACAAGCCATCTTCCGGAGTACAGAAGTAAACGTAAAATTTACCGTCATGATAGCGCATTGCCGGTGCCCATGAACCTTGCCCGTGCTGGGGCATACTGTACCGTTCGAGCGGTAAACGGGTATAAACATGGTTAACAATAGTCCAGTTGACCAAGTCTTTGGAGTGTAACACCGGAATACCTGGCTGGCAAGTGAAACTTGACGCCACCATATAATAATCATCGCCGACACGAATGACATCGGGGTCAGAGTAATCTGCGTGGATAATGGGATTGCGGTATGTGCCATCACCTTGATCGGCGGTCCATACTTGAGCTTTTAAATTCACGGGTATACTGAGCAGAAAGAGCATCACAATTTTTTGCAATATATTCATCATATTCTGTTTTTGATAGTTTTATACTTATAAATTTTCTCTTATAGGATACTGTCTTATTCATATTATTAGCAGGTCGCTCACGCTATGTTTTCCACCAACACCACATAAACTTACATTTTTTCAACATCTCCGAAAATTCACCATTACAGTCTCAATCTACCATAGTCGAAGTACATTTGGCAGCATTCCGTTTAATGGTAGAGTATGTACTTTTCTCATAAATATAATTTTCATTCTCATCTTCATACAACTGGAAACACACAAACTCTAATGCATTTTCAAAAAATGCATCTATCATCTATTCAATGACATACCAGGTATACCCATTTGCCGGAATGGTCACTTCCAACCGCACGGTATAGTCACGTCGTAATCGATATTTAACTGATCTACCTTCCTGCTCTCGGATGCGGGCAGTTTCTGTCAGACCGGTATAATAGAGCGGAAGATCTATCTTGCGTGTAATGGCCTCATCTGTCGGATTAAAAAATAGAGCGAATCCTTTTTCCTTCCCCTGTGGATTGACATGCATGATACCGTCCCAATCCTGCGCATCCGGTTTTCGAAGATGGATAATGTCACTGTTCAGAATGTTCCGGTATTTCTTATACCAGCGGATGACATCCATGACCACCGCTTTTGTTTCCGGTGTATCATACAGACGGGAACCACGATAACAGGCCTGTATCCCTGCTCCGTAATTCTGCACCATCAGTGTCTTGTATTCAAAGAGATGTTCACTCAGCGGTTCGAGCGTAGCAGCAGCCCCTCCCCCATGATATTCCACCAAAGGCACGAAGCTCCAGAGCGAAGAAGGAATACGCTCCCATGTACAGTCATAGTTCAACTGACGGGTATGGATTAACTGACGGTCGCGCGGCAATGACCAGTTCGTTTCCCGATAACCGATACTGGTCTTCGTGGAACCATTCAGAAAATAGAAATCCGGCACATTCAGATAAATGCCTTTCTCACGCATCCAGTGATACAGTTCCGTAATTTTATGAAACTGTTTCCATTGTGAATCCAACAGTCCTTTATGATATGTATGTGAAGTCGAAGCACAAACATCGCCCGGATACGATCCGTCATGTTCCAGACACGTCATACCTGTCTTCTCGAAAAAAGTCTTTATCTTGTCGAAATATTCATATCCCCAGTCGCTGCACAGACAAGGCGAACTGCCAAACCTCATCCCCCCACGCTTACCTGTCTTCGGATTGATGACATCCACCTCATCGCTGATCCAGCGGCTGGCCAAGAGCGAATAGCAACCCATTTCAATGCCTTGACTGTGCGCATAATCCACCAGTTCCTTGAATTTGGCAATGTTCGCCTCCGATATGTCTTCAACATTGACACCGGAACCAAAACTAAGGATGACCATTTCATAACCGGTCTCTGCACATTGGTCGACCGCTCTCCTGACCATTTCCGGATCGCTTGATGTAAGATGAAGGAATATAGGATTTTCCGTCAGCCAAGGAGCTATCGCGCGATAAAAGCGGCGGATAAACAATCCTTTGCGTTCACGATCATCGCTGTCGAAAGGCATCTCATAGACATTGAACGTACGGAAAGTGTCTCCAACCTGTAAAAGTTGGTCCGGACCTATTTCGGGAGAGACATCCAATATGCAACGGGTTTCCATCGGATAGTTCCGTTGTGACGTGTATTCCGGATCCATGACCCATTTCTCGGTGATGTCCGTTTCACGCTCCGTGAAGGTACCTTTACAGGCATAGTCACTTTCTATGTGAATGTTCGGCAAGCGGAAAAGATCCGGATTACCGTCACCCGGCGATTCCGGCTCGGCGAAAGCCAGGTATTCCAACTGAAAAGCATCTATATTCAAGGGTTCCGTTGAATAATTCTCTACTTCCATCCGTTTCCGGATAACCGGAACTTCGTCATAGACAGCAAAGCATACCTTCACAACCACATCACAAAACTCCTTGCCCCCCCGAAGCCTAAAGATCAGTTCTTTCCCCGTTGCAGCCTTCTTATTCAGTGCCCAGCGATTCCGTGCCCACGGTAATGTTTCCCCAACCTCTCTGATCTCAAAATCCTCAATCAGAAACGATTTAGGAATCGTATTCATCTTTTCTATCCAATCTTCTCTCAAATAGGCTCTTTCCGGCTGTCCAGACAAACCTCCGACACTCCATTTCTTTCCATTAATCTGTAAAAAGCCTTCGCCACTTACGGCACGTATCATAGTCTCGCCATTCATCCGATTTGTCAGATGTGTGGTAGCCAGATTCGGGAAAATACGAAATGTCCGAGCAACCATGCCATTAGCCATTACAATACTTTTCCCGTCAGCCGAACGATAAATCCCTGCCTTCGATTTTTCGGGCGTCAACAGCCAATCGAACGGCGTCTTGTCGGAAAGCGAAACATTCCACAGAGGCAACTTGCTGATTTTCTGTGCCAACCGTACCCTGACAACTTCGCTCAGTTTTGGTCCTTCCTCGATTGATCGGCCCCCAACCAGCTCCGGTGTCTTCTCCTGACAATCCATGACAGGAGCAACATACGGTCTCGCTCTGCCTACCATGTTGCAGACCAAAAGTCCACAAAAAATAAATCTAATCTTCATACTTACCCTGTTTTCCCAACAAAATCCAATCATAACCAATAGCTCATCATTCTATATACCATATTTCAAATATGGTATATATCAAAATTTCACACAAATTTGCTTTCCACGGTAATGAACCGTTTTATTGACTTTAGAAGCAGGCATATCCCCGATACCTTGTTCTTCATTAACTACAACTATCTTAAATTTCCGATTTTTCAACATACCGGGAAATTCACCATTCCTTTTGCCTATGATAAGTGTTTTTTGAGTATCATCCCATTCAAACAAAATCGTGGAATACATCCCTTGCTCATAGTTGTAATTATCGTTCTCATCTTCATACAACAAGAATTCACCATCTGCTCCCGGATACACACGTATTTCAAGGTTATCCCATTTCTTCTCTTCGGCATATTGCACATCCGGACCTATAGGCAGAATACTTCCGGCTTTAACATAAATCGGTATGATGTCAATAGGAACTTCACGATGTACAGTTTGCCCTCCTGAAATTTTGTTTCCTTTCCAAAAATCTATCCAATCAGTTCCTTCGGGCAAATACACCTTTTTAGTCTTTATCATGCCAAAATCTTCCTTTCTGTCATTGTCAACGTACATGGGTTCCGTAACAGGTGCCACCAGCAAGGAACGGCCAAACATAAACTGATCATTAATATCAAAAACATTCTTATCGTTGGGGAAATCCATGAAAAGCGCACGCATGAACGAACCACCATTACTAGTTACATCCCAAGCAACAGAATACATGTAAGGCAACATTTTATAACGCAATCGTATGTACTTTTCAAGGGTATTAAATTCCCATGAACCTTGCTCTCCAAACTGGTATATTTCGCGAGGAGTACAAGTCCCGTGCGAACGCATCATTGGCGTAAAAGCTCCAAATTGAGTCCAACGTACATACAATTCCCGAAAACGGGGATCCTTGACTCCTTCAGGATAATATTCACAAGAATTGAACCCACCTATATCTGTATTCCAATATGGAATACCACAAATTGAAAAGTTCAAACCGGCAGAAATCTGATTGTGCAATACTTCCCATGAGGATTTGATATCACCCGACCATGAATTTGCACCATAACGTTGCTGTCCGGCAAAAGCAGAACGCGTGAAGATATAAACACGCTTATTACCGGCAATCTTTCGATTATGATCATACACACCGCCAACAGTAGCCAAAGGATACGCATTGGCAACATCTCGGAACGGCCCCGCATAAGTCGGCTGATTATATTTATTGACATCATTATCAGAAATTTCCGGCTCGGTAGCATCCAGCCACCATCCATCCATACCTAATGAATAGATGTTCTTATTGAGATAATCCCAATAAATATCCCGAGCATTCGGATTGAACGGGTCATACAACCGTACATCTCCAGGCCAAAGATTGAACGAAAGCAACATATTCTTATCTTTGAATTCCTTATAAACCTGCGTGTTTCGACCAAACTGAGGCCAAACGGAAATCGCAATATGGGCATTCATCTTATGCACATCATCTATCATCTGCTTGGGATCAGGAAAAAGAGGATTGTTAAACATCAAGCCATTCCAGTCTGCATCATCTGCTCCCCAATAACGCCAATCCTGAATAATACCGTCCAAAGGAACCTTCAAGTCCCTGTATTTCTTAACAACCTCAAGCAGCTGTTCCTGGCTTTCATATTTCTCTCTTGACTGCCAGAAACCGTAGGTCCATAGAGAATTCATTTGAGCTTGTCCCGTAAGATCACGCATACACTTCACAACCTGGTCTGCCGAACTACCATACATAAAGTAATAATCCGAACATTTCCCACTTTCCGAATCAAAAGCTGTTTCCATTAAATTATCCGTAAATGTGGTAACAGAATAGTTATCCCAAAACACACCATATCCCTTAGGAGACTGGATATAAGGAATGGAGGTCACCTGATTTTCTTGCCGAAGGACAACCTTCTGATTGCGTTGATTCATCCTTCCTTTTTGTTGTTGTCCTAATCCATATAGAGGTTCATCCTTATCAAGCAAAAAAGCCTGCCTTACCATATATGTCTCATAATCTCCATATTTCACGGGTGTGAACTGAGTTCCATAATCTTTTTCGGTCAACAAACAATTTCCTTTGAAATCAGTATAAGCGACCTTTCCCGTTTCCAGATTCAAACAGACGGTCATGCTGTCACTGCTTAAAAAAATCTTGTTATTCTCCTTTTTTACTTTAAAATGCGTTTTTTCTGGTGTCTTTATCACGGAAAAGCTTTTTTTAGTCATTTTTTCCCCTTCCGGAGACTTCATAACACGTACAATCGAGGGGGAATAAAATTGCAAATCCACATCTAAACAACCGATTTGAACTTTAACCCCGTTAGCTGTCTGTTGATAAGTTTGCCCGTGCATGGTTGTCACCATCAATGACAATGAAAAAAACAAGGCTATCGTTCTTCTAAAATTTTTTGTTTTCATGCTATTAAAATATTTACGCCGAATAAAGACAGATTAAAAAGAATATCTTACATATATATGTGTATTCCTATAATCAACGTCGGTAAACAGTATGATAAACCGATCGGCCGGCTTTAACTAATACTTTATTTTTCCAATGCAAATGAGCATTTTCACCCAGCGAACTTGCAGCTTCCCGGGCATTCTCCGCAAAAACAGTAACCTGTGCGTCGAAACAGGTGGGGTTGGTTATTTTCAAAACCAATTTTTTGGGGTTTTGCTTGATTATCTCAGCATTCACATGATCAAAAACATACACATGCGGTATATCAGTCCGCACATAAATACCCGGGATTTCCAAAGCCATCAAGGCGCCATTGGTTTCGTTCCAACCCGTCTTTCCACCATCTCCGCGACTACCACGACTGTCAGCATCGCAATAGGTCAATCGTTCTGTAATCTTACCATTCGGCTGGATTCCTTCGGCATGGGCATGAATGACATCCCGCAATAAATCGGCATACAATGTATCACCGGTTGCCCGATAGATCTTAAACAGGGCATCACCCGATTGCGTACAGAATCCAGGAGCTCCGTGCTTATTCTGCGTACTGGCCCAAACGGCTCCCGTCAGATGGGCACCTAGCCGCGCTAAAGGAGTATTTTCGGGCAAACGATACGGAAAAGAAACCGTCCAGGTTGCACATAGATTCGCCAAGTCTTTCGCTTGCTTCAGATAGATTGCTTCTCCGGTTGCTTCATACAATGTAATCAGTGAGGTCGTCAGGGCAATAGCCGTTTCCGAATCAGCATTCTGGAGGATGTCTCCGCAGCCACCAGAAGTAAATCCAACCAACGCAAACGTCGTATAATAGTCGGCAGCTGCCTCACGGGCTATCTGCAGATACTCCGGGCAATCAAAATACCGGGAAGCCAAGGTCAGACCAGCAACTGCCATCGCACCACCTGTTGTATTATACACCGCAATATCGCCCGACTCGATATCCAGATAATTACCCCAGGTATGATGTTTTCTCCAGGTCTGAACGAAAGCCTCAGCCAAGAGGTGGACTTGTTCTTTCCATTCCAGACGAATCAGATCTGTTTTTCCTTGAGCTTCCAGTAACATAAACTGTTTTACCATCCAATACAAGACATCTGCATTCTTCCGGGTCAGGCCGATTCCTTTCCGAAGAACTGCGGCATCCCGATACAAGACCTTGCCGTCTGCCCCCAACACATCATAATAAAAACCACTCTTTCCTTTAGCGCGCGGCAATGCAAAATCAAAGGTGTTCCTCACCCGATGTTCATGCTCTGCATCCCCCAGCACAAGCATCGGATACGTATTTATCAATCCGCCAATCCAACCATACGACATCCAGTCGGCATTCTCCGGACAATAATATTCCCACTGACTTGCCTTATGATATCGTTCGTCAATGTTTTTCACCATCCGATCAAACACCTCACTCATGGGCATTAAATGACGAGGCTTTACAACTCCAATATGCGACTTACGACATGCCATGAACCGGGCCAACAAGTCTGGAACTGTCTCGCAATAAAAGTCAATTCGGGTCACCCGTATTGTAATCCGGTCGCCTTGCTTCACGTTGATACCACGATCCGGACTCGGACTAAATCCGATAAACTCCGGCTTCTTTTCCCGGACTCCCGGGGTGCTGATAATAAACGAAGCCCGGGAACGGTCCCGACTCTCCTCGACAATCAGTCCATGATCCAAAATTTGTCCATTCCATTCGATACCTTGATCGGTCAGCAGTATCGTACCTTTTTGTTTGAGCCGATTCAGATAAGCCATAGCCGGTGTTGCAGTATTATTCACCAGAACTTCCAGACGAGACAAAGCTCCGAATTCCGGTGATAACTGAGGTATTGGATTGGAAGTCAAAGCCAGATCTTCCCGAAAGTAATCAGTCTTATCCAAACCGGTAGCATATTCCCTGTTCACAATCCGCTGCCGGTTTCCATTATACACCGAAGCCGGAATCATCACATAGTTATCACTACTCCAACCGCTTTCATCAAAAGCTACAGCAACTCCCACCGATTGCAGTTCCCGTCTCGCTGTAAACGTAAATGTATAAAGCGTACGTTCATCCTGTTTGGCCACTTGTTTGTCTACCTGCCAGTCAGTACCCGCCTCTTCACAATGTTGCAAACGGGCATTATCATAGATACATTCCAGCAAGCGATACTGCGGACTAACCGTTGTCTGCCCGGGTAACCATCCCTGCGCCCACAAAGGTGTTGTCCAAAATAGAATCAATCCGATTAGTAAGTTATATGTTCTCATAAATTATTCTTTATATTCAAATAAAATACAAAATCAGCTCATTCATTCTATTTAATCTCTAGAGGCCATACTTTTATACGAGTTGTAGAAGACAGCGACTCAAATGGGCCAGCCACTGGAGCAGAAGAACGGGATGCTCCAAAATAATCTTTATCTGATACAAAAGGAGTACCATCAGGATTTTCAAATGGAAAACCACTTAGCTTTGTTATGCCTAACCGTTCTGAATCAATCATATTTCCTTTAAAATTTTTCAGATCATTCAGATTCACATCACTCACCAAATAAACAGCTCCATTTGTCTCTTCCAAACGTAAGTTCGGCCTTACAGACGTTTCTATCCAACCTTGTTCTTTACCTGTCATAGGTTTTGCTCCATTGCAAAAAACATTATCCTCAGCATAAATAGGCCACTTCGATTGGTCAAAGTCCACCAGACCATAGTTCACTTTCTGATCATTCCTTCCAATAAAAACATTATTATAGAAACGGTGATCACCTTGCGTAATCGTACGGAAACCTTTAATCTGAGTAGAGTGATTCAAATGATAAGGCGTATAACGCATATCATCCAACGGATTCATATTTCCAGAAAAGATATTATGCAGGTAAACTCCACCATCAGTGTTCTCCTGCAAGGAATGAGGAGACAAGAAAATATTGTTGTCCACCACATACGGTCCGTGACTCACTTCGATAAACAGATCCTGTCCCAAATTATCATAAATCAAATTCGAAGACACCCTTGCTCCCTGAGCCATCCAATCCAACCAAAGGCCAAAATTTCCAGATCGATGAATCCGATTATGATGGATATACGTATCTATCGCTCCATGCAATTTGATACCCGCCATTTCCGCTCCTCCAAATTGTTGCTTCACGAGAATATTATAAATATGATTTCCATAAATTTCACTGAAGGCAGCCCCCATGCTTCCGCAAATACCAGTTTGCTCACAATCGGAGATTACATTATTACGTACTATATGAGAACCAACATGATCCTTATCCCATCCCTTCCGTAAAACATTAAATATAACTTCTATATAATGTAACGTACCATCCAGACGTTTATCATTACATTCCAAGTTATGTCCGCTACTGCGTTCTTTACCCAATGTAATCCCATTTGCACGTGAATTCTTTATGACATTATCCTCAATGATCCAGCCTTTGCACCAATGGGTCGCAATCATTCCTATTTGTTCTGCAGTAGGAGCTGCCCATTGGGTTGCGGCCTGACTAAAATAAAATCCGCGAATCGTTATATAATCCAGTCCTTCACGTGTCGGATAAAAACAGGTTGGACGTACAGAAACTTCCGTGACTTCCTTATTCGGATCAACAGAACCAAAATTGGCATAAATTGTTGTATTCTCCGCGTCTACTTCAGCAAACCAAACAAGAGTACAACCTTCCGGATTTCGAAGCGTACGAAGAGTATCTGGCGCATAAACTTTATCCAAAGAGAAAGTTTCGTACAAAGAAACATCATTCAAATAAACATCTGCCGTATGATGTATTTTATCCGACCAAAGCCAATCACCATACAACCGGTCATTAAACGGATTATAATTTCCAAAGAAACGATTCGGCAATACAATTTTCCACACCTGTTTATTCTTTTTTTCCCGTTTCCAACCGGTCACCAGTTCAGATCCTTTGACCTCTACCTTTTCATTTTCCGCAGCACGGTATAAAATACGCCTGGCATTGCTTTCACCACCATTCAACGGATCAATCCATTCACGATACGTACCTTGATGAACAGTAACCGTATCACCCGGCAAAGCGAGCTGAGCAGCCCGATTTATTGTCCGGAGAGGTTTTTCAACACTTCCGTTTGCCGCATCATTTCCACCGATAGAGACATGATATTCCCTTGCAAATAAATTAGTTACTAACAAAAGTAAACACATGGATACCATTGACTTTTTCATGACATACTTATTTTTTGCAACGTGCCTGATTATACAATCCGGAAGTCAAGAATTTCACACTGATTCTCTCATCTTCCTTCATATTTGATTCACTGTTTATGAAGTTCATACGATTTTACCTTCCGACCTTGTTCCATCTGATACAAAATCCAGCCTTCGGCATCTTCATTCCGTTCCAACCGCCAGCTCAAATCCGGATTTTGCAATAATTTACGGATATACGTCGGAAAGGCATTTGCCCGACGAGCTTCCTCCCAGGTACGTATAACCTGGAATATACCATATTTCTGGGGACAACTTTCCACATCACGCTGTCCGATTTTCAATGCATACGTACAACCATAACCGACAGCAGTTGCCTCAATATGCTCAAAGTCTTCTACAGTTGACTGAGCTGTAATCGGGAAATTAGCACCGAATGACGACGGGAAAAAGTTGGCATACGTGACGTCACGCAGATCCTTGCCCTGACTCGTCGTACTACCCCACACTCTTTTCTTCACATCATAAATATTCAGACCTCCACCTACATTCCAAGTACTCTGATAATGCCAGGAACCCTCCGAAAGCGTAGCTCCCGTAAAACGAATATCCGGCAATCCGTATTCACGGGCCTGAGCAAACATATTACGGAAAAAACGCTTAACGGAATAACTTCCAAAACCGGTATGGAAGAAGAACTCTTGTCCGTCATAATCAAACATACCCAAGCCACAGTTCTTACAGATATCCGCATAATGACGGGCCAGTTCGTCCTGCAATTCCAAATTCGGAACTAGTCCGGCATAAGCTCCGCCCACAGTCGGCTGCACTTTATCCACAGCATCCCCTTTAGCATGTGCAGTCGGCACAGTATTCCAATATCCTCGGGTCACTTTCAGTAAACGATATGGTTTTTCCTTGGTAACACCCAAATAATGAACCAACTCCTTACCGATCTTCACCATGTTCAATTCCCGGCTATGTCCTTCCCAACAGGCTATCTCCTCCAAATAAGTTGGATCGTCAATATAAATCAGAGTATCAGTCGCACCAATATCTTCCGTCAGGAAACGGCGATGCAAAATGCAGATACTGTCAGAAGGCACCGGACTGCAATCCTTCGTCCCGGGAGCCATTGAATTGGATATGGAAGTACGCCCCAAAATCAAACCGTCGCGCGCCAGGAGATCGGCATATTCACGGGTTGACAAATCACGGTCGGTAAAATGATAACGTTTGTATTCATGATTCGCCCCATCAATATATCCTCCATTTCCTCTGTCCGGACGCAAAAACGGCTGATCATAAGTATGAATCACTTTTAATCCCATCTGCTTGGCATAGGAAGCCATACTGTCCATCAGACCACCATATGTCCATAAGTCCGGCATAAAGCTAGCCGGGTCTTTGACCCATTTGCCTTGAAACATCGGATGAGGCAAGTCTTCGTTGATTACAATATTCTGAATCACATCCAGCAAAGCAACACTGTCTGGACTACCCCACAATGCTATTGATGAACCGATAAAATCCACACCGGGCACATCTTGCCGCATCATGTGGTTTGGCTCATTATTCTGAAATATCGGATTCCCTTCCGGCGAATAAATCATCTTACCTTTCCGACGGTCGCGAGCATGATAACGGATCTGAATACGCCCGTTACAATCAACATAAGCTGTATTACCGTAAAGTATACGGAAATATGGTTCCTTGCGATTATAAAATGCCACATCGTTGATGCCGTCACCTCCCATTGTAAACTGCTGTCCTTCATGTAAGGTAACGGGAAGTGGATAGTTTACCGGATCGGGTGAATGGGCAATATATCCTGAAGGACCGGTCTCGGAAGTAAAACGTGATTCTCCGCCTATCGTATTATCGTCCAGTGCAAGTGCTCCAATGGCATAACAGACAGCTTCCGATGTATCACGAGCAACACCAATGATTTCACCAAGCAAGTTGGTGATGTTTGTATAATAACTGCCCCATTGAATACCGTCAATGCCATTACGAGGTTCCAGACGTTCCAAACTCAATTTAAAATATTTTGCTTTTTCTTCCAGTCTGACCGTTGCTACTGAACCGTTTTCATACTCCAACCGATACATTCCATGGCTGTAATGTGCCTTTTGTGGATAATAATAACGTTTCAGATCCTCATCGTAAAGAGAAAGTAAAGGAGACGGCTGATCAGCCGGACTAAAATTCCTACTATCGCGCGTACGGTTCCACATACCGACAATATAACCACGCGAATCAACATCTATACCGAAATAATCAGTTTTAAACGATCGTTGCATAGTTGGACTGCAACCACATAAAGAAAGTCCGATAACGACAAAAGAAATTATTTTTTTCATATGCAATCATATATTACGTTACAACAACAATCTGACAAATCCTGTCAGGCAAAAGTAAACCATTCCAAATTCAATAAATCGACATCCGCCTCCTCACCTTTAAAGACCAAAACCAAAGCATGCTTTCCCGAAACAGATTCCACACTGGTTTCATGAATGGCATAAGCCATGTTTCCATTCATTGGTTCCAACAGACACGTACCAATCAGCTTTCCGTCCGGACTGTCCAGCCGTATCTCAATCGTTGCTGCCTTGTTGGCTCCCCACGTCTTACAAATGAATTTACGGATCCGAGCTGCACTGAAATCATAATATTTCCAATAAGCATGATCACCGGAACGAATACCTCCCAAATATTCCACAGGAACATCATGAGCCGGACGACGAACCAACGGCATGACATGACCGGAAAGCAAACAAGCACGATAAGCTTCCATACGACAAAGCGGAGAAATCGGTCCTGCGATTCCCTGAGTCGTCATCTCCACTTCATCAATCGTACCGTCCGGACGAAACCGGATCGGTTCGAGACAAACCTTTCTCATGGTGGAACGGGCATGCGTCGGACGATGGTAAGCTACATACCAGTTGCCGTCAATCTCGACAATGCAGCCGTGGTTGTTGACCAGATTACGTCCACTGCCAAAATTATCAATGATAACGCCCCTGTAAGTATATGGACCAAGCGGTGATGTCGCCGTAGCATAATTCAATGTCGCACAATTCGATTCACCATGACGCTGATGTCCGCCATATATATAATAATAGATGCCATTACGTTTGCGTACTGAACTGGCTTCGTTAAACGCATCCCGTTCATAAGTAAGCAATCTGTCCTGTACAGGACCCACTATTGAACGCATGTCACGACTCAACCGTGCCCCTTTAGCATTGGCTTGTCCCCAAAACAGATAAGCCTGGCCATCATCATCAATAAAAACAGAAGGATCGATCCCTTGTATGCCTTCTATCTTCGTTCCATCACGAAACGGGCCATAGGGAGAATCAGATACAGCCACACCTTCATCTTCGCCACCTCCCGTCAGACAATAGAACAAATAATACTTGCCTTGATGATGGATACAATCCGGAGCATAAAGCAATTCATCGCTGTAAGAAACCTGATCTCCAACGCCACGCGTCGAGAAAGACATCTGTTCCATTGACCAATGTTTCAAATCGGAAGAAGACAAAACGTTATACGAAGATGAACACCAGGAATATTCCGGTTCATCGCGTGACCCATAAATATAAACACGGCCATCGGGCATCTGCCGAACTTCCGGATCGGCAATATAAACACCCTGAGGACAAATAGGATTCATTGCCTGGGTATTTACGCTGGCAACAGATTCCGGCAAACATTTATTGGTCCGACAGGATATCATAAGGCATAACCCCATCCCACCGGCCGAAAGCAGCATCAGCAATCTATTTCTTTTTCCCATCATTTCATCTATTTTTTAATCCGACAATACTAATAGAGGAAACACTTTGATTGGCCCTGTAACCGTAAAGAGGCTTTCTGCAGGCCCTTCGTAAACCGTTCCGGAGCTGAAGGGCATACACCGCCAACAAAGACTTCAACTGTACCGGGGTCCTGACGAATATCACCGACCAAATCAACAAATGCCAAATCACGCGGTGAAAGCACAAAAGAAACCGTACGCCGCTCATTCGGTTCGAGTCTTATTTTTTCAAATTTCTTCAGAGCGCACAACGGTGCTTCTTCAGCCATTCCACGATGAGACAAATATAACTGGACAACTTCTTCGCCTGCCATTTTACCGGTATTGACCACCTCGACACTGACTTTTACGGAATCACCGATCTGGGCCTCGGAAGGTACGTCCAAATTCTTGTACTTAAACGTAGTATAACTCAAACCATAACCGAACGGATATAAGACATCACCCTCAAAATAACGATAGGTCCGACCTTGCATCGAATAATCTTCAAACGGTGGCAGGTCTGCATCCGAACGATAGAAAGTCAAAGGTAAACGTCCAGAAGGATTGTAGCGGCCAAACAAAATGTCTGTCAGAGCTGTTCCTGTTGCCTGACCGCCATACCAAGCCTGAATTACGACCGGAAGATTCTCAGCCTCCCAATTATAAGACACAGCACTTCCCGACATGCAAACGAACACAATCGGTTTACGCATTTTCTGCAATTGTTGCATGGCTTGTGTCTGTACTTTCGGCAAAGCAATCGTCGTACGGTCACCATCACGGAATCCTTCGATGCCATTTCCTCCGGCATCTCCCTGTTCTCCTTCGAGCATAGGCGAAATACCTCCGGCAAAAAGTACCAGATCAACATCACGACATATACTCATCAGAGAATCCAGATCAGTTTCTTTCTTCCAGGTTGTAAAATCAGTCAACGGATCATAAACAACTTCAACGTTCGGTTCCGTACGCAATGCGTCGAGTAATGTTATGTTATGTGTCGGAAATCCATTATAGTTGCCTAATTGTGTTGTTTCATTATCTGCATTAGGACCTGCAAGTAAAATTTTATATTTCTTTTTAACCGACAACGGCAGAGTTTTCTTGTCATTACGAAGAAGTACCATCGACTGACGAGCAAGGTCTAACGCATGTGCACCGTGTTCGGGGGCTTCAAGTAATGCTTTTGGACGGTTGGCATAAGGATTCTTATGCTGCGTATCAAACAGCCCTAGACAATACCGTATCGTAAACAGACGTTTCAGTGAAATATCCAGTTGAGCTTCGGTAATCAAACCTTTCTGAACAGCTTCAAGCAAACTATTATAGGACTCTCCACATTCCAGATCTGTTCCATGCAGAACGGCATCGGCCACAGCCTCAGCCGGAGTGGTATGTGTCTTATGACCACCCCAGAAATCATTGATCGCCCAACAATCGGATGTTACATACCCTTTAAAGCCCCAATCCGTCAGCAAAATCTTACGCAAAAACAAATTACTGCCACAACAGGGCTGGCCATTGAAACGATTATAGGCACACATGACCCCTGCCACATCAGCCTCGGTCACCAAACGATAAAATGCCGGTAAATAAGTATCGAACAAATCATGGTAAGAAGCTTTGGCGTCGAACTCATGACGCAACGCTTCCGGTCCACTATGTACGGCAAAGTGCTTGGCACAAGCGGCCACATTCAAATAAACAGAATCCTCACCTTGAAGACCACGTACCATCGCAATACCCATTTCGGCTGTCAGAACAGGATCCTCACCATATGTTTCATGACCTCTACCCCAACGCGGATCACGGAAGATATTAATGTTAGGAGTCCAGAATGTCAATCCTGTATAACGATTTAATGTTGTTCCTTTTTCGACCGCTATCTGATGAACGACACGTCCTTCATCAGCAATCATTTCCGCCATACGTTGGATAGCCTGCGGATTAAACGTAGCCCCCAAACCGATCGGCTGAGGAAATACCGTAGTTTTTTCACTAGACCGCCCTATCCCATGCAAACATTCATTCCACCAATTGCAAGGCGGTACCTTCAAACGTTCTATACCTTTGGACGTATGCATCATCTGCGAAACCTTTTCTTCCAGAGTCATACGTGAAACCAAATCATTTACCCGGACATCTATAGGTAATGATCCATCCAAATAAGGAAACTGAGCCCAAACAGCAAATGGAGCTATACAGAACAGGGCCAATAAATTTTTTCTAAGATTTTTCATGGTCATATAAAGCAAACATTTATATCACATTAGATTTATTTTCAGCAATCAAAGTTTTATTAAAACAAGGCATGCCGTTTTTAACGACGAACCTTATTATATATTTTCTTATCGAACTTATAATATCGGGCTGCACGATGGGCTACTCCCTCCTGTTTTTCATCCAAAGGAACTACATATTCCATCATAACGATCTTTTTATGGAAGTTTCGTACGTCTACAGTTTTGCCATAAACCAGCTCAAACAAAGTCCGTAACTGGGTAGCCGTAAACTTACGTGGCAACAATTCGAACAACAAGGAAGGATTGAACTCTACATAATGCCGGATGTAGGTTAAAGCATCACAAATGATCTGATTATGGTCAAATGCAAGTGTTTTTACATCCTTCAGGGCAACCCAGCAAGCCCCATGTTCCTCAAGTGTCTTATCTGGCGTACGGTCTATCTTGATCAGGGACAAATATGCAATAGTCACAATACGCTCCACTTTCAATTGCATCGTATGTTCCAACCAAAGGACATCTCGAGGATTATTCGTCCGATTCTTGGAACCGAATGCCTTAAACTGCACCAATTTTACACTCTTGAGTCCGGTCAGTTCAAACAAAACCCGTTTAGCTGCCTCATCCAGATTTTCATCCATATAAATCAAACTTCCAGGAAGCTTCATGTCATGATACACTTCACCATGGTCCTCACCTTCACGATTAATAAGTAAAACTTTTAATTGTTTACCGTCAAAACCAATCACAACGCAATCTACGGACAAATGATGATTCGCCAAAGGTCTTTTTTCCATGTTCTGCATAGATTTTCATGTTACAACAACACAAACATAACAAGAAAACAGCTGTAAAACAAATCAAATATTATGATATAAAACATTAATTTTCACCAATATACATATCATAAATCATACATTATGTACAGGAAGCCTTATCTTATAAAATACAATATGTAATCTATTCATACCGTATCAGTCAATTATACTCAATCCTTAATCAGACTTTACACTTTATCAATCAGCAGGTTTCTTTCCAAATTAAACCAATGAAATCAAAAGTACTTATTGTATTTCAAGGAACTATACATCTCAAAACATATTGTCGTTTTGGCAACATACTATTGAGGTGAGTTAAAAAAACAAAACAAGATTTTATCCACAAATTTTTCTTAGTCTAAACAAACATAGCGAAAACTTTAAAATTATTTAAAACAAGAAGACAAAAAGGATTTTGTCCCTTATTTTTGTCTGCATGAAAGCAACATTATTAGTCGTAGGAAAAACAGTTGATCCACATTTTATCGCATCGATCAACGAATATGTACAGCGTACACGCCATTATCTTTCGTTTGACCTGGAAGTAATCCCAGAACTGAAAAACACTAAAAATCTCAGCAGCGCACAGCAAAAAGCCAAAGAAGGTGAACTGATTCTGAAAGCACTCCAGCCGGGCGATTACGTCGTCCTGCTCGATGAACATGGCAAAGAATTCCGTTCTGTGGAGTTTGCTCAATGGATACAAAAGAAGATGGTCAGTGTAGCTAAAAGATTAATTTTTATCGTAGGTGGTCCGTATGGTTTCTCGGAAGAAATCTATCAGGTAGCCCAGGAAAAAATATCGTTATCAAAAATGACTTTCTCACACCAGATGATCCGCCTGATTTTCGTCGAACAAATCTATCGGGCCATGACGATTCTAAACAATGAGCCGTATCATCACGAATAATCAAATAAGACAGAAGTCAAAATACCAGATCAACATATAAGGGCAAATGATCACTGTAACCACCCAGATAGCGGGGACCCAGATAAGTACGGAATGGACGCAGACCACCACGGACCCGGTCGGGTTCGAGTAGAAACGGAAAGTCGGCAATATGCACACCGGAACGGACCCGAACAAAAGGACTCACAAGCAGATGGTCGAGGGTGCTCCAATTGCCCTGATAATTATAGGTGCCCCGCACGCGATGGGGATCATTCGGAGCCCGTGACGGCAATAACCGCAGACCATCTTTATTGGAAAACCAGCGACGGAAAAGAACATCATCGGGAGTGGCATTGAAATCACCGCTCACCACAATTCGGGCGTCTGACAAATCATGCAAAAGGGTATCGCAAATCTGGCGTAAGCATCGTGCTGCAAAATCCCGATGACGGTCAGTCTGCCTTGTAGCACCGGCCTTGCTGGGCAAATGACAAACAAGCAGATGTAGTGTATCGCCCGACAGCACCCGCCCACTGACGTAGAGTATGTCGCGTGTCGGTTTATAAGGATAAGGTTCGGACGACGACCAGAATGTATTCAAACGAAACCGGTGTACGGAAAGCAAGCGGAACGTCCCGGGTTGATAGAGTAAAGCGACATCGATACCACGTTCGTCGGGCGAATCTGTCATAACATAACGATAACCCAGCGTGCGTAATGCCGAACGGTACGTCAGGTCGAACACCACAGAATCGTTTTCGACCTCGCAAAGTGTCACAACATCTGGAATCCGTTCTTGAGCGACAGCGGCTATCACCTTAGACAAGGCATTCAGCTTTTTCCAATAACGGTAAGTTGTCCAGCGCTTATCGCCTTCGGGCAGAAACTCTTCGTCCTGTTTCAGAGAGTCATGACGCGTGTCGAACGCATTCTCTACATTGTATACCATCAGGCGAAACGGTCTTGACAGACTGTCGCCCACTGCAGCAAAAACTGGAAATACAGCAAACAGGAACACGCAACACACTAATGTCCACAAATACTGACACCCCCCTGCCCAGACAGATTTCCAACAATACATGTTTTTAGGTGTTTTCCCTATATTAGATTTCATTACTCGTTTTTATTATACAACAGCGGCATTACACCATACGGTAAACCGACATCCAACTATTTGCGGTACCTGCATTTCATGACTATTGTTTCTCCTCTATTTTCCGAGGTACGTACTCATAACACCCCGCATCGGGTCCTTCATCACTTACCCTACTCACCCCATAAGGATCATCGGGCAGCTGAAGCGCCCATTTCATATCTCCGATGTTACGGGCCACCGAACAGGAATCCAGACGAAAATCATAAAGAAAATTCTTCGTATCGAACAAAAAAAAGTTCTTCTCCCGAGCACAAGTATCCTTATCTTTTTCATCTGCTTCATAAACAATACCGACAAAACGTCTCATATCGTCACTCTTCACTGTATTGAGCAGGCAATGATCGAAAAGATAATCCACATTGTCCTCCTCATCATCAATGCTTCCCTGAATCACATCGTCGGAATATCCCGTGATAATGCAATTCAGGAAATGTGCCTTATACAACGGGTAAGACATATTGAAACGCTGATTAGCCAGATAAAGAGCCTTGCCACGCAAAGCCTCCCAAGGATAAAACTGAGCCAGCGTACAGTGCAGGAACTCAACATCTCCTCCCACAACGGAAACGCAATGACCCAATGTGTTACTGATTTGAGTATTAGTAACCCGTATCCGATTACCCAATACGGAAAGACCATCACCACCGATGTTGTGCAACACAGAATTCTCAAGGCGGAGTTTTTCTTCATCAACCGATGAACTATCGCAGGCAATGCCAAATGTAGCACTATGGATATCGGCACCACAGAAACGATTGCCCGTACTTTCGGCAAATAACCGGATACCTCCCCAACGCGAAGGCGTATTATCATAGGGCAAATAATCAAAAAGACGATCAGTGCGGTCGCCCCGGAAAACAACCATCGAATCACGCACACCTCTTACGTCAAGCCGACCGTATACAAGTAAATTTGCCTTATCGTGAAAATAAAGCTGCACACCCCGCTCAAGAGTCAACGTAATATCAGGAGCAACAACAAGACTGTCGTAAATAACAAACGGTCGACCGGAACAGAGCGTCGTATCGGAATGAATAATCTTACCCCGCCACATATAGGAATCCTGAGCTGTAGCAGTCAGCACGACCGACTGAACAACGCCGCTTTCGAGCTGAATCATCAAACGATCATTATTAACCAACGGTTCATCCTGCCCCGTCTCGGGCAAAAGCACTTTGACAAATACCATCAGACTATCACCACCACGTACTTCAAAATCGTAGGCTTCCTGAGCTGGACTTAAGGAAATACCGTCAACATTTACCTGATAAGGACTGTCCTTCATCCGTTCCATCCAGACACGCTGGATGCGCAGTCCGTTCTTGTTCCGATTATAAACGGTCAGCATCCGTGTAGAAGAAGGAATCGTTGTCAGAACTGTGTCAAAACGAATCGTATCTGACGAGAAACGAAGTACAGCCCCTCTATTTACCGTAAATCGGTCAGAGTCATCGCATGCCAACAATGTCATCCCACCTAATACAGGCAACAAAACAACCCAGCAATGCAACAAACATTGGAAAGGCTTCCGGACAACAACACCTAAACTAGATAAAACGAATCTCATGAACATTTTAATTTATGCCGTTAAAAAATATCCCTTATATCAAAATCTGACTGAAGTAAGATATTTCATCAGTATCATTTAAAGTATAATATAAGATTTGAAATCAAAAAACGGGATACAGGCCGTGACGGCCCATATCCCGATAAATCAAGATTTATTCTTAAGCCTTCACAGGAATCTGCTTCAGTATCTCAAGCAAATGATCCCAAACCATCTGAACTGTTGGGATCAACAGACGCTCGTCTGGAGAGTGCACACCACGCAGCGTCGGACCAAATGAAACCATGTCCAGACCCGGATATTTTTCGCTGAATAATCCACATTCCAAACCAGCATGGATACCCAATACGCGAGGCTCCTTACCAAACAGCTGCTTGTAAGTAGATACAGCCAGTTTCAAAATCTCAGAATTCGGATTCATCTTCCAGCCCGGATATCCTTCACCAACAGTCACAGTGGCTCCGGCCAGTTCGAACACGGCCTTAATTGTATTGCTCATATTGTGACGGGCGCTCAGGATACTACTTCTCTGACTGGTGACAACAACAATCTGATTACCTTCCTGAAGACGGATACTTGCTAAATTGGAACTCGTCTCCACAAGATCGATATCCTGACACATGGAAAGAATACCATTGTGAACGGCCTGCAAAGCAGTGATCAAACGACGGGTAACATCACGATCAACGGCTGTAGCACGCCTGTCAGTACTTTCAAGTAAAAACTCCATCTTTTTCTCCGTCACACTATATTCCTCTTCAACATCCGCAGCAAACAGATTCCAATCTACACGAATATTTTCCTTGTCTTTCATCGGAATAGCACATACGGCACCAGCTTCACGTGGAATCGCATTATGCAAACCACCGGCCTGAATATCACAGAGATAAAGATCGTATTTCTGCATGCTATTATAAAGGAAGCGAGCAAGAATCTTATTCGCATTAGCACGCATTTTGTTGATATCATCACCGGAATGTCCGCCCGTAAGTCCTTTCACCTTCAATTCGAAATAGAAATAGTCAGTCGGTGCAGCAATCGGTTCGAAATGGAACACCGCCGTTGTTCCGGCACCACCGGCACAACTCACGAACAGCTGACCCTCATCCTCTGAATCCAGGTTAATCAGCATTTCGCCACTCATGAAACCAGGTTCCAAAGCAAATGCACCACTCAGACCAGTCTCTTCATCACGAGTAAACAGGCATTCAATCGAACCATGCTGAATCTCATCAGAAGCCAAAATAGCCATCTGCATAGCCACTCCGATACCATCATCAGCACCAAGTGTAGTTCCTTTTGCACGCATCCATTCGCCATCTACATATGTCTGTATGGCATCGTGTTCGAAATCAAACTCAACATCACGATTTTTCTCGCACACCATATCCATATGACTCTGAAGCACCACTTTCTTACGGTTCTCCATTCCCGGAGTAGCTTCCTTACAAATCAGCACATTGCCACATGCATCCTGCTTGTATTCCAATTTATGGATCTCAGCAAAATCCTTCAGGAACGCAATCATTTTTTCCTCTTTTTTGGAAGGACGAGGTACCTTATTCACTTGTGCAAAACATTCGAACACACAAGCGGGTTTTAATTCTACCTGGCTCATCGGCTAAATATTTACTAAATTATATTACTAAAATTGGTTAAAAGCATTAGGATAGATCATTACCTGATTTTTTAAACGTATCTTTGCATTCGAAAAACCAACATGATCTTGATCATGCAAATATAATAAAAATGTTGAAGACTTTATTACTGACACTGGTAATTATTGCCGTAAGCATGGTTTTATTAGCCATAAAAATCATCATCAAGAAAAAAGGACGTTTTCCGAACACACATATCGGACACAGTGCAGCCATGAGAAAACAAGGTATTCATTGTGTGCAAAGTATGGATCGTATGGAACGTAAAGAAAATCCGCATCGGATAGCAGAACATAAAAATTGAATATCATCATTAAACAATAGAATATAAATGAAGAAAGCAACTTTACTCCGCACCAGCTTCGTAGCGGTAGCAACTGCGTTGACATTAGGTAGTTGCGCAAAAAAAGGAAATAGCAGCACAACTGCCGAATCAGGTACACAGGCGGCTACAGGAACACAGAAGATCGGTTATGTGGAAATAGACACATTGATGTCTCAGTATAATTTCTGCAAGGACTACACTCTCCTGATGAATAAAAAAGGAGAAAACATCCGTACAACATTAGCAAACAAAGAACGTGCCCTGCAACAAAAAGCTGCTGAACTTCAACGCAAATATGAATCAAACGGATTTACTACCCGTGATGAATTGGAAGGTGCTCAGATGGCTATTGCCAAACAACAGCAGGATTTACAAGCACTGAACGACCAACTGATGAATGAATTTGCTATGGAACAAGCTAAATTCAATAATCAATTGCGTGATTCTATTCAAGCATTCCTGAAAGAATATAACAAAGACAAAAAATTTGATTTCATCATCAGTAAGGCTGGTGATAACCTTTTGATTGCCAACCCTGAATATGACGTAACAGAAGATATTGTTAAGGGATTAAACAGTCGTTATAAAACAAGTCCGGATATTGCAGAGAAAATCAGTAAATAAATAAAATATGGTTTTCGCCACAATTGAAAACCAATAAAAATAAAGACTGAAAAACAAGAGGGTGTGTCAAAATGTATGTTAATATGCATTTTGATGCACTTTCTTCATTTTTATGAAAAAAGGCCCGTACTTTCACAAGCTCGGGCCTTTGTTATCTCCTAAAGTTTTTGTAACTTTAGGAAAAATCAAAGTTACATGACAAAGTTACATTATATTCC
>CALUIV010000007.1 GCA_944320775.1 uncultured Paraprevotella sp. | reverse complement strand
CACATTGTCACAGTCTATATACCGGTGACTGTTGATGAAGTCGTCCACGAAGCGGCGATAAAGTTTGCCGCTGTCAACGACATTCCGGAGATAGGCTTCTCTCGCTGAAGCGAGCAATGCAAAAAGTCCATTCCACACATCCTGCTCGGCAGTAATGTGCCGATGATGCAAATCTCTTCCAAAAAGAGAGAATACAGTTTTCTGATCTGTTCATATTCAATTTAAATTATAAGTATTTGAGTATAAATGAAATAATGTCGCTATAAATTATCTTGCTTCAACCGTTCCACAAAGTGGTCAATCCGTTGCATCTCCTTGGGGATGTCGATGCCTTGCGGACAGTCGGGCGAACACTGGTTGCACCCGATGCAGTGGCTGGCTTGGCGGAGCTTCGGCACGCTGCGGTCGTAACCGACAAGGAAAGCGCGGCGGGCACGGCGGTAGTCCTCGTCCTGACCGCTGCGGGGCATATTCCCCTCGTTGATACATTTGTTGTAATGCAGCAGGATGGCGGGTATGTCTATTCCGTAAGGGCAAGGCATACAATACTTGCAGTCGTTGCAAGGGATGGTCTGATACTGCACCATCAGGTTTGCCGTTTCTTGCAGGAAGGCGAACTCATCTTCCGACAGAGGATGCAGAGGCGAATAGGTGCGCAGGTTGTCTTGCAGATGCTCCATATAGGTCATACCGCTGAGGACAGTCAGCACACCGGGAAAACTTCCGGCGAAGCGGAACGCCCACGATGCCACGCTCTGCCCGGATTCGCGCTGTTTCAACTTGATGACGATGTGGTCGTGTACTTTGGAGAGCCGTCCGCCTAACAGCGGTTCCATAACGACGGCGGGGATGTTCCGCTTCGCCAGTTCGCCGTAGAGGTATTCGGCATTGACGTTGATGCCCGATGCGTGCCGCCAGTCAAGGTAGTTGAGCTGTATTTGCACAAAATCCCACGGTATGCCTGATTCCTGCAACATATAGTCGAACACCCGCACATCGCCGTGGAACGAAAAGCCCAGCTTGCGGATGCGCCCCGCCTCTTTCTCTTTGAGGATGAAGTCGGCAATGCCGCAATCGTACAGCCGCCCGCGCATTTCCTCCATTCCCGCGCCCGTGCCGAGGATGTGGAACAGGTAGTAATCGAAATAATCCGTCCGCAGGTGTTTGAACGAATCCTGATACATCTTCACACTGGCATCGTGCAACTCCTTGCCACGAAGCCCTGCCCCGTAGAGGCGGTGGTTGGACATCTTCGTGGCACGAAGTCACGATCAGATTTTCAATTTCTTCCAAAGTCGTAAAACTACCTTTTACATCCACCCGTAAACGTGCGTTACCCGTCTTCCAACTACCGGCATCAACCATCTTGTTCTGCTTTTCAAAAGCTCTAGCCAGATCCTGTTGCGTAATTCCCGTACGGGTCATTACTGACGGTTCTATTTCCAGTTCGATAGTCGGTGTCTGCACGCCACAGATTTCAACACGGGCCACATCCTCCACCTGTAGCAGTTCATTCTTCAATCGGCGGTATACAGCCTCCAATTCCCGATTGGTCGCCTGACTTCCATAAATACCATAAAAAACGCCCAATACATCCCCAAAATCATCATTCACCAAAGAAGGTCCGGCGCCTTCCGGCAATTTATTCTGTACATCAGCCACTTTCCGGCGTAATTTATCCCACAACTGCTGCATTTCATCCGCCCGGATTTCTTTCTTTGTATAAACCGTAATTTTAGAAAGCCCGGCACGGTTTTCAGTTTTCAGATAATACAATTCGCCCAAAGACTGGATCGACTCCTCCAAGATATCCGTCACTTGTTGCTGTACCTCTGAAGCCGACGCACCGGGATAGGCCGTCGTTTTCGACAAGAAACAATCCGACGGAACAAGTACACTGTCTTTAGCAATGTCAAAACAGATCTTTACCTGTTTTTTCCAGTCGTCCGTCTGCTGTAAAAAAGCAAGTGCCACATCCTGTGGAACAAAAACTTCAGCAATCAGTTTATCCGTTTCCACAAAAGAAAGCACCGACTGTGCGCTCCGTACTTCCTGATACGGCTCCACATATACCTCTTGAACAAAACCGTCGAACGGTGCCCGCAAATCCGTATCTGTCAGAGCATTCCGTGCCTCATCATAATTCGAACGAGCCACTTCATAGGCAGCTTTAGCTGCTTCATAAGCCGTTCCCGAAATATTCTGTTTTGCATAAAGCGCTGCAACCCTTTTATATTCAGCCTCTTTTTGCTGTAAAACAGCCTCACAACGTTGTAAACGAATGCGGAAATCCCGTTTGTCCAATTCCAGAATAACTTGTCCTTTCCTGAAATACTGACCACTACGTACAGAAAATCCGGTCAACGGACCATTAATCCGAAAAGCCAACTCCGTTTCATGATAAGGCTTGGCCAAAAAGGGAAACTTACGCAAGCTGGCAGTTTCCGAAACCGGCTTTGGCTGTATTGTAGCCACAGAAAAACGTTCTGTCTGTTCCTGTCTGGAACGATTACATCCCACAAGAAACAGAGAAACCAATAAACCTAAAAATACTTCCTTTTTCATTTCTTTTTATCCTTATTTTTGCTTACTTGATTTTATCAATCTGCTTATTTCTAAATTATTCTGACAGAACAAATATAGTAAACCAGCTATGATACAATCCGCTGTTTTTCACCGAACCGGAAAACAACCTACTCAACCCGCAAAATATCCTACCGAAAAAGTCCTTGCAAGAAACAGGGAAAAACAGGAGCAACTTATTCGACAAAAAAGAAGCATTTTTTATACGTATTCTCAATAATAATTTGTAGATTTGCAATATGTAACAATCAAACCTAACATTATTAAAAAATATTTCTAACATGAAACCTACATTATTTTTGCTGGCTGCTGGTATGGGTAGCCGTTACGGTGGTTTGAAACAGTTGGACGGACTGGGTCCTAACGGAGAAACAATCATGGACTATTCTATCTATGATGCTATTCAGGCCGGTTTCGGTAAATTGGTATTTGTTATCCGCAAAGATTTCGAACAGGAATTCCGCGAGAAAATCATCAGCAAATACGAAGGCCACATTCCTTGCGAAATGGTATTCCAGGGACTGGATGCCCTCCCAGAAGGATTCACTTGTCCGGAAGGCCGTGTAAAACCATGGGGAACAAACCACGCCGTATTGATGGGTAAGGATGCTATCAAGGAACCTTTCTGCGTCATCAACTGCGACGACTTCTACAACCGCGACGCTTTCATGGCTATCGGTAAATTCCTGAGCGAGCTTCCGGAAGGCGCAAAGAACCAATACGCTATGGTTGGTTTCCGCATTGGCAACACCTTGTCTGAAAACGGTTCTGTAGCACGTGGTGTTTGTGCAAAAGACGAGAAAGGCAATCTGGCTGCTATCGTTGAGCGTACAGAAATCATGAAGGTAGACGGCGAAATCAGCTACAAGGATGAAAACGGCAACTGGACTCCGGTTGGTGGTGAAAACACTCCTGTATCAATGAACATGTGGGGATTCACTCCTGATTACTTCGACTACAGCGAAGAGTTCTTCAAGACATTCCTGAGCGATCCGAAGAACATGGAGAATCTGAAGTCTGAGTTCTTTATTCCATTGATGGTTGATAAACTGATCAACGACGGAACTGCAACTGTGAAGATTCTCGACACAACTTCTAAATGGTTCGGCGTAACTTATGCTGCCGATCGCGAAGGTGTTGTAGCCCGTATCAAGACTTTGGTAGACGAAGGTGTTTACCCTGCAAAACTGTTCTAATCCAAAGACACTGAAACAGTAACGTAAATGAAATAAAGGGCCGCTTCCTAACGGGAAACGGTCCTTTTTCTCGTAACACAGAACATTTCCTGATAATCCAGCCGACTATGAACAGACAGTATTCCAACTCACGTTATCAGAAATATATTTTTCTGCTGCTGAGTATTTGTATTTCTTCTGCTCAAGCACAGATTCGTGGTAAACTTACGCAAATATTGGGTCATGCAGACACTTTACTCACCCGAAACGAAAAAGTGGATATGCCTCATACAGCAGACTCCAACTATGTGAAATTTTTGGAACAGCGCATCAAAGAAGCAGAACAGAAAGAAGCGACCCTGCAAACAGAAATCACCCAACTACGCCTACAAGGAATTTTGGAAGATTCTATTCGGCATGCTCAACAATATGCACAAATCGACTCGCTTCGACAGATTACCCCCGGTGTCCCCATGACTGTCGACGAGGATACACTTTTCTATTTTTATATAGCCCGGGGAGGAGTCACTCCACAAATGCGTGCTCAAAATGCCCAACAGGCCATAGAAACAATTGGAAAGAAACTCGTCATCAAAACAGATTCTGTAAAAATAGAAAGGACCGATATTGTCAGCGACATCATGTACGGCAATCAAGTCCTTTTTCCATAACAGACCGGGATGCCTTATGGGAGAAAACAAGTCGAGATTCTTTGGCACAACAGCGAAAACAAATCGTTGTGGACAAGTTACAGGAAATGAAAGAAGAATATGGCCTGATCCGGATACTGAAACGCATAGCTTATTTCATATTAGTCGTTGCCGGACAATGGCTGTTATTCCTGTTTACCAATTGGATCTTCCGCAAATTGCGCATCCGTATCGACCGTCTGAAAGATACCCGCCTGAAACCGGTCATGCTGCAAAACTATGAGCTCCTCGACACCGGAAAACAAGTACGTCTGCTTCAGATCGGTGCCAGTCTGCTCCGCTATCTGTTCATGCTCGTACAGTTACTGTTCAGCGTACCACATTGCTATGATCTATCCTTATTTGCCAGGATCGAATTCCGGCGTATTTCAGGGGATTTCCGTTTTTGTCGGTCTGATTGTATCTTTAGGTTCTACCACGGTAATCGGCAACATCATTGCCGGTCTGGTCATCACCTACATGCGCCCGTTTAAAATAGGCGACCAGATTAAATTGAACGACACGACTGGCAATGTTATAGAAAAACACCTTTAGTCACACGAATACGTACGCCCAAAAACGAAGTTGTAACGATTCCAAACTCATTCATGATGTCGTCACACACCGTGAACTACAGCGCCTCTGCCCGCGAATACGGCCTCATCATCCATTCCGAGGTGACGATCGGTTATGATGCTCCCTGGCGTCTCGTGCATGAACTGCTGATTGATGCCGCCCTGAACACACCGGGTGTCGTCGACTCACCTCGTCCGTTTGTCCTGCAAACTTCATTAAGCGACTGGTATCCGGTTTATCAGGTAAATGCCTACATCAAGAATGCTCAGGACCTGCAACAAATCTATTCCATCCTACATCAGAACATTCAGGACCGTTTCAACGAAGCTGGTGTGGAGATCATGTCACCGCACTACATGGCCATGCGCGACGGCAATGAAACGACAATACCGAAGAATGATTTGAGAAACGACCCGAAATATCAACAAAGGTCGTCCAAACAATAAGTTAACAAATACATTCGATTATTTTTCCAACAACACTGCATATGATAAACACAACAGATTTTCTCGAAATAACCAAAACGGTCAGCTCCTTTCTTTGGGGCTGGCCGATGATTATCCTGCTGTTGGGAACCCATTTGTATCTGACCGTCAGATTGCGTTTCCCACAGCGCTATTTGCTGAAAGCCATCAAGCTGTCTGTCAGCAAAGAAGATGACGCTAAAGGCGATGTCAGCCAGTTCGGGGATCTGGCCACTTCATTGGCCGCCACAATCGGAACCGGCAACATCATAGGTGTAGCCACAGCTGTTGCCCTGGGTGGTCCCGGTGCCGTATTCTGGTGCTGGCTGACGGGCGTGTTGGGTATATCCACCAAATATGCCGAAGGGCTGCTTGCCATAAAATATCGGGTTAAGAATAAAGAAGGGCAAATGATCGGCGGACCGATGTATGCTTTGGAACGCGGACTCAATATGAAATGGCTCGGCATCTTCTTTTGCGTCGTCACGGCTCTGGCCGCTTTTGGTATCGGCAACACCGTACAGACCAATTCCATCTCTCTGTTGCTGAAAGAATCCTACGGCATATCCACCCACCTCAGCGGCCTGACCATGAGCCTTTGGTCATCCTGGGAGGAGTTAAGGGAATTGCCAAGGTTTGTACGGCATTGGTTCCTTTTATGGCCTTGTTTTATGTTGTCGGCTGCCTGGTTATTCTTTACATCAACGCCTCATATATCCTTCCGGCCATTAGCCTGATTTTGGATTCGGCATTCTCGGCTCGAGCAGCCGGTGGCGGTTTTGCCGGAACCACGGTCATGATGGCCGTCCGTTATGGAATCGCGCGCGGTCTGTTCTCGAACGAATCCGGACTGGGTTCGGCGCCGATCGTAGCAGCCGCAGCACAGACACGCAATCCGGTGCGACAAGCGCTGGTTTCATCGACAGGCACTTTCTGGGACACCGTCGTCATTTGCGCCCTGACCGGTATCGTACTTGTAAGCAGCATTATGGCCTACCCCGACATCGACTACACGAACGATGCCGCCCTGACCCAAATGGCCTTCTCCAAAATTCCTTATATCGGTACGCCCACCCTGACGTTCGGCATTGTCACATTTGCCTTCAGCACCATCCTCGGTTGGAGTTACTATTCCGAAAAAGCCGTGGAGTATCTGGGCGGACGCAAACTGATCTGGATCTATCGCATCCTTTGGATTTTGCTGATTTATGTCGGCTCGGTCATGAATCTGACCTTAGTCTGGAACATTGCCGACATCATGAACGCCCTGATGGCGATTCCCAACCTGATTTCTCTGTTGCTGCTATCAGGAGTGCTTGTCCGTGAAACCCATAAATATTTATGGTGCGACCGTCTGGAACGGGAAAGCAGGGAGGAAAATATAGATAAAGAATAAAATCCATACGATAAGAAATCTATTATATAATATGAGCTAAAAATTCTCCAATATAACTCATGTTATATAATAGATTATATTCTAATTATACACAAAAATTAACTTGAAAGCTTATTCAACGTTTTCTCTAAACTATTGAAAAAATCACTCCATGATTTACTAAACAGACAAATAAACCAGAAAGCCCCATTTAAAAAACCTAGAAAAATTGAGGACCAAATAGTAAGCCAAACATAAAATATCAAGTATACAACAAGAATAGCACTTGACAATACGACGAGGATAAGTTTTATACTATCACTCATGGTAGATTTAACTTTCCAAAAACAAAGTCCAGACAACAGTATGATACAAAAAATTCCCCAATCGATATCAGACATCGTATTCGTTCTTTTCCTGTCAGGACTTTTTGAATTAGGAAAAACGGATGAAGCTACAACCTTTTTACTGCTTAAAAATTCTTCTTTGTAAGCAGTCTCAACCAAATAAAACGCATATATATTTCCTCGAATTAAAGTCACACAAGTTATATAGGTCTTACCATTCTTCGTTTCATTCTGATAATAACGAAACCATCCTTCCGCTACATCTTTAATTTTTTCACTTTTTATTAAATGGCCATATTGATCTTTATCATCAAATTCATTTATTCGTATCCATGAATATTGTTCACCTTCGGGATTCTTCATTGAATATATACTAATGTAACTTTTTTCTAGGACTGCGGTAGCCTTTTTGAAAGCTTTAAAAGATACATTCTTGAACTCCGTATATTTTGGGAAATATAGCTGAACTGAAGTCAAAGAATCCGTAAAAACTTCCTTTTCATTGTTCTGTCCTTTTATAGACAGAACAATGAAAAAGGAAACATACAAAAATATAATTTTAAGTCTCATGCCTTATCACTTTTAAGAGATTCCGGGAACGAACGAATAGTTTCTTCAACCATGTTCTTATACAAATCAGATATAACCAATGCATCTTCTTTTGCTTTATAAGTGCATTTGGGCTTAAGATATTTATTCCACAAGATTTTCTTTTGTCCATTCAGGTAATGATATATGGTAAACCGAACAGCGACACCTGGGAAATGTTCATTTAAATATCCTTTACCACTCCAAGTAAAAGTATTGAGAGAGTTTTCAACTGTTGTCGTTACAAAAATCACACCAGGAATTTTTACTGCGGAAGCATATTCTCCGCTACAAGCCTCAAAATTAAAAACCTCTTCTCCCATAACCTCTACAAATAATTTTTTCAATTCAGAAGATACAATATAGGAAAAATCTGAGGCTGAAGCATTTATATTAAAATTCACATATTTCTTTTGGCGTTGTGCATCAATAAACTCTTGGTTTTTTTCTGCATCAGCATTTTTTCCTATCTGCGATTGCCAGTATAATGACAAATCTTTCAAATACTCTGTATGCTGTTTCGTATTATCCAGATAAGAATAATAGAATTTTACCTTTGTCGTTTTTTGTGCTTTAATTCTTAACAACAGATTCATAATCAAATCTGCAAAAGATGCGACATATTTTTTATAAAGATACTCTTTCTTATTGAGCATATAATCATCAATAGTTCTTAACATGATATCACTTGCCTGTTTTTTAAAACAAAAACGATCGTAATACAAAAAATAGGCGCAATCTGAAAACGAATTATTCATTTTAACAATGCCATATAATACGGTGTCGCGAATAAATCCACCAATAAAAACAGTGGCCAGTGCAGACAAAATAACAAAAACAACCAGAAAGACCCAAAAACATCTTTGCCAAAAAGAATACTGACTTTCTGGCATTAAGACTTTATATTCTTCAACATACTCATCCTTAAATTCCTTCCAATTTCCATTCGTGGGATCATAAATAACAACTTTAGGTTTTGAAAACTGCTCATGTTTCCATGCTAAATAATACACAGACTTAACTCTTTCTCCATCGTCCTTAGTATATTCATAAGGATACTGTACATCAGAGTTTACGACTTCGAAATCAGGTGCACTTATTGATTTGGTAAGAAACCAGGAACCAACAACAAGCACAAAAAATACAATCCATAAACAGATATCAAAACCTTGATCAATAGTTTTAATTTTCATAACGCGTAAATTTAAGTCAACATAAAAATAAATATTCTTTATCAATACCGAAAAATCAATTCCAATCAATCCGCACAGCTTCAAAAGAAGCATTCTTATAATTCGGCATACAACGACCGACATCAGCTCCTATATATGTCGGATCGCAAATGATGTATTTCTTTCCATCAATTTGAATGTAATCTCCTTCAACCGGATCATCAAAACAAACCGCAGTAAACACATGGCCCGGTGAATAAATAAACACTACATCTAATTTCAGCAACTGGTGTATCAGATAGCTGAACAGTATGGAACGGTCCTCACAGTCACAATAAGGATAAAAGAAAATCTCCTCTTTAAAGAAAGGCTTTTCGTAACCAAACTGTTCATCATCTGTTTTATACTGGAAGCCGGTCTGCACCCAATCCAACAGCATGGAAGCGGCCTCTTTCTGCCCCTTACCTGTTACGTACTGACGCAATTGCGGCAAGAGCATCCGATAACAGGGATTCTCCAAAGCCTGACGGGCATACACATTCCAACAATTACCAGCCAATGGAGGCATCTCTTTATAATAATCAATCAAATTCCGGTTCACGGAAACCTGAGCGGACATTTGCGGATATTTCAAGGAGCGGATTTGTCGTACTGTTGTTGCTGCATAATCCAGCTTCATGTCAACCGGATTATCAAAATCAATCGGCCGGACTGCACCGTCGATATTTTTTTCGTAAGTATAAAACGGACCATTACGGAACGTCGAATCCATGATATAATAATTCCGACCGTCCACCTTCAGATATCCATACTCTGCGATGCTTTCCGTTGAGGCCATCATCAAGCATAAACGATTATCACCGACTCCCATCCGGACATCATATCCCAACTGGGTCATCAGCACCGCCTGCAACAACACGGCTTCATTACCCGCCCCTTGCAAACGTTTAGCAATATCTCTGGTCAGTAAAAAGGCCCCCCACCCATTCAGATTCAAACGTTGGTAAATTTGGGCACAATCATTATAAAATGCATCATACCGGGAATCAGACAGACGCTTATAAGCATCGGCAATATTCTTTTCCGAAATACCTTTCAAAGTAAATTTCAACGACTGATTCATTGCCAGATAACAAGGTGTGTTCAGAAACATAAACTTGGTTTTCGATGTTACCGGTACATTTTCTTTCAAAGGTGGTAGTTTCACCGGATTCGGTGTTACGGGAGCCGGCGTTACCGGTACGACTTTACGTATCGGGATTTTCACCAAATCCGGTATTTTAGTTTCCGGTTCATCAAACACAACCGGTTCTTTCGGTTTGGGTTCTACCGGCCGTTTAATTCCCTTATAGGCTTCGAACTTCTTCCAGCGTTCTTCCAGATATCGGGCAAACTCCAGACTTCTTTTCCGGCGGTATTCCTCAAAATCTTTTTCACGCCGATTCCGATAGGCGTTGAAATCCTGCATCCGTTTCTTCCGATATTCATCAAATGAATCCTGTGCTCGGACAGAGAAACAAGACAACCCCAATAATACCCCACAACATAATAGAAAACGACTTGCCATATCTTTATCCTTTTAAAATTTAAAAATAAAACGTGCCGGAAATATAGCAGCTATAAAATCCACTATTCCCGGCACACCTTGTTTACCGCACACCAAGCGTTTTATTTACGCTCAGCATCATAAATCATCTTTACTTCCTTAGCAGTCAGGCTACGGTTATACAATCTGAAATTATCGATTTTAAAACTAACCGTTTCTGCTGCATTGTTTCCTATCTGGAATTTCAACGCAGAAGAAGAGGAACGCCAGATTTGAATCCGATCTGCCAAAACACCGTCTACATAAAGCAACAAATATCTTTCATCAGAAATTTTACTAACCTCGATCACTAAATGATGCCAGGCTCCACTCTGTATGCCGGAATAATCATAGTTGGAAAACTTTTCAGATTCACGTTCCTCAGTCCATACCTGAAATACCCGAGGATCAGAAACAACCTTGACGCTCAAAGCGTCATAATTATTGTTGGCAGACATTGCCGTAAAAATATATCCCGGTGTAAAGTCTTTCAACCAAAATGATACCGCAAAATAGGAACTGTCCGCAACTGGGTTATAGGGAATACTTACAGCTTGATCTTTAAAGCCGTTCAGCGACAAAGCTTTTCCCTGACGGTTTGGCGTATCAGTAATATACGTCGGTTGGTTAAACGCAACTCCATGATACTCATTGGCCGTTAAATCATTCACCGTAGCATCATCGAAATTATAATGAAGCACCAATCCACGATTGATATTATCTTTTTTCGAGTCGTCACCGCCAAACCAATCTTCCATCTTATCACAAGCTGTTAAGGTAAAGATACAGAAGACCCCGATCAGACTCAAAAGCATTTTATAGTTTCTCATAATTCAAAATTTAATTATTATCTTTCTGAATTATAAATTTCACGGATTTCTTCCAAAGACAAATTTGTTGCATAAAAACGAATGTTATCCAATTTCATAGAAGACATTCCGCCAAATTCCATATTGACACCATCTGATGTCTCATCACGACCAAGTACTCCAGTATCCACTTTCTGTCCATCAATATATAAATTCACATTACGATTAGTATCCTTAGTTATGGTAACCATATGCCATAAACCATCCTGTAATGTTGAATATTTATATGTAAAATCAATAGCACCACCATAGTATGGATCTTCATGACCTAAAAATTGAAAAGCATTATCTTCTGTCGCGAAAAATGCTGGTCCCTTTGCAGAACCATATGTATTCATATTACCAAAGATTGTCCCCGCACCTAAATCCTTAATCCAAAAAGAAATAGAATAAGCTTTACGATCTTTAAAAGGCTGATATGGAATCCGTACATACTGATCCTTAATCGCATTCAAAAACAGTGCCTTACCCTTTCCATTCGGAGTATCATCAATAAAAGTAGGATCATTATATAGCTGACCATCCATTCCATACTCATAATCATCCTTCATGTTGGCCTCATCGAATGTATAATAAGCCAGCAAATTTGCTTTTACAGCAATTTCATCCGATGAGCCTTCATTTCCACCTGTTTCTCCGCCATTAGCCTTGCTGGCAATAATCTGCACCGAAACAGAACCTCCAGGTACGTTTACATTTAGGAAAGTCTGCAAATCAGAAATTAGTTTACTACGGTCCAATTTCACCGTAATCTGTGTAGAATTACCCATTGCAGTCGTTCCAGACGACGGACTCACCTGAATAGAACTTTCAGTCGGCGCACTGATATTCCAGGCCAAATCACCGGCAGTACCGATATTCTTCACAGTAAACTGCAACTCGTTATAAGCCGTTCCGAAATCCAGCAATGCCGGAGTCACGGTCAACTTCTGTGTTACTTCCTGAGAATTGATGCTAATATTTACCGGATAAGAATCGTTTCCAATGTTCACCAAGAGCTGACAAGTAGCGTCACCAGTCAAAGCATCACGATTCACATTTACCGTAACCGTCTGCGTTCCTTTTGCAGAAACCGAACCGGAAGCCGGTGACACGGTAATATAAGAAGGATAATTCGTAATGCTATACTGCAAAGACGCATTGCCCTTGTTCTTTATTGAAAAATTCAAGCTTTTGCTCTGAGGTCCGAAACTCAACATTTGCGGTGTCACCTCTACATTTTGTCCGGCAGGAGAAAGCTGGAAATCCAAGTTAGTAACTTCTCCGGCATACACCGTAGTCTGTTTTGTCGTCGCCTGATAACCATTAGCCGTTACCTGCAACGTATAAGTTCCCGGCTCCACATCCGTAAATTCATAACGTCCGTCGCTTCCGGTTGTCTTCGTAATACCTTTCGTATTAATCGTAACAGTTGCTCCGGCTATCGGCGCATTCGCATTTACATAATCCGTCACATAACCACTGATCGACGCTGTCATCAGTACCTCATCTTTGGTACAACTGCCTAAAAGCAGCAACATCAAAGAAAAAATCAAAGAAAAAATCTTTTTCATAATTGTAAATAATAAATTTTACTTGTTTATTATATGAATTAATATTCGCATCCTTCCATTATTAACCCCAATCACTTTAAAACACATAATTATTGTTTGGCATTATAGATCTGTTTTATCTCACTTGCCGAAAGACGACGAGTATCATAAACCCGGAAATTATCAACACTCATATTGGTTGCATTAAGAATTTTCCCATTATACATTTCTACATATCCTCCCATTGTAAAACTTGTACCTGTTCCAAAACCGCCATAATTATCTGAATAATTTTGAGTTACTGTATATACTTCCATTCCATCAACATAAAGAGTTGCTGTTATTTTATAACGATTAGTAACATGATAATCTGAAACAATTGCAATATGATGCCATTTATTATCTGCCAAATTAGGATGAATAAAAGCAGGAACCTCTACATCAAATCTATAATTGTTGCGATAACCATCTACTGCAAATTTTAATGCTCCATTCACTATACTTAATGAAAAAAAGGCAAAATTATTATATGATGAATTTAAATGAAAAATATGCCCATCAGTAAAATCTTTTCCCCAAAAACAAAAAGTCATTTCACGCGAATCAATAATTGGTTTGGAAACAACAAACATACTATTATCTGTTTTACTGAATTTTACAGCCTTACTTTCAGGTGTAATCCCTTCTACAAAGACTGGATTAGCAACCCCAAAACCATTTATCCCATTTTCTGTCGCATCTTCAAAATTTCCATCAAATTTATAATAAGTATACAATCCTTGAGAAACAACGGTACCAGCAATATCGTCACCCTTCACAGCTGTCACAGAAACAGTTTCCTTATATATTCCATCAGAGATTTCAATAGCAGAATTTAATATATCTGGCATTATAGATCTATCTAACATTACTGTAATTTGTTTGCTTTCTGATGGTCCTATTACTCCACTCACATTAGAAACCTTCAACCCCGTACCAGAAGGTACAGTAAGATTCCATGTCAAATCAGCTGTTCCTAAATTGCTAATAATAAAAGAACGTTCGGTCGCATCCTCTCCAAAATCAAGAGAAAGAGGTGAAACAGATAATTTGGCAATAGCCTTTTTAGCTTTAACTACAATACTTTTCTGTATTGTTCCATCTGAAACTATAAATGTTGTATTAACTGTTTCTGGCATAGTTTCACGATTTAATTTGACTTGAACAACTTTACTTCCTCTTGCAGGTACACTACCTTCTGTCGCTGAAATCGTTAGATAATTGACAGTATTTCCTGATATAGTATATTTCAATTCTGCCGTTCCTATATTTTGGATTGTTAATGGCAACTCTCTTGATTCATATCCAAAATCAAGGAATGTGGGTTCGATCTTCATTTCTGCCCTATCTTCTACTTTTATTGCTTTAATAGCAATGATCTGCTCTTTAATACCATCAGAAATAATAAGATTCGTATTCAAATCCTTAGTTTGTTTCGAACGATCAAGAAAGACCTTTACTACCTGTGTTCCTTCAGATTCCACAACTCCTTCCGTTTCGGACAAAGAAATACATTCTTCTAAAATATCAGTAATGTTCCAAGAAAGTGAAGCATTCCCAGTATTTCTAATGGTAACAATCTTCTCATTCTGTGTTTCACCAAAATCCAAAACTGTTGGTGTTACGCTCATTTCCGATTTAGCATTTTGAGGTGCACATGTAACAGATATAGTGTAAGAGTTTCCAAAAGCAGCCAAACTGACTTTAATATTTTTAGTTTCCGTCAATTTGTTTCGATTTACAGTAAAAACGATACTTTGAGTTTTTCCTGCTGCAATATTTCCTGATGAAGGTGAAGCTGTAAGCCAGGAATTTTCTCCTAAATTCAATGACCATTCCGTAGCCGTATTTCCACGATTTGTAATAGTGACAGACAATTCATCCTGAGTTGTGCCAAAATTAAGTATGGATGGCTCTATTTCTATCTCAGCCTGCTTCTGCTCTGGAGTCAAAAGCATATCTCCTGAGGCCTGCTTGCCTGCGACAATTGTAATTTGTTTCGAATTTGTAATATACCCACTCTTAGATATTTGAAGCGAATATTGCCCTGGATTCAAATCCGAAAATTCATATCGACCGTCACTTCCCGTATTTGTAGCCCTTCCTCCCGGATTTAACATGACATGAGCAACAGAAACAGGTTCTCCGCTATTTGCATCGTTCACAATACCATAAACACTACCAGTAGTCTCAATGATGTCTTTAGTACATGATGTTAGCCATATTAGTACAAAACTAAAAAAAAGCCCAACTATTTTTTTACTCATTTGCTCCATCTTTTTCTTTTATAAGTAAATTCTCAAAGATTTACATCAAATCATTAAAATATTTGTCTTCGCTATTAAATAGGACCTACTGAGTTCGTTCTAATTCATTATCACTCTTTTCCTTATATTCACGTCCATCATATGTTGAATAATATTTTTCACCTATTATACCGCGAGTCACATCTGCTAATACTTTATTACCATCTTCATCAATTATATATTCTTTTTTCTTCTCATAAGCTTTATCAATTTCTTTCAAAAGTTTAGAAGCTAACGGAGAAGAAACGAACTCACTAGTAGAACGAATAGCAGTCCAAAGACCCCAAATCCCCATTGGAACAGATGGAACTGCCAAAATAGTAATTATAGCCCACCGCGGTAAATCAAGATCAAAACCACCCATCAAGATCCATAAGACAATACCACCAACTGCTGCACCAATTAACATAAAGCCTAACGCAGTCAATACATATCCCAACATAATCTTAAACAAATAATAGGTTCCAATCAGTACTATTAATGCTAACACAAAATACAGAACCATCAGAAAGGTAGAAGGTTCATCATTTCCAGCAGAAACAGCTGACTCGGTAGAAACTGATTTGAAGATCCAATCTTTACCATAGACTATTTCTTTCGTTTTCGGATTGTATACAAGTGTATCTACACTTGCATTCATCCAACTGTCAACCGAAACTATACGATATTTATTTTCTCCCAAAACAGTTACTGAATCTATGTCATAATGATATATTCGAGTAGCATTTGAAAAATCCATCCAACCATAACTTTTTTGCCCGCTTGGCAATTCATTATCCGGTTCAAAAGTCCTTGACTCAAAGTTCAGCTCCATTGAATAAGTAAGATCATCAACACCATCCATTTGTCCTTGTTGAGTCGGATCCTGTCCTACAAACATCTCCCAACGACCTTTCAATAAAGGAGTATCATCTGAACATGAAGAAAATCCTACTACAACGAGTAAACCTATCATATAGGTACAAATAAAATTTCTCATAAAAATGCTTATTATCAAGATTACACTTTCATTAAAAATTCAATGACAACTGAACCCCAGCGCTCGGCTGATTCAATCCATCTAAAAGGATACATGGATTACATGAAAACTCAACTGAACCCATAGGTTTCAACTTTACTCTTCTGGCACCATTGGTAACCGCAGCATCAATCAGATTGTACACATAGAGGGCTCCGGCAACACCTATCGCCAGATTTCTACCTGTCGCCCAATTGTTTGCTTTCGTGTTATACTCTTTGGCAAAACGAGGTTGCTCAATGACTTTGTTGGCATAATCCGCACGCTGATTTTCACATAGGATGATTCCGGCCACACAAACAATTTCTGCACCCAAAATACATCCTCCCTTCAGATAACTGCCCTTATACATTTGACCGGCACCAGGAACCAAAGACATCAATACAGGAACTGCTCCATATTTCTCCGTCAATGAAATATCATGAAATGAAGGGGACATCCCTGAACGAGAAACTGCATACAAGGTATATAACTGAAATGTAGTCTGACTCCCACGACGCACTTCCATCCAATATTCATCCAGTTTTTTATAAACCAGATCCACCACTTCTCCCTGCGTCTTGATTTGCATGGTGTAGATATCTGTAGAACGTTCTGAAATTTGCTCACCCGATCCTTCTTGCTGACTTTTGTAGTCATACCCTTCTTGAACCTCTATATTTTCACGTTTGGCGATCATATTATAGAGTTCCTTTTTGGAAGCCTGACGAGCTCCTTCCAAATTTGAAGCCATATCCACAAATGTAACTTCGAGAGTATAAGACTTGTCTTGTGTGTTTGGAAGTTCACTAATCCATCTTGGCCGAATCTTATTACTTTTGTATGTTTCAGCTGTTGTCTGCAGAAACATACAAAAGCAAACTATTAAAAGATTTATTAAGCGTAACATATTATTTATTATCTGAACCGTTGTTTTTTTCCAGCATTTGTTTTATCCGCTGTTTAAATTGATCACTTTGTTCGCGAATTTTTTTAGCTTGATCTTCAGGAATTTTATCGACAACTTTCTGTTCTACACGATTTGCAAGCGCATCAGCTCCATCCATATATTCCAGACAAACAAAAACATTATATTGTTTGTTCGGCTTGACATAAGTAGATGTTTTTATAACCATTGTATTAGTTACAACTTCTTTAGCGACAGACAGAACCCAGTCATTTGCATTTCCACTCTGATCAGAAACGGACAAACCTTCATCACTATCACCCGCATATTTAGATAAATCAATACCACAATCTTCCGTTGCCGTAATAATAGCAGCAGCAATAGAAGTTGCAAACTGTGCTCTAGCCTGCGCCATCGCAATATTCTTTGCTGTACTCAACTTAAAATGCTGTCCATTACCAACTGCACGAGTTGCAGGTTTTTCCTCTTGCATTACCTCACAAATATCTTGTTGCACAGCTTTTCCATAAGGATTTTCATCAACAGAAGCAGAATTTGTTGCAACTTTACTCGTTCCGCATGACGAAATCATAAAGGCAACAGAGCACATTAGCATAGCAAAAAAGTTCAATCGTTTCATAATCATAATATTTTAGTAAAACACAAATTTTATTTAACGTTTTATTTGGAATACAAATAAAAATAGCGTCTCAAGGATATAATCACTCGTTTTAGACTTTTTATAAAAAAACATCATTATAGCGCTGCAAATATATCATAATTTCTCTGATAAAACAAATAAATTTTGATATATTTTATTATTGTATCAGATAAAATAGTATTCTATTCAAGATAACTCTAAGGAAAAAGAGATAAATTTACCTATATGGAAAGGTGTAATATTTATATAGGTAAAAAGATTGCAGAAGTCATGGCCGAGAAAAAAGTCACGAAAGCAGAAATGGCTAGAAGACTGGAGGTTAGACCACAAAGCATCGATTATATGCTCAGCCGAAAAAGTATTGATACAGATACCTTATATTCTGTATCTTTAGCATTAGACTATGACTTTGCACAATTATACTCCATTAAGAAAAATCAGAGTAATTTGGAAAACACAAAAGAGCTATCAAATAACATAAAAAAAGCTAAAGTTGTTATCGAACTTGAATTGGATAAGGAAGATATGCTTCGACTAAATCTCAGAAAAAAAGTTTCATCTTTATTGAACGAATAAAAACAACTCATCTTTACAGACATATCCGGATTTTTCTTTTTATTAAAATCGTTTTGCACTTTCCTGTCCCCCCGACTCATTTAAAAGGAAAAGCCGTTTATCATACTTTGCATTGCCCGATGCAAACATTATAGACTGGCTTCCTGATATAATATGTTTTAAAGAAAATCAAATCCATATCACAGAAGAGAAAATACAATATATGTTAAATTTTTCCATCCTCAGGCCGTATTTTCCGTTTCTACGTATTTATAGAATGAAGATTAACTTCATATGTTACTAAAAAATAAAAATCTTTTTCTTGTTGGACACCTGAAAAATCTAATGTAAATTCAGACAGGTTATCCGAGGAGGATAGGGACAGCTCCAGCTTACTTCAACAAACCGGCACCTATCCTCCTCAAAACCAACTAAGGAAACATGAAAGAAACGGAAGAAATAGAACTTGTTCGCTCTATGCGCGCTCATGACCACCTGGCGCACAAAAAGCTCTACGAGCACTACGTCAGGCGGCTTACGGCCATCTGCCAACGTTATGTGGTCGATCAGGAAGACGTGAAAGACGTGCTGCAGGAAAGCTTTCTGCATGTCTTCACTTGTTTTTCTTCTTTTTCTTATCGCGGAGCAGGCTCTTTGGAAGCCTGGATTACAAGAATCGTCATCAACGAATCCTTAAAACATCTTCGGGAAAAAGGACGACTGGAAAATATGCTGATTACCAAAGACGACCTGCAAAAAGATGATTGCTGCGATGATGCATTCGATCAGCTCGAAACATTTCCCCAAGATATACTCCACCAACTGATCCAAAAACTCCCCGATGGATATCGCACGGTATTAAACTTGTACGTCTTTGAGGAGAAAAGCCATAAAGAGATCGGCAAATTGTTACACATCAATGAACGTACTTCTTCATCACAACTACATAAAGCAAAAGTATTGTTGGGAAGATGGATTAAGGAATACAAAAAGAATCATGCTTATGAATAATAAATGGTCTGATAATCTACGCGACAGAATGAAAGGGTTTCAGGTAGACGAACCGGAAGACCTTTGGAACGACCTGAACAAACAACTGAAGGAACAGAATCGGAAACAGAAAACAAACTGGAAAATATTCCGACTGGCGGTTCCTGCTGCTGCAGCTGTAATAGCCGGATTTGTCCTTTATTGGACAGACCCGAACCATACAGACAATATAGAAAACAAAAACATTACGCAAGAACAGACAAACAACAACACAACACTTCAAAATATAAAAACTGAACAGGAGCTTATTCCTAGCTCACGTTCCAAGACGAAGCATGTGAAGTTTACAGCTTTAAACAACATCAATCTTTCCGACAAACAGACAACTGCCGCTGAAAATAAAAGCCCAGAGAAATCCGACGATCAACCACAGCAGGGAAATAAGGAAACAGCTATAACGAAGGATGCCTTAGCGGAAAAGAAAGAACAAGAAAAAAAGACAATACGAATAAATCCGGAAACATACCGGAACATTGAAAAGCGTTTGCTTGCAACAGAAATCTCCCATAAGAAACGGAATAAACAATGGCAACTGGCCTTGGCTGCAAATCAGGGTATCAGCAATGCTAACATTCATTATAGCGGCTTTGGAGATATCAACAAAGGATATATCAAAACGGATGCAGCAAACAATAATTGGGGGGAATCTTATTTCAACGATATCGTTCTTTACAATAAAAACACTATGCCCAAAACTTCGGTAAAACATCTGCAACCGATTACAACCGGCCTGACACTCCAATACCGGATCAATGATTTTTGGAGCATAGAAAGTGGTCTTACCTATACCTTGTTGGTATCCAAACTACAATCTGGAGGTGCAGATCATTACTATAAGTCACACCAGTCTTTACATCTGATTGGCATTCCAATAAGAGCCGGTTTTACTTTCTGGCAAAACAAGCAGTTCAATACTTACGCAAAAGCGGGCATTTTATTTGAAAAATGTGTATCAGGAAATTTGAAGACTGAATATTTCAAAAACAAAGAAGTCGTATCACGCGAAAAAAACAGCCTGAAAATCGATCCGTTACTCTACACACTTACGGCTGCAGTCGGTATACAGTGGAACTTTGCCGGTCAATGCGGATTATATGCCGAACCGGGAATCGGTTATCATATCCCACCCAACACAGAAATCCAAACGATTTATCAGGAGAAACCTGTAAACTTCAATCTGGAAATTGGTTTACGTTTCACGTTCAACAACAAATAAAACAATCAGACGTGAAAATAAATCACCTGCCAATGTTCCTGATCATCCTCGACAAGAGCTGATTTTGTCTCTACCCAGTCTCCGGAGTTCAAATAATGAATATCACCGACATAGGTATTCTCAGGATGATGGATATGACCACAGATAATGCCGCCATAATGATGCGCAGTGGCAAACTCAGTCAGTTGTTTTTCAAAGTCTGTAAAACTGGAAACAGTATCCTTTACCCATTTTTTTATCGCTTGTGCAAACGAAAAGGGAGCTTTCCGGCGATAAGCCCGGTAACGGTTGTAAACCTGATTCAACTGTAACAACAATTCATAACAGGAAGCCCCCAGACGGGACAGCCAAGTGGCATGACGCGTCACGGAATCAAAACAATCACCATGGGTTACAAAATAATTCCGGCCGGCACTGATCAAAGCAAAGTCCTGTACGACACGGATTTTGCCAATATGCATCGGAACACGCGATTTCAAGAAATCATCATGATTGCCACACGTATAAATCACTTCCGTCGCATATTTTTCTGCCATTTCCGCAATCACCCGATATAGCCGGCTACAATCTTTGCGCCAGCCGCATCTGGGATGTTTCCGGATATACCATCCGTCCAATATATCTCCATTCAGAATCAGACGCTCACAAGTCAGCGAACGAAGGAAACTAATCATTTCATTCACTTTGGCATGAGGCAATCCCAAATGGAGATCCGAAAGGATTACAGTACGATAATGTTTCTTTGTTTGCATTCTTCTGCGTTTATGCGTTTTGCAAACTTACGAAAAATCCTTGGAATAACCTTAGAAAAATAAAAATTAGCGCATCAGAACAGAATGCAAAATAAAAAATATTATTCAAAGCCGTATCTGTAGTTAACGTAAGGCCAGTAAACCAGCAGTACCTACAACACGATAATCTTGTACGGCTTCTTCTATCTGATTTAAGATGAACTGAGGAGCACGTTCTACCCATTGATGGAATCCAATATTCGGCTGATAAGTTTCAGCAAACTCCAATAATTCCGTCAGATTAAAATCGTGCGAAATAATACCGGCACCATTACGTGCCGCATCCAATGCATTGCAATCCTGCTCGATATGAGCCGGTACCATCATAATGGGTTTGCCCAAAAACATGGCCTCGCAAACCGATTCAAATCCGGCTGTACTGGCATAGGCTTTACATCCTTTCATCTGACGCAGAAATTCTACGTCGTCGAGTTGATAAAAACTAAGCGTATCGTCTATACGTTTTACTTTCGGTTCATTAATGCGGTCCCAAAAGAAACGAAGCGGAACTTCCGGATGGTCTTTATGCCAGCGGCTGACATAAGATGCAAAACCGGAATTCAGCATATAGCCATGAATATAATCACCGGAATCAGCTTTTAATTTCAACACTTCTCGTCGCAACAACGGTGGAACTACAGTAATACGTTCGCGCACATCTTCCGGCATCTCACAAAAAGAAAGAGCCAGTTTACGGGTAGCTCCCAACGAAGTCAACCGCGTGAAATACTGCAAAAGACGTAATGAAGAACGGGAATGACGGGGAAGCTCAAAACCGGAATGCAGGAAAAGATACTGATGACCGATACAAATTTGGGGAACCTCTATCCGGTGCAGCGCATAGGTCAATCCGGTCAGCAGTTCATAAAAATTAATCACGGCATCTACTCCCGTTTCCTCGATACGTTGCCGAATAAACTGAATGCTATGCAAATATGACGGCAATTGCAATATATTGTACAACACACTGCGTGTCAGATTAATACGTTGGTTGGCAGCAGAAGGCTGAAAATTCGGACTGTCGAAACGACGGATCGGAGCCTTCATGTTCCGGTTAAAGAAACCGGGCAGTTGACGGCTGTTACTTTTTCCGACCAATGTTTCTACAACTTCATGACCTCCCTTACGGAGTATTTCTTCAAGAGCAAGAGCCTGAGTCAGATGACCACGGCCTTCGCCTTGTACGATAAACAGGAATTTCATATAGCAGATATTAAGCAGGATGGTTGGGATTCTTCTGATTCTTCGGCTAAAGTTTGCAGCATGTCGGAATAATAAACCACACGCCAATTGCCGTCTTCATCTTCGACAAGAGCAGAAAGCGTTTCTACCCAGTCTCCGGAATTCAAATAATGAATTGCACCATAATAAGTATTGGCTGGATGATGAATATGCCCGCAAATCACACCATTAAACTTTCTTGCCTGAGCAAATTCAGCCAACGTTTTCTCAAAATCAGAGATGTAGGAAACAGCAGTCTTCACTTTCTGCTTGATCCGCTGTGATAACGAATAATAAGGTTTTCCGCGCCAGGTCCGATAACGATTATACCAACTGTTAAACCAGAGCAGGAACGTATAACCGGCATCACCTAAATTAGCCAGCCATTTCATTTGACTTGTTACCCGGTCAAAAATATCACCATGCGTAACAAAATAACGGCCATGTTCGGTTTCGAGCACATAATCCTTTACGACCTGAATATTTCCCAAACGGATAGGTGCCAATGCGTCCAGAAAATCATCGTGATTTCCCCGGACATAGATAATCTCCGTGCCGCAGTTTTCCATCAGTTTCATCAACACTTTGAAAAACTGGGTATGTTTGGGTTGCCAGCGTCGGGTTCCGTTTTTCTTAATGTGCCATCCATCTATAATATCTCCGTTCAAGATCAGACGGTCACAATTCACTTTCCGTAAGAAATCGCTCACTTCCTGTACCTTGGAATGTGTTGTTCCAAGATGAATGTCCGAAAGGACAATCGTACGATAATGTTTTCTTAAATACATCTCTTGTCTTTTAAGGTCTTTGCAAAAGTAGATATACCTTATGACAAGAGCATGTATTTATGATTACATTATTAAGACAAACTCATTTTTAACCTTTTACAGCAGAAATCCAGGCTGCAGCCGCTTCGGCACAACGTTCTCCGTCGACACCAGCCGAAACAATACCACCGGCATAACCGGCTCCTTCGCCACAAGGGAACAACCCCTTCACGACAAGATGTTGAAGGGTTTCGCGATCGCGCACAATCCGGACCGGTGAAGAGGTACGGCTCTCCCCCCCGATCATGACCGCCTCGTTTGTCAGAAATCCCCTGCTGTTCCGTCCAAACGTCTCAAATCCCTGCGCCAACCGGGAAGTGATGAACTCGGGCATCCAGAAATGCAAAGGCGATGAAATCAAACCCGGAGCATAAGACGAACGCGGCAAATCATAACTCAGACGGCGATGAACAAAATCAGCCATGCGCTGGGCCGGAGCCGTCTGCCGGTAATGTCCCTGAATCCAGTTTTGTTTTTCGAGTGCCTCCTGGAAATAAAGTAAAGCCAAAGGATGCTGCAAAGGATCGCCGGCCCAGTTACCGGAAACGTCCAAAGTCCGGATAATATCCTGAATCGTTCCCTGACTCTCTGTATATTCCTGCATGAAACGAGTCAGAGAGGCTTCGCCCAGATCTTCCGGATGCAATTCTACAACCATACCCGAATTGCTCCATTGCGACCCACGGTTGCTGGGCGACATGCCGTTGACCACGATTTGTTGCGGACCGCTGGCTGCCGGAACGACAAAACCGCCGGGACACATACAAAAACTATAAACACCTCGGCCACCCACCTGCGTAACAAAACTATATTCTGCTGCCGGTAAATAATTTCCACGACCATTCTTGCTATGGTATTGTATCTGGTCGATCAGTTTAGCCGGATGTTCCAGACGTACACCAACTGCCAGCCCCTTAGGTTCCAATGCAACCTGATGCGTATATAACCAGCGATAGACATCACGTGCCGAATGTCCTGTGGCCAGAATCACCGGTCCGTAAAAGGCACGCCCCTGATTGGTCCGGATACCCTTAACCTCCTGGTTTTCCAAAATCAGTTCGTCCATACGGGTTTCAAAATGGACTTCTCCTCCGCATTGTAAAATGGTTTTCCGCATATTTTCAATAACACGCGGCAATTTGTCCGTCCCGATATGCGGATGCGCATCCGAAAGAATAGATACACTGGCTCCATGCTGGCAGAAGACATTCAGTATTTTGTCTACATTACCCCGTTTCTTACTGCGCGTATAAAGTTTTCCATCCGAATAAGCACCGGCTCCACCCTCACCAAAGGAATAATTGCTTTCAGGGTCCACCTTATGGTCGCGTGAGATTCGGGCTAAATCCAGTTTCCGGTCGCGCACATTCTTTCCGCGCTCTACTACAATCGGACGGATTCCCAGTTCAATCAGTCGCAAAGCCGCGAACAAACCGCCAGGACCTGCCCCGACAACAATAACCGCCGGTTTTCCTTCTACATTGGGATATTCCGTCTGTATCCAGACATCATCCTCGGGCATTTCGTTTATATAGACCCGAACAGTAAGATTTACATAAACCGTGCGCTGACGTGCGTCAATGCTTTTTTTCAAAACACGTATCGCTTGTATTGTTCTTTCATCTTTTCCCTTCTCACGGGCAAGATAACGTTTTAAACTCTGCTCGCTGTAAGCCTGCTCCGGTAAAACCCGCAACTGATATTCTACTACCATATATTATATAATGTATCTTCGTTCTTCTTTATTTAACTGACTCCGATTGATCTCTACCATTCATCCAAATAATGCCCGTAAAGCTTCCTCTACTTTACGTACCGGAATCAATTCTATCTTCAGTTTCGAAGCATCAAATCCCTGAAGATTATGTCGGGGAACCAACATCTGCCGGAAACCTAACTTCTCTGCTTCGGCAACACGCTGTTCGATCCGGTTTACAGGCCGGATCTCACCGCTAAGGCCGACTTCACCGGCCATACAAATTCCCGACTCAATCCCTGTATCCACGTTACTGCTCAACACCGCAGCAATCACCGAAAGATCTATTGCAGGATCGGTCACCCTCAATCCTCCGGCAATATTCAAGAAAACATCCTTCTGCGCCAACTTAAAACCAACCCGTTTCTCCAAAACAGCAAGCAACATATTCAACCGACGCAAATCAAATCCTGTAGCCGAGCGTTGCGGTGTACCGTATGCAGCGGTACTGACCAATGCCTGTGTCTCTATCAAAAACGGGCGTACTCCCTCAATAGCCGATGATATAGCCACACCGCTTAATCCTTCATGACTTTCCGACAACAACAATTCAGACGGATTGCTTACTTGCCGAAGACCATCCTGACGCATTTCATAAATACCCAATTCCGAAGTACTGCCAAAACGGTTCTTGATGCTCCGCAAAATCCGATATAAATAATGCTGGTCGCCTTCAAACTGCAAAACAGCATCAACAATATGTTCCAGCACTTTTGGTCCGGCTAATGTTCCTTCTTTATTAATATGACCTATCAGAATGACCGGGATATTACTTTCCTTGGCAAATTTCAACAATGCAGCAGCACATTCCCGAACCTGGGAGACACTGCCTGGAGAACTGTCCACAGTTTCCGTCATAATCGTCTGAATGGAATCGATGATGACTAACTGAGGCCTTTCATTCTTTATATGGACAAAGATCTGTTCCAAAACAGTCTCGCAAACCACCAGACACGACGTATTCTCCAATGAATTTGAGAAGTCAGATTTCATCCTTTCTCCGGAATACCGGATCAGACGGTCGGCACGCAAACGCAATTGACGGGCACTTTCCTCACCACTTACATACAAAACACGTTTATCGGTAAGACGCAAAACAGTTTGTAATACCAAAGTAGACTTTCCGATTCCCGGTTCTCCTCCCAAAAGGATTAACGACCCGGGTACAAGTCCTCCTCCAAGAACCCTGTTTAGTTCCGCATCACGCATATCAATCCGAGGTTCGTCGGCAGCTTCTATGGCCCCAACCGGCAACGGACGTGAACGTACAGGAAGCACAGACCCCGACGGCTGACCAGCAGTCCACCCACCTGCGGTTACCGCTGTATCCTTGCGTACAACAAATTCCTTAAAACTATTCCAGGCACCGCAAGAAGGACATTTTCCAATCCATTTTGGAGATTCTTGTCCACAGTTATCACAAACATACACCGTTTTGTCTTTTGCCATAATCGAACTTTAAACCTATTTCCAAGCCAAAGATACAATATAAATACGACAAGTATGAAATATCATTAGAAGAATATCTGCAAAAACAACCGGGAAGCATCTCCCGACAATATGTTTATAACAGCTCTCTGTAGAGAAAATCTGACGAAAAAAGTGCATCTTTGTATACTTCTGCATATATCGCTCTTGATTTATATCAAGAAAAACTATTTTTTCGGTTAAAAAAGATATAAACACTTGTTGTGTGGGCAAACAATTCCTATCTTTGCAGTGTCATAAGAACAAAAGATAACAAAATTAGGTATTAGAAAAAAACTCCGTGAGGAGTCTACATGGTAAAAGATTGTTTAGGTTTAAGGATAACAAATAAGGGTAATTAGGTTATTTAGGTTAAAAAGGTTATAATAGACTTATGACAAGCAAACAGGTGCTGAATACTGTAAAGTGAAAAGCACCTTTAGAATGACAACACATTCATTTTAAATAAAGAAACGGGATCCTGTATCGGGTTCCGTTTTTTTATTTGAAAAGCATGGACTATAATGAAAAGAACAGATAACAAATTATGCATCTTTACGGAAACATAATCAAAATGTTCTCAAAATATCCGTTTCTTTCAAAACGAAACAGTACTGTTTAAATAAAGAAATATGGAACAAAATATTTCAAAAACATCACAAAGCCTAGTCTAAAATTGATTTATATCAAGAAAAAGAATATTTCGAATGAAAAACAATAAAAAAAATTGTTGTGTGGGCAAACAATATCTACCTTTGCAATGTCATAAGAACAAATAAGGATAATAGAAAAGGTATTAGAAAGAATCTCCGTGAGGAGCATATCTATCTGGAAGAAGATTGTTTAAGTTTAAGGGTAATAAAGGGTAATTAGGTTATTTAGGTTAATAAGATTAAACTTATGACAAGCAAAACAGGTGCTTGAACTGCAAAGTAAAAGCACCTTTGGAAAGACAATCATTCAAAAAAGATAAAGAGCGGGACTTATGACAAAAAAGTACCCGCTCCTTTTATTTTTCAGACATTAAAGCCAACACACAAACGCAACACTATAAAAATCGGTTTGAAGGTTATTGACTAACAATACTTCAAACCGATTATCTTTTTATATCATCTTGATCGATAACAATCATCCAAACTTAATCCTTGATCCGAATCAAGGCATTTGCCAGAATTGCAGTCAATCCGCCGGTTGTAATACCAGAAGCAAAAATACTACGAATTGATTCCGGCAACTGCATCAGAATTTCAGGCACCATTTCTACACTCAGACCAAAAGAAAAACTCAATGCCATCACCAAAGTTGCTTTACGGTCTATTTTTTGTGCAGCAATAATACGAATACCTGCGGCTGCCACCGTTCCAAACATGAGTAAGGTAGCTCCACCCAAAACCGGCTCGGGCATTAATGAGAAGACCAGTCCTACAGCCGGGAACAGTCCCAACAGAATCAGAAAACCGGCAATATAATAACCTACATATCGGCTGGCAACACCTGTCAATTGGATCATACCATTATTCTGTGCAAATATGGAATTCGGAAATGAATTGAAGACACCGGCCAATAAAGAATTAAATCCATCGGCAAGAATTCCTCCTGATGCACGCTTCACAAATTTCTCACCTTCTACCGGTTCACCAGAAATAAGTGAGTTGGCCGTTATATCACCATAAGCTTCAATTGCCGTGATCAAATAAACAATACCCAAAGCTATGATAGCCGACCAGTCAAACGACAAGCCATAACGGAAAGGAACAGGAATATTGAAACCGCCATAACTTTGTACGGAAGTAAAATCAACCATCCCCAAAAACCAAGCTACAACATATCCGATCAAAAGACCAATAACAATTGAACTCATCCGCAAATAACGATTGGAACTACGATTGAATATAACAATCAGGACCAAAACCAAAGCAGCCAAACCAATATGCCGTAAAGAACCGAAAGTACCATTAGCCTGAGCTGCAGCACCGCCACCGCAAGCAGAAATTCCCACTTTGATCAAACTCATACCAATAAGGGTCACAACAATACCCGACACTAAAGGAGTGATAATCTTACGGGTGTATTTCAAGACTCTGCTGATTGCCATTTCTACAACCGAAGCAGCCATGCAGGCACCGAAAACACTTGCAAGTCCTCCCGACAATCCGGCAGCAATTATCGGACCGATAAAAGAGAAACTGGTTCCTTGTATACAAAGCAGTCCTGTACCCAACGGTCCAATTCGCTTACATTGTATAAATGTTGAAACACCAGATGCAAATAAAGCCATCGACACCAAAAATCCAGTAGTTTCCAGATCCAACTTCATTGCACCGGCAATAATCAAAGGCGGTGTGATAATAGCCACGAAAATCGCCAGCAAATGTTGTATTGCCGCAAACAGCGCATCCTTCAATGGCGGTCGGTCTTCAAGACCATAAATCAATTCTTTCTTTTCCTCCATTACTTCACGTTTTTTTACATTATGATTACAATTGTTTTAAATATCTGCAAAATTAGAGTATATCTGTTGATTTATATCAAGAAATCAGCTTTTTATGCGACAAATTCTATCTATTTTTTGTCTACACCTTCAAAAACCACTAATTTTACAGTAGCAAAGTAAAATTAAAGGGTAATAATTATTATAATTCAACAACTCTGTGAAGAGTTTAAGGTAAAAGATTGCTAATGTAAAAGGGTAACAAAAATCAACAAACTGAAGTTTATAGCGGTTTACCGCAAGATGCTTACCAAAACATTTCAATCGAAGTCAGTCGAGCTGAGAAAGTTCCACACTTTTAAATTGAAAATTTATTATTTTGTTTGTTGAGGGCGTATCAGCGGATACATCCTCTTTCTTTTTTATATGGAAATACGTATTTATTCAACAAAAAACGTATTTTTGCATCATGTTCACAAACATTTATCACGTAATGGACAACAATCCAATTTTAATATGAGGTGCACAAAAGAAAAAAGGAACAAGAAAAGAAATAAAGGACGTATCATCCGATGTTCCGTAGCCTTATTGCTGACTATTTACATAGTCTGTTGTCGTTTTTTTGACGGCCTCGGTGAATGGTATGCCCGTAGTCTTTATCCGCTTTTATCTTCTATGCTTCATGTTATATCCGGATGGTTGCCTTATTCCTGCGAAGAGATTCTTGTCCTCATCAGTTTTACCGGCCTCATCAGTTTCCTTATTTGGAGTTATAAGAAAAAACATCCCATATCCGATACCTTGCTTTATCTTGGTGAAGGCATCCTGTGGATTTATATCTGGTTCTATCTCGGATGGGGAATAAATTATTTTCGTACATCATATTTCGAACGAGCCAATATCCAGCCGGCAACTTATGAAAATCAGAACTTCCGTTCCTTTCTGAAATATTATACAGATCGGTTAAACGATAGCTATCGTTTGACTTTTTCAGCTTCTACCGGAATGGATCGTATGGCATTAGAAAAAGAAGCAATCCGACAACCCAATACTGTAGAAAAACAGGTCTGGCAAAATCAATTGCAAAACATTTTCTATACTTTCCCCGGTCATTACGGACTTTGTCGCACACAAACAGAAGTACGTCCGAAAAGACTACTGTTCAATACGCTTTATTCTGCAGTTGGTGTTATGGGCTATATGGGACCATTCTTCTGCGAAATGCAACTCAACGAAGAACTTACAGCCGGACAATATCCTTTTACATATGCCCACGAGCTTAGTCATGTATTGGGAATTAGCAGCGAAGCAGAAGCAAATTACTGGGCTTACCGTTCATGCACGCTTTCTTCAACTCCAGCTATACGTTATAGCGGCTATCTCGGTATTCTCCCCTATGTAAACAGCAGTGCCAGACTATTACTTACCGAAGACGAATTCAGCCAATGGATAACAACAATCCATCCTGAAATACTCCAACAGACTCAGATACGTTATGAATATTGGCAGAAACGATACAGCCCAATTATTGGAAAAGTACAAGATCTATTCTATAACTGGTATCTGCAGGGTAACAAAATAGCTTCAGGAACAAAAAATTACGGCGAAGTTATGAGCATGATACTGGCAGACTGGAATAATCATCAGTAACGACTCTCACAAGTCACTTTATGGCAATTACGAAAAAATGCATCTGACAGTATCATTTGACTAATTCAAATTATTCAGGGATATTATGTTTTATAGAGCAACGGACTAAAAGAACTAAATATGATTAGAATAAAAACATTCTTTAAAATCGTAAAACGATGGATCATCGTGCCTGAAATGTTACTGATAGCCTCATGTATTTCAGAACCGATAGACGATACTCCTTCGGGAAGTAAATTAAACATTGGTGATTCGATACCTGATTTTGAAATTAAATTATCGAACGGAACAAACTTATGTACAAATGACCTCATTGGAAAAAATTGTCTGCTCACCTTCTTCCACACCCAATGCAGTGATTGTCAGAAAGAATTACCGATCATAAATGAAGTCTATCTGGCTCATCAGCAAGATACGACCTGGCATTTTTTATGTATCAGTAGAGCTGAAGAAGACCAATCTGTAAACAGATTCTGGCAACAACACAACCTGTCGCTTCCCTACTCTGCACAACCGAATGACCAGATCTACCGTTTATTCGCTTACAATACCGTTCCACTTATCTACGTTATAGATAAAGAAGGAATCATACGCGCCATATACACGGACAACCCCTTAGCTTCACGCGAAGAATTAGAGCAGTGGTTTATTGATACGAAAAAAGCATTCTATCTGGATTAGAATCCTACAAGAATGCTTATCATTAATCATATTCTAAAATCAGTTAAAGATAATCGAATTCTGAATCTGCCATTCATGACGGGCATCCAGTACTAATACATCAACCTTGCTCAAATCGATCGGTTCATCTTCGCCATAGCTCTGAGACTGGTTTTTCTCACCCATCGTATATAATCTGTTGCGCACTACGCTGAAACATTTTTCCGTATCTACATTCTCCAATTTGGTAATTTGCGTCCGGCCATTCTGTCCTTCCGGTAAGGACACGAGAGTACGGTCCTCACCAGCCGTTTCGTAATTTCTCAACGCAACATCCCAATATTTCACAATTCCGCCCTCTGCATCCAACAATTGCATCTGAAATGTAGGAATTCCAGCCGCCACATCCTCCGGTGTCATCGCTACGGCAATCCAAAAGCGATCACCGAAGACCGTACCTCGCGGCAACGAAATTGTTCCTTTTGGATAAGCAGTTTCATCCGTCTGCCAGTTGCTGTCCAGCTGATCCAGATATCCATCTCCATTTTTATCCAACGGTAACAGTGGATTTTCTGTATTTCCCGGAAACCATTTGCAAAGATCGATTTCATATACAGAGAATGCATCATTATGCTGCGATCCGGCCAGCATACAGTCATAGTCCGTCCGCGGATTCATCCCATTAATAACGTTATCTTTATGAAAATCAAACGAATCATCAACCCCGCGGAATCCTCCGAAAATCACCGTCTGATTCCGCTTCGTGGCCACCAGTCTTAAACGAGCCACAGATTTCCCGTTGACTACTACCGGAACATGCGTAAAATAACCGAACGTACCAGCCACCTGACGCCGTGCCACCATCAGTCCGTGTTGTAACTCGGCATTCTCGCTGGTTTTTGAAAGAATGACTCCATTCTGAACAAAGAATACTTCCGCCCCAGCAAAGATCTCTTCGGCAAATCCATCTTTCGGTACGGTAGCTACCTCCGTATGAAGATAATAATCACCAACCTCTACATTCTGAAAAGGCTCATACCCACCATACGTCCCCGACTGGTAACCGATTACGTAAGCCATATATGTTTTTCCCTCTTCCAGACATTCTTCACCCGTCAGACTGATGGTAGCATAACGTCCTTGTCCGTCCTCCGTACTCCAGGGAATACTGGCTTTGTTGTCCGGATTACTCCAATCCTCAATTACCTTTTTATATACTATCTTTGCCGGACTATTGTATTCCACAATCAGCAACGCCAGTTTATCGAAGGTTTGCGTAGGTGTCACACTTGATATAGGACGCCGGGTGAGTGCTTGCTGTACAACCACACCTTCGCCACCGGTAAATAATTCACCAACGCTCTCCACTGCCACGGTAAAACTCTGTTCTTTGGGTTTGTTTCCCAACTCTCCTGATACAGATTGCTCAGAACAGGAAGTAAGCAACAAACACGAAACACAATAAATATAGATTAATTTTTTCAGTTTCATATATCTCAATTTATTTCGTATCCTCCTTTAATTAAGGAATCATTAATTTCAACAGCTCCCGGCTACCATCAGCAAGTACAGCCTGAACCAGTACAAACTGTTCGTTCAGTCCATCTACCACACAACTAAAACCGATAACGTTTTGCTCCGCCAGAAGTTTACCATCCATGCCATAGACACGCACCTGTTTCATCTCTATCTTGTCCGACATAATTTCCAGTTTTCCGTCATGGGCAGCCAGCACATAAACGTGTCTTGCTTTCACCGCTGCCTGTTCGGCCATACGTTTTTTGTTCTGAAGCACAAACCGTCCCGCATTTGTCGAAACAGATGCAATGGTTATTGTATCCTCCAGAGAATAAGTCTCACCGGTATATTTATCCGCCAGCACCCATTCATCCTGATAATCAGCTACAGCTCCATCAAAATGGAAGGTGACCGTCCGGTCTGCTTGGGCTAATTGTATGGCCAACGGTATTTCCGCTTTTTCCGTCCCGTAAATAGCATAGACTGCTTCTTCATCCAGTGCAGAAACACTCACAGACGGCTTCACATCCGAATCGAAAAGTCTCTTGCTCTTTCCCGCTTCCGGACTGTCCGCAACCATCAGACTGGAAGTCTGTCCGTCGGACGTTATTTTTACATAAAGCGGAACGGACGTTCCTGTTACCGACCGAGTGCGCACCGCTTGAGCAGTTCCAGCCCCAACAGTATTCAACATCATATCCCGGGTAAAGCTCAGTACAAGCGTTTTGTCTGTAGTCGACTTTGACGTAACAACCACCGATTCCAACGGTTCTATTACAGCCGAACCTGTTGCTGCCGATGACAGATTGCCGCTCGCATCCAAAGTATAAGATACATATTCCGTACCATTATATCTGTCCAAAAATTGCACTTTCTCCTGATTTACGCTCAGGAATGTCTTAATATCAATATCCGACATAAACGGATTTCCCACCATAAAGCGGTCTCCGGCTTCAGATATTGTTGCCGTTATGGTCAAAACCTCTCCTAGAGTATATTTTTGCGATTCATAACGCCCATTAGCCTTCTGAAGATTATCCGCTACGCCTTCATAAATGAAACGGGTATTCCCGCCACGTGAAAGTGAAGTATTAGTGGAAGTATAATTATTGTTGCTGCCACTCTTTACTTCTCCTTCATATTCCTCCAGCATCATTCCGTCGGGAGTATAGTAATTATAATAATCATGCTGCTTAGGCAAACGGAACACCACAGTTTCATTTCTGTCCAGATTTCCATTGTCCACCCACACCGAGAATCCTTCACTCGGAGTATACGTATGATTCAAAGCATTGAATGGTGCTGTCCAATCTGTATTTTCCTGTTTTGTAGCCGTCCAGTTGTCCGTACGTGTTCCATCCGGATTATCTGTATAACTTATCTCGTCAAGCAGTCTGACATTAAGCGTACTGTGCCATTTTCTCTGGAATACCCTTGGATTGAATCTGTTCTGTGGACAGTTTGTTATGTCCAGGTTAGTAAATTCCAATCCGCTTTGTTTTCCATTCATATCTGCCGGAACAAACAAGTCTCCTGTATGTGAATTTTTCAGAGGTGCCGAAAACATATAATATCTGTTCGGCATCATTTCCACATCCACCCAGGCTTTATTATAAGCCAGTTCCGGAATATTCACCACCTGAGCTGGCGCAGTAGCCTCATCGCCGTCTGCTTCGAAATAGATACCGTCACAACAATAGGTATCAGCCGGATTATCAGCATCGGCCACCAGTACCGGATACATAGTAGCTCCCTCAGGAACAATCACGTTCGTACAGCAATATGGTTCGATGTTTCCATCCCAATTGTTCGGTTCATTCCAGTCCGTATTCAAAGGATTTACTCGCCACACTGCCTGATTCGGATACACGGTATACATCAGTCCGTCCAGATATTTACCGTTTGCATCATAAACCAGAAGCGGCATGGCTCTTCCGGCATGCACCGTAGGTATTGTTACACTAAAAGATGTCTTATCGGTTTGCGGCGACGCATTGGTTACTGTGGCCTCAAAATTATCCTGATCGGGAACCTTCACGGTTATCGAAGTAACATCAACCGGAAATGTTCCACTCAGAGTCATATCTTCCCCTACACATATTTTATTGACACTTAACCCCAAACTTACGGAACACTCCTGATCCGGATCTATACAATCCGGAATACCGTTCATATTCTTATCATTACGGGTGAAAAGTCCATACAGTTTGAAACCCTCCAACACATTGGCAATTCCCGCAAAAGTGATACGTACTTCATCATAACTGCGAGTTGGCGTACAAATCAGATAATTCTTATCTCCATACCCGATCAGATTCAGACCAAGCACGCCCCAGTTATCAAACTTATCACCCGTAGCTTTTCCCTGATAATAAGTTTCCACGGTCATCCATGTTCCCAACTGTACTCCGGCAAGGAATGTTTCATTGTCCATAATGATACCCAGCTGCTGATGATAATCCATGGTCTTACCCAGTTCAACCTTAACTGTCAGTCCGCTACCGGCCTGCACCGTATTCTGATAAAGGAAATAAGTGGAATTATCCCCGTCGATCAGATTGCCCAAATCCTTAATCACTCCGGCAACAGATGCTGTCTGGAAATGCAAATCCGGATGCGCCATGGCTCCGTTCTCCATGGAAATCATCTCTGCACACTTCAAAGGATCTGTGCATCCCAATTCTGCATCTTCGATAAAAGGATAATAAATAAGCAGTTCGGTCAAATCGAGTTTCAGTACACCGGATGTCCAAAGCATAAACTCATCAAAGTCCACCTCAGACGGCACTTCGATACTGAAACGCACTTTCTGCGACTGCTGCTCACCAATCAATCCTACTCCTACGGTGTTCGTTTCATCTACCACACTGCGGTACACTTCTGCCCCATCATGATAACAACGTATCTGGAAGAACTGCAGAACATCGGCATTAAGGAATGTAGAACTTGCTTCTACCACAAAACCCACACGTTTTGTTTTTGCCGTACTTCCTTCTTCATCCATTAATTTTATCGGTGAACCATCCTTTGTCTTCACACCCACCACACGCAAATTGCTGGCTATGGACAAACCGCCTACATAGCTTGCATAATCATTCCAATCAGCATTCAGTATATTCGCTGGATTTGTCAGATCACTTATAGAAATCAGACTTCCGCTTGAACCATAAATATCATCCGAAAGCACAAATTTCTCTAAATCTTCCGATTCATTATAAATCACCTCCGAACAGCCTTCTTCATAATAGGAACGGCCTCTGTTTATGGTAACCAATTCATAACACTTCGGATTGTGATTACAGGACACCGCTGTAGCTCTGAAAACATAGATATCTCCATCCGCAGACGGATTAGCGGTAAACGTAACTTTACCACTGGATGTCACTTCCACATTATTCTTGCACGGTGAACTCTCATCAAGACTCCAGGCTACAGTCACCTCCGGATTAGACATCAGCTGATAACCAGTCTGGTCGGCACAGAGCTCAACGGTGGCAGACGGATTTATCGGACATCGGTGAGCCAGCATCGGAGGCTCATTGACAAATCCATAATAAACGCCCAGATTACCCAGATTGGCAGAGACAAGCGTATAAAAACTTATTTCTGCCTTATAGAATTCCTTATCAGCAATAACTGATGAAGTCATTTTTCCGCCTTCGGCAATCACCAAAGAAAGAACTCCTGCTTCTACTCTTTCTGTCTGTTCTGTTCCATCCGTATTATATAAGGTGATGTCCACATAGTTTCCCAATTTAAGGTTCAGAGCCGAAGCATTCTGATAAACGAAACCCACCTCACTGCCGGCAGGAAAAACGACTGATTTTTCTGTTGACAAAGAGACTCCACCTTTGTAACCAATAGAAAGCACATTGGTCACACTACATGAATTGCCGGTGTTGTCGTCCACCATTTTATTCAGTTCACTTCTGATAATCGGAAAAGGAACCAGCACCGGAATACACAAACCGTCAGGAGTTATTTTGGCATTAGCACCGTTATTGGCCTGATTCGTTTTCTGGGCATATTCCTTAATCCCAGTATCAGTAAGCAAACACTGCACAGGTTTGCCGACAAAAGCGTATTTAAACTTCAGTTCCTTGATGACACTGACGTCCAGTCCGCCACTGATGTTCACATAAAGTTCATCAAAATCCTCCGTCGGAGTACAAGTCAGATTGACAGCCAGATTATCGGTACCGGGGATCTTTATCAAATCGAGTCCCACGCCACTGCCGGCCTGACCTGCCGTAACCGGATAAGTCCCGATCAGTTTACCATTATTATATGCTCTGATGGTAAACAACTGAATGACATTCAGCGAGAGAAGGCCTCCGCTTTCACTCGACACCATACAGATCCCGGCCTCCGTACCGGCCTCATAGGTGTGTTTCATATCTTTCACACTGAACAGAGGCTGTTCCGTAACTCCTACAGCCACCCCGGTGGCGAATGTAGCATAGTTGTCCGGATTCTCATCTACCAGATTCTCCAGTCCGTCAATTCCTCCCAACAGAGCAACATTCGATGCAAACTGGTTCACCAGACAATCAGGTCCTACCAAAGCCTTGCGTCCGCCCAATTCTTCTTGTCCCACAAGTTCCTGAGCTTTCAGCGGTGTCAATCCGCCCAAACAGGATAAAAGCAGAACAGCCGCCAAATATCTATATATTATCCTTATCATCATACTCAATTTTATAAACTCATTACTGATCATTCTTAGCTATCTGTTTTCCCGTTCCGTTAATGGTGTAACGATGATTTCTTCTCAGATAAAAAGTCTTGCCGCCGCCTTCCGGATCAATAATACCGGTTGCCTGATTTCCGTCAGACTTGGAAGTGACGGCAATGTCTGAATCAAAGTAATTATTTAAACTGTGCCATCTACCGGAAGTCTTATATCTTATCCTCAGCGAAGTAACCGTAGGCAATACATATACCGTGAAAGAGATTATTTCAGGATTTATCTCTTCACATGTTCCTTCACCATTCAAAGCAGTAAATCTACCTATATATCCCTCATTTGCTCCCAACGGTGCCGACGGCTGAAGGAAACAGTCATAATTCTCCAGACGCACCTCTGTGTTCAACACATCAGCAAGAAAAGAAAATTGACATACATGACGCACTGAGGAAGCAGCACCATGAACATCCGTTATATTCAGATTCACCTGTGCCACCCCTCTTTTCAACACTCCGGTAATCTCTTTTGTGTCTGCAAACTGAATAATGCCGTCCTCATCACCTGCTATGGAGCAGTTGGCAAAGAACAACTCCGGCGTTCTCAGCCATGCTCCGGTAATCTGGTCTGTAATTGTGCCTGCCAATTCAGATGATATATCGGAATAGCTTAAAGGTATCAGTTTCAATTTTACTTCCGACAGCGAAGTAGATTCATCAATCCCCCTTCCGTCCCCTGCTACAATTTGAAAACAGCTGCGCTCGTCAAAAGAGTTGTTTCCAGTAGGATAATTATCCTCACGTTTTATATTATATCCCAGTGCGATGACTTTATATTCATAACCTTTCTGTTTGGTTATTTTTCCTTTAGCCTGTTTCTGATAAGAAGATGTTTCTGAAGGATAAGCAAGTAGTTCCATGCTGTTATTGGTTGTACTAATCTTTCCGTCTTCATCAAAGGCTACAGAATTTGCCTGATCAAACAAAAAGGGATTGTCCGTATCCACCTGTCGTTTAAACGTAAGCAGGGCAATTCTGTCCACCTGACAGGTTCCGGGAAAAGTTGTCGTCCCGCCACCACTTACCGGAGGAACATCCCGGGTCAGCGGTGCATCCTCAATATGCCCCGATGATACATAAAACCTCACCTGCTGCACTTTAGTATCTGCATTTCCGGTTATCTCCGTTACCTGCGTTTCCTGGCTGCATCCGGTCAGAAATCCGGCTACAATCAACATCAACCAGCCATATAATGTTCTTTTCTTCATCATATCATCGTCTTTTTTTAAGGAATTTCTTCTATTTTATCCCAGGTATGATTACCGTCCCATGTCGGATCTACATACAAATATACATCCTGCTCTCCTGTGCCCATGTCAATAGGCTGCTGGGCCGTTCCGAGCATATAAAATTCATTGGCCACAATATTGTAGTTATATTCTTTTGCCTGTTCCTCCTGGTTTCCCTCCTGACCGATAATGATTCCGGTTCCGCCGTCGGTTCCGGGCACTGTTGTGCGAGTTGATGACTTTGTATAATAAGAAGCGACATAACGCACCTTTTTCTTCATCACCACCACCGACGAACCATCCGTTTGCTTGCTGAGCAGCAAGACGTACATCGTTGAATTACCCGTTGTCTGAGCTGCCGGAGCAGGCAATACATAAGATGCCGCATTCGCCGGCACATCGTCACTACCCGCAAAATCACTCTGTTGTATGGTTATATAAGACATTTTATCTACATAAGCTGCAGAAATCGTCCCTCCCGTTTCAGGAACAAGGGGTGTGCTGTTCGTATTTATATAATCCACAAATTTATTCGGGTCTGTTGCATCTTTATGAACCATAAAAGGTACCGCTTCCGACTGTCCGGTCCAATACACCACATTCAGTGATGTTACCGGATAAACTGTTCCATTGAGCGTTACAGAAGATGGGATATTTGTAAAGAAGCCCTGTACGCCCGCCACTCTGCGGTAAAGGTCAACCTGCGTCGTTTTTGCTGTCTGCAACAGTTGCTCTCCGGAAACAGGAAGTGTTCCGGCAAAGAGTTCTGATGTGTGAATGTCATCATATTCTTTTTGTTCTGCCAGCTGTGCCTTGCAGTTACCCAGACTGTTTCCCAATTGTATAAGTCTGCCGTTTGTCAGTCCGTAAGTAGCAGTAGAGTTATCTCCTTTGAATGTCACTCCTGATAATCCCTTGCTGCCGTCATCAAACACACAACTTTCATCCGACCCAATCGCCAGAATCACATAGTTTTTATTCGGATTGATTACACTTGCCGGTATAGACACCCGCTGTTGCATGGTTATAGAACCGGTGGTTGAAGCCTCTTTCAGATTCTGTTGCCAGCCCACAGCATCAAAGTCCATCACATAGGTACAAGTGGCATCATTCATATTATCGGTTTCCGAATATTCAAAAAGATATAATGCAGCTCTTGTGGCGTGCTGAAGGTTAGAATAGCCTTCCAATATCGTTTTTGTAATTACCGCACCGGAATTCATTGTCAGTGTGATCATGGCACCGTCCTGTGAATCGTATTCACGATACACCGTCTCCGTACATGAAGTGAGCAACGCAGTGCCCAACAACATGCCGGTAAATAGCGGAGTAAAAAGTTTATTTAGTTTTACCATATGTCTTTCAATTTGCCATAATTTTCAAGATATGTTTGTTTCCATCTGAGGTGACAACCTGAAGTATATTCAAGCCTTTCACCGAGATTATATCTGCAGTATTCACTCCTTGTGTTTCCAGCATGTCAACCACACGACCTGATTCATCATAACATATCATACTTTTCAACCCAACAGTTCCATCTGTTGATACGCTTAGTTTTCCATTCGACAGAGATTCTGCAAAAACGACTGACTTATCTGTCATGCTTTCATTCTTGCGTGATATGATCCATCTGCCCACATTTGAACTTATCTGTCCGAGATTTATTTCCGTCTCATCATCCAGTTCATAAACGTTTCCTGTCTTGCGGTCTGTCAGTATCCATTCATCATTTGCCGTATTACTTATACGCAAAGTCACAAGCTGTGGTTCTTTCATATAGAAACCGATTTCTATCGGACTGTTACCACGCTGCTGTTGTATGTCTGCCGCCTTTTCACCTGCCAGTGTATACACTGCCAACTGTGGTTTGACTTCTTCATCCACCAGCATGGCTGCATCTTCACGCGAATCAAATCCGTCCGAGGCCTTATCCGAGAACAGAACAAGCGCTCCGGCCTTCACATCTCCGGCAGTAGCTGTCAGTCTGAATCCTTTGTGTGGTGTCTCGTCCTGTGCGGCTCGTGTCTTGCTGCGGAGCAACTGGCTGCCGGGTTTTGTTTCAAACATCGACGAGTCATATGTGATGTTCAACACTTCTGTTGGTTTTTCTGTCGTGACAAAGAAAGCCTGCATCGGTGCTATTGATGTCCATCCGGTCTGCCCGTCTGCACTGTTGGTCAGCAGCTCACCATCATGAAGGATATATGAATTGATGGCATTTCCATCATAAACCTTCAATGAGGTTATACTATTTTCATATAATACCTTATTATGGTAATCTATAAATTTCTGAATATTCACATGACACATATACGGATTACCTACCAGAAATACATCACTGGTCTCGCCTTCTGCTCCGGCCGGAATATTTAATTGGTATCTGGCTTCGGAACGACCACCTTCTTCCGTAATAAAACGTCCGACATTTGACTGCGGAGGTTCGCCATAAGAATCTGAATCCAATCTGGTTATAGTTTCATAGAGATCTGTTTTCTGCCCTTTTTCATTATAATAATAATAGGTGGTATGTTCTTTCGGGAAGCGGAAACGGATTCTTCCACCGGTCACTGTTCCGGCGTCAGCCTTAAGCGAGAATCCCACTCCTGCCCGATATTCCTGATTCAGGGCATTGAATGGCGGTGTCCAGAGTGTTGCGTCATAACTTACCTCGCCTGGTGGTGTTCTTCCTTCGGAAACCACCGGCGCCGAGGTTTTCCACATACGCTGATAAATTCTCGGATTAAAACGGTTTTCAGGAGATTTTGTTTCATCCAACACTTCAAAATATTCATTATTCTGCATCCCGTTCATGGCATCGGGAACAAAAAAGTCGCCGGTATAAGTAGACTTCAGCGGTGATGTCAGCATGTAATAACGTCCTGGGGTCAGTTCCAGATCCACCCATGCCTTTTTGTAGGTCAGCAGATAAGTGTTCTGCACCTCGGCATTCGGTTCAAAATGAATATATTTGCACCCGTATTGCCCGCTTTCCGGAGAAGTGCCAGAACCCGAGTCATCGCCTATGCCACCACCAATGATTCCACCACTATTATGGGAATCTTCCAATACCGGATAAGCAACACAGTTCGAAGGAATCACCACATCCGTACACTCGGCAATCGGAGTGCCATGAGTCCAGTTGTCCCAATTGTTCCAGTCAGTATCTTCAGGAGATTTCGGACTCCATTCCGTACGCTCGGCATGTATGGTGAAATACTCATTTACGGTATACGAAAGAGCATCTTCCGGCAGGAGTATCAGCTCATAACGTCCGTATTTCATCTTGTTCATAGAAATGGAATACGGTGCACCAGTTATGTCAACGGATTCATTAAATACGATTTCATCCGTTCCCCTGTCTCTGATTACGCAATATCCTTTCCATGAACCGCTGATGGTAATCAAGGCATCAGCCAGCATTGATGCACAGATATGTCCGTCGGTCATAGCATCAGGGAATGTTATTACTGCCCCGCTTCCACCATCAGGATCTTCCGGTTCACAATAATCGGGATCTTCTTCATCGGGAATTCCGTCGGCATCGGCATCGGCATAAGTGTAGAATCCTAAATACTGCACGCCTTCGAGCGCCTTTACCAGTTCGCCTTTACGGAAGCGTACCTCGTCGAACTCAGACTCAACATAAAGGGAGAAATAAGCATAATCACCCCATCCGATCAGGTTGGCACCCAAAAAATTGTTTTCTTTTGAAGCTGCTATCACCTGAGAACCGTCCTTATAAACGCTAAGTTCCATCTGCGAAAGCAAATCTACATCACCAAGTCCGGTAGGTTTCTTCATGACAAAGCCTACCCAGCGGCCACCTTTAAATCTCTTTCCTGTTTTGACACTGATATCCGTAGAACCAAGCACATTGGCCACGGCATACGACACGGCTCCCTGATCGTCACCCCCTTCATTCAGCAAGGACTGTCCGTCAATAATATATCCCAGATTGGACAGAACGGTTACGGCACTGACAAGTCCTGTATTACCCGTAGCAGCATAATTGAATGCTGCTCCCGTAGTCTGTTGCGTGATGGACTGCACCCATTTGTTTTCCAAAGGATTCTGTGATATTACAGCATGCTCATCATCCGACACGAAAGCGGCGTATATCTTCATACTCTCACCGGTCAAATCGAGATTAAGCACCCCTGTGGTATAGAGGGCAAACTCATCAAACTGCCCTCTGTATTTTTCAGGCACCACAATGGCATAGCGCACTTTGGCACTGCCGGGTGCACCAAGCAAGGAAGCCTGTATGGCGTCGTTCTCACTCTGCACGGCACGGTATATTTCCTGTCCGTTCTTATAAAGCACAATGTTATAAAACTTCAGCACGTCGGCTCCCAAAAGCTTTGCAGGTGTCTCTACCACATAACCGACAACAGCTGTTCCGGCATCAAACGTTCCGGCATCTTTCTTTACGCTGACAATGCCTGTATTGGCCAGCAGCTGAAGTCCTTTGGCATAAGTAGCACAGGTATTGAGGTTACCGTCAATCACATTGGCCGAATTTTTCAGATTGTCTATACTGATCAAAGAACCTTCGTCTGCCACCGAAAGATGAACCTTATCCCGAACACTGTTCAGAAATGTAAATGAACTCGTCTGTGCTCCGGTGGCCTGCTGCATCTCATCTGTTTTTCCACGATACACCTTAATCGTACCTGCACAGCCATGATTATCTGTACCACGGAATGTATAGATACCTTGGGGAGCATCGGCGAGAAAAGTTACGCTTGTACCTAAAGCGCTATTATTTGTAAACTCAATGATATCTGCTATCGTATAGTTCCCGGTAATATCTGTTATGCCTTTCTGATCCACAATGGATTCAAGACTCCAGGTTAGTGCAATATCATTAGGAAAAGTATAAGATGAAGCATCACCACAAATCAGTTCATCGGCAAAGAAGCCTAAATCGCACTGATTACTCTGCTCCGGAAGTTGTATATCACGTACAAAAGCATGATGCAAACTGGATTGACCAATTTTTACCAGTCCGATAAAAGAGATTTTCACTTTATCCCATTGAAATCCTGTTGTTGGAATTGCAGAATAAACAATTTTCTGGCCGGCAACTAAATCTGCTTCAAGTAAGGTTGTCGGACTGACTGTATGAGGATCTATTAATCCAGTTCCGGATTTAATAAAAGTTATGATTACAGTTGGAAGAACTTCCAATTTAAAAACAGAAGCATTGGAATACACAAATCCTATTTCTTTCTGCTGAAGGTCTGATATAATCCCTTTACAATCAATTGTAACCGAATGGCTGCCAACACTCACACTCCAATCTTCAGTTGTTTCAGAATTTCCATCAACTAAATAATTTTTTCCTGTATCATCTGATATTCCCGAAAAATTCGTTATATTAATCTCTTTCTGCGATTCTCCCACAAAACCATAATAGACGGACAATCCGCTTAACAGATTTACATCTACCCCTGATGTTGACAACATAACCTCATCAAAAACAATTTCATTACCATCATCATTTGTAGCCGGCACATCTATAGAAAACTCACTGGTTCCACTCTGACTTCCGAAATTCAGCAAGCCCAGACTCAACAAACCGGAATCACCGCTATACAACGGAGCCGAATAAACTTGCTTGTTATCATTGTATAAGGTTATAAACAATGTTTTCAACACATTTACATCCAAAAGTCCCTGCAAACTTCCGGACACCGTAGGTGTTGAAACCATAAAACCGGCCTTTATTCCATTACCGCCCTTATATTTGTTATTAATATCACGAACACTGATAATCGGTTTATACAAAAGTCCTACATCCACAAGCGAGGTCAAACTGAAACCTGCCATACAATTGGTTAAATCTCCATCGAGCACTGCATCATAATCCGGATGCTTATAATCTTTTACGGCTTTAACTTCATCCACCATGTCGTCTATAACACAATCCGGAGCCAACAGCGGGCGGCATCCGTTAACCTGTATAGGCTCAGCATCGCTTTGGGCACTCATCGGCAAGGCAAACACTGTTGCCAGTGCTACCAGAATCATCCGAATAAAAAATCTTTTGGAATCTATCATATACTAAAATCTTTTTTACGACCTGTATTTATGGTTTTGTCTTCAGAAGATGGGTCTCGCCCAATCAGTGTCACTCCGGAATGCAACTTCCTCCGAGGTGATACTCATTTGCTTTTATTACGAAACCGCCTGCTACCAACCGGACAATCATTACGGTCATATTTTTCTTTTGATCTTTGAAATATGAAAAAAACTCCCCCAGAAGAACCTCTGTCAAGAGCGTTCTCAATAACAGACACGCCTCGCAATTCATCTGAGGGAGTTTATGTTTAAATTATTGTTGTTTTAAATCTTTAGAGGTATAAACCGGTTAATCTTCTTCTACATCCATGTCATGAAGCACCTTCCATGCATCGTTGATCTGTACGACGATTTCACTCTTACTGCTCAAATCGATTGGTTTGTCTGGATCCTCAGGATCCTCAGGGTCCGGATCTATTGTTTCTGTTTTAAGTTTCTGACCGATTGAATAGAAGTTGTTGCAACGGATGTCGTAAGCATATTTATCAACACCACTAGCCGTTTGGTCAGTCGTTACTTTTAAAGTTCTCAGAGGGCTACCTTCTCCATCCTCTAATTTTACAATCAGCGTTGAAGAGGAAGGAGTATCATAATGCTGATCGTATGGAATCAAATAACGACCGCCAAAGATAGAATTTTCTACAAGGGTAAGATTCGTTGGCATACTATATCCTTTTGCAATAGGAGCTATACCACTATTAGAACTTCCATTATCGCTTACACTACCACTGCGCAAAGTGTTAAAGGTATAATAACCATCTGCATCCTTACCGGTACTGATATCCGCCATAATAAACTCCATCAACAAGTCATTATCGCTTCCAGCGGTCGTACCATTGAAATCATCAGTTGCCGGATAAGTGAACTTTGTAAAAGATTTGTTTGCATAAATTCGAATAGCAGCAACAGCCGTACCATCAATCGTTGCAGGCACATTCTTGAAGTAAGCCAACATACCGGCAACCTGACGGGTCAATGTCAATGTTCCCTGATTCTTAACATCGCCCTTTGTAGCATTTGCAGATTGCGTTGCAAACAATTCAGCAACATTATAACCTGTCAAACTATTAGTTGTTGTAAACTCTTCTAATTCAGTCACTCCATTTTCAGGAGATAAGTCACCATAAGGATTAGTTGTATTATAACCTACTGCCACAAACTTATAATATTTTGCGGGATCCAATCCGGTCAAGGTGATAGTTTCCTGCTGGTCTACATGACTTTCATAATTTTCTTCAGTTACAGTATGATCATTTTTACCGGTAAATTTTGTAATTGTTATAATACCTTCAGTACCAGAAATGCCTTCTTGACCAGCCTTAACCCCTACCGTCTTGTCGAAGGTATAAGAACCAGCTTCGGAAGTAGCAGAAAAGGCATACACCTTAACCACATTCACATTATTAGCCGCAGCCGAGCTACCCACCGGGCGCACGTCACGCGTGCTGACATCCGTGCTGGATACAGCTACAGACAACAAGCCTTCGCCTTCTTTCAAATCGACATGCTCTACCGGATTGCCGTCACTGTCCACATAAATCACTTCTGTGGTGCATGCCGTAAACGCCATAGCTGCAAACAAGCATGCTGAAACAAACATTTTTCTCATAATATCACTGTTTTAAATTGTTTTGCTATTAGAATGCGTCCTTCGAAACTTTTTGTATCCCTTTCTGCTGCAAAATTATGGGATTTACAGCAGAAAGGAATTACAAAAACAAGTCAATTAATTTTGATTTCTATTCAAAAAATACGTACTGTCTATCCGGATTAATCCAACTCCATATCATGGATAATCTCCCAGTTGTCGTTCACCTGCAGAATCAGCACCTGCTTATTGTCCAACGACTCCGGTTCGTCAATATCCGGGTCGGGATTAGGATTGTCCGGATCGGTTGGGTCCGGATCTTCCGGATCCGGGTCTGAAGGATCGTCCGGATCTACCGGATCCACCGGCTCTTTATCCGGATCATCCGGATCGGGCGTAAAGCCAGGATTATCCATCGTGCGGTTTCCGACACCATACAAATGATTGCGCACCAAGCTATAAGAATTCTTATCCTCTGCCTGAGCAAAAGACAACCAGTCCCATTCCGTAGTAGCATCCAGTCCCCAGTAAGTCACATTTTTACCTTTCGTAATCTGCAGATCTGTTGCCGGCAGATTGATATTCCAGCTCAGCAATTCCTGACCACTCGCATCAGTCAGCTGCAACCGCAAAGTCTGTGCACCGGTGCGGGCAAAAGGAATGATAAACTCACCTCCGAAAACTGAACCTCTGCGGAATGTCGGATAACTTGACGGATTACTTTCCTTATAAGGATTCTTCCAGTTGTTTCCCTGAGCGGGATAAGTTCCGTCATCCGGTGTATCATCAATCGTCGCATCAATCAGACCATCATCATTATGATCCACCAGCGTCTTGAACCAGTTGTTCAAATCGATCTTACAGATCTCATATGGAGCCGATGTCGCATCCGTTCCGTTGACCACATATTTGGCAGCCGTATTGGCGTCACCATTCTCCACCAGATCGGTATTCGCGAATTGACCCAAAACCAGCTTTTTGTTCTGATTTGATGCAACCAGACGGAGATAACGGGACGCACCATTCATATACGGAATATCCTTAACGTAGACAAACGCACCGGCCACCTGACGGTTCAGCACAACGGCCTGCTCAAAACCTTTCTCTTCGGTCACGGTCAGTTCTACCGAACCGGCAAAGATTTCTTCGCCATGAGTTGTTTCCTTACCTGTTGTCTTTGCCAGAACCGTATTGGGAGTATACGTCACCTTTGCGTCTGACGTGCTCTTTGCAATAGCCTCAATTTGGGTCAGATCGTAGTCTGAAGTTGTGTGATAGCCCACGGCATAAATGGTATAACTGCCATTCTTCAGACGGTCATCACCCGTCAGTTTCAACTCCGTCTGGCGTCCGTTATGATAATCCTCTACCGAACCATTCGTCTGCCAGTCGGTATACTCCTTTACGTAAACCACTTCGTTGTTGGTGTTACTGCAAATCCACAACTTCACCTTTTCAATCGAATGCTTGGCCTCAGCGCCATACAGCGGCCGGCCGGCACGCGTAGTCAGGCCATCGCCTCCGTTAAACACCTGCAGCGAAATTACCTGATCGGCTTCCGCTACCTGTCCTGAATCCGGTCCTGCCACATTCACGGTCAGACTGTCCGTGGAGCAGGCAAAGAATGTCATTGAAGCCATCAATGCCATTCCGAATAAATACTTCTTGTTCATCACTCTTCAAAATTTATATATAATTTGTTTTTCTGTTTTTTTAGACTACAATTAATCCAATTCCATCCCGTGCCACTGTTCCCAGTTGTCGTTCACCCGCACATAGATCTTGAAGTTTTCCTGCTGCGCATCGTAGACGTATTTCAGGATGGTGATTTCGTTACGGCCCATCGTGATGTTGACGTCTTCAGGCGTCAACACCGAGGCCGTTTCCGTGGCCCGCCCGGCAATGCCGGAAACCGCATCATGGTCTACAAACGTCACACTGAGCGTTGACCCTTCATAACCGGGCGACGGACAAAGCAGTGTTTCCGACTGGATTTCATTTCTTACCTCCCACTCCAGTTCCGTAGAAACCTGAGTCAGATTGCTGTATTCAAAATCACTGGTCACCGTACTGAAGATATCATCGATTGTCTTCATCGAGAAGTTGATGTTATCCGGAATACCCTCTGCCTTGATCAGGAGATTGCCTTTGGTACGTTCCAATCCTAAAGTATAAAGTTCGGCCCCATACTGATAGTCGAACGTGGCACTGGCCAGATAGATGTCGTTCCGCGCAGCTCCGACAGCCTCCAGATCGGCCTGGGAAGCTCCTTCGTCCAACGGCTCGTCGCTCTGCAGGTTTCCCCAGACCGAAACGGTATACCGGCCATAAGGAAGCGACACCGGCAGAACAATCTCTTCGGTCATGGCATCATTGGTTACAGGCATAGTTTTCTGCTCAGCCACAATCCGACCCGCTTCATCGGTCACCCGATAATAAAGTGTCTGGACATATTCGCGGAAAGGCAGATTCTCATCCTTACGTTCTGCAAGCCCCAGCTTCACGGCATCATCAATATTGAAATAGTTTTTGTCTTTCACCGTCAAGGTCACCCGTAACGGCGGACAGTCCTGAATGTGGTCGCGGATACAACTCCCCAAAAGCAGCACCAGTACCGGCAACAACAGTTTCACTGAAAATTGCTTATTCATGATTACCTCCTCCGTTTGTCAGTTCTTGAAACTCCTCTTCCATACGATAAGGCCGGAAATCGGGTTCGGTTACAGCACGTAACCGGAACTTCGGCTCCACAACAGCCGGACGAAGATGTTTCCACAATCCCGGCTCATCCTCCTTCCGGGCCGAAACCAGTGCCCGCACATATTCGGCCAACGGCGACACTTCCTCACACTCTTCCATCACACGGCCCGCCTCATCATTCTGTCCCACACTCAGGGCTATGACGGCTGCATTTACATCCTTATAGCCACGAATCAGTGCATAAGCCTCGTCGAGCTGACGCATCCGGGCTTTCAGCAGCGCCAGATTGTAGCGGGCTTCCGGCAACTCCGTTTCCTCGCGGAGCAGCTCAATGGCTTTCTCCTGTTCATTACGGTACACATAGACTGCCGCACGGGTGTTCAGCAGTTCGGGCGAATAAGACTTCAGACGGTCGAGCACAGCTTCGGCCGCATCAGGATTGTCTTCGCGCAGATAAAGCACGGCCAGATTATTCGCTGCCACCTGCGATTCGGGGAAGTAGTGCAGGATGGTCTGATAGACTTCTTTTTTCTCTTCAGGCGTCTGTTTCAAAGTAGAGACACGCAGCAATTCCTCTTCATTAAAGGCATCGGGACGCGTTACATAGAACGAAAGCAGCTCTTCATCGGTCGTAAAGCTCTTTATCGTATAGGTATATTCATACTCCACCTTACGGTCTTTCTGCAAATACTTGGCCCGGATGTCCGGCCAGCAGGCCAGACGGCGGATATAGCGTTCGGCCACGTCATCATTTTCGGCATTATATTTATCCAGGATATTCTTTACCTGAAGCGTATCGGGATGCCGGTCGGCCCGCATGGCTTCGAGCACCGGAAGCCATCCCTCGGGGCGCGAACCGATGGAGAATCGGATGTTGTCCTCCAGATTGATGTTCAACTGGTTTTCCAGCCATTTCCGGGCCGAATTGGCACGGTTGCGCGACAGGGTCGTATTGAAGGCAAACGGTCCGTCGGCCGATGCCATACCATAAATACTGACACTGTTGAGCGTAGCCAGACTATCGTTGACGATTGTCTGCAACGTACCCAACATGCGGTTCATTTCCTCTCTATTCCGTCCTAAAGACAGATTGATATCGTAACGGTTAATCACAAACTGAAGCAAGGCCTCGCCACGCCCTTTCATCACTTTGGGCCGAATGACAAACTCCGGTTCAATCCAGTTCAGCTGCAGGGATTTTTTCGGTTCGATAAGATTGGGCAGATTGCTGATATAAGCCACATCAATCGTATCCACCACTCCACAAGAGCCACAACCGTCGGCAGAGAGTACGGCCACAATCTGTCCGGCACTGATGCTGTCGGGCACGAACACCCGCTCACGATAAACCAAATCGTAAGCCCGGTTATGCTCAACTCCCTGAGCCCAGGGCGTATACGGATCGTGATAATCCTCCAGTTCTTTGCGCCGCTCCATTTTTTTCTGATAAATCGGTGCATCGAGTACTACCGGTGTCAACTCGGCCAACATCCGGTCGTGCTGCATCAACTGAGGCACCACAATCAGACGACTGCGTCGGGAAAAAGCTTTTTCGGGAACATGAACCGTCACATCGACCTGAACCGACGATGTACTGTCGGGGGTCAGTGTACGAACAGGGGAAACATAGACCTGACGGTCCGTCTTGACCGTCGCACAACCGGCCAATAGCATAGAAAAGAAGGCCGGATATAATATAGAAACTGATTTGAATCTCATAAGCCCAGGATTTTAAAACACATAAGACAACGTAAGCGCCAAGCGGGTCGGCCCCCAATAATTACGTGCCTTGTTCTCATAACATTTCAAACAAGGTATACGCGGACTTTCCCGATACCACAGACGGGCATAGCCCAATCCGATCAACGCCTCCAGATTCCAGTGCGTAGAAAGAATCCAGTCATATCCATAAGTCAGTCCCGCACCGGCCAGATAACCATCGTAGCGTTTCTCCCGGAAACCACCAAAAAACTGGGCACCATGAAGATGCAAACCGACGAAATGACCTTCGAAAGTTTCACAAAACCAATAACGCGCCTCGGGCTGCACCAGCCAGAAACGCATTTTTTTGTCATCCTTATACGTCCAGGGATTATACGCACCCGTCAGCTCCATACTCCATCTGGGAGCAAGCCGGGCCTCAACACCAAGATTCGGCGAAGCAGCAACCCAATAGAGGGCATTGGTCTTCAGGGCTACAGTCTGTGCCTTCAGCGGCAACAGTCCTCCCATAACCGTGATCAAAATCAACAAACCTTTTTTTATCATTACCTTAAACTTTGTCCAAACCACATTATTAAATAAAGAAGAGGATATTATTTTTTAACAATGCAAAATTACGAACATTAAAGAAGACGGTAATTACAAAAACGCGTCAAAAAGTTTCGATTTCAATTCAATCATCTGATTCATGAAGGAATTGTGCCCGTAACTCTCCTGGTGTTTTATGAAAATTCTGTTTGCAAAAGGTTGCCAGATAAGCAGAAGAGGAAAAACCATGTTTTTCGGCAATTTCCGTCAGAGGCAAGTCCGACATTTGGATTTCCTTCCGGATAATTTCAGCTTTGTTCCGCTTAAGCCAACAACTGGCCGGTTCACCGAATTCATCCTTGAAATTGCGGTTGAAGGTACTCAGGCTCATATTGGCCTTTTCAGCAAAATGCTTGACATCCTTAATCTCCGGATAAGTAGCCAGCACAAACTCCCGGAATCCACTCTTCAAGCTGTTAACCGGCGCAAAAAATTCAGCTAGTTCTCTTTTACCATAATAGGCGCGTAGATACAAAAACAATTCATCACGCTTCATCTGATGAAAATGGATACAGCCAAGTCCCTCTTTCAGACAGTCGACAAGCAGACCGAAAAAGACCGTCAGTTGAGGCACAAATGGAAGAATTTTAAATTCATAAACAAAATTCTCGGGTAAATCCTGATGCAACTGACGGATGGAAAAAATACTACAGAGTTTTATATCTTTGGAAAACGTGCAGACAAGCACCACGGAATCTTTGAGGGCTATGGCTTCGACTTTACTCTTCATAGGCACCAGAAACAACTGCTGCTCTGATATGATCTGATCCTGAAAAACGCCACAAGACACTTTAATTTCTCCGGATATAACTGCAGCTAAAATAGTATATTCTTCAAGAACTCGATCTAACTGTTCGCCTGCCTTTGCTGTAATCACTAGAAAAATCCGGTTAGCCGCAGTGGAATAATTATAACATGAGATATGCTCTCTGGAATAATACAACGCCATTCTCAATTCTTTTTTATTTCTTCTACCACTATAACAGTATTTCAAAAGTGTAAAATATCGTTTCCAAATAGATAAAAAACACTTTCTTTAGTTTTTCAAAACTAATCAGATAAAAATTGAAAGTCAAAATTACCCCCCCCGTTAACAAATATTAATTTTATTTACAATAAATCATCAATATTTGCTAAGATTTTAATAAAACAAAACTTATTTCCAAAATATTGAATAGTCAAATAAATGACAAAAAACAATCAAAGATATTCCAAGCAATATATAAAAAACGTATCTTTGCGTCCATGAAGAATAATCCGGAAATAGCTATCATCGACGCAAACACACTAAGTTGTATCGGGCTGCGTAATCTTCTTGAAAAGATGATGCCTTTAGCAACAGTACGTACATTTTCCAGTTTCACAGAATTTGTCCGGGACACTCCTGACATGTATTTCCATTATTTTATTTCCACACAAATATTAATGGAACATAACGCTTTCTTTCTCGAACGGAAACAGAAAACAATTGTCATGACCAATGGAATAATTACCCTGCCACAACAGTCCAACTTCCATACACTCAACATTTATCAAAGTGAAGAGAATATGATCAAATCACTGCTGAGACTTCAGCAAAGTGCACATGCTCATGGTAAAAATCTCCCATTACGTATGAAAACCACCAAAACAAAATGGGACGAACCGAACGGACTGACCAAACGGGAAATAGAAGTTTTAATTCTTTTGGTACGAGGCATGACCAACAAAGAAATCGCAGAACAACTCAATATTGGTTTGACAACTGTTATTTCACACCGTAAAAACATCACTGAGAAACTTCATATCCGTTCCCTTTCAGGACTGGCCATCTATGCTGTCATGAATGGTTACATCGAAGCAGACCGGATATAATCATTCATTCCATGCACCGCAACGCGGACATTTTCCCTTTGTACGTATCTTAGCACCGCATGAGCCGCAAACATAACAACTATAACTCTGACGAAAATATCGGCGCAATGCCCAAAAAACATAAATGACAAAACAAGGATAACCGATATAATACAATGTTGTGATCGAAAAAAACAAATAACACAACATACAGACTCCAGAAAGCCCGAGCAAATAGAGAAAAGATTCCGGAAAGGACAATTGCCGGCGTACATCATCAACCGATGCCAGAACCAAAATGAGAATCATCCAAACACAGACCAGAAAACAACTGAGTATCAAAGGAATACCAAAAGGATTCAACGTAGGCTGATAATAAAACTGAATCCAGGTCTGAGGTACAAAATTTTGAATACTTGCATAAAGTGTAGCAGCCCCCGACATCGTCAGGCATAATCCCGTAGGATAAAAACTCGCTATATCGTGAATATGCACGGTTCGAAAAGGTTTTCGCTGCATCTTACGTGCCATATAAAGGACAAAAAGTACAGCAAAGGCCGACAGAAAATACAACAGATGTTTATTGCTAAATACATGAATAAACTGTGAAATAGAATCATCCGGAACAACATTATCCAAAAGTTGCTTTTCATGAATCCACCCCATGAGCTGTTGATCATGAGCAACCTTCACCCAAACAGAATCTATACTGTCAACAGACAACGTCATGAAATCGGCTACAACCAGACGTGCTCCTTTCCGGACAACCAGACTATCTCCACAAGAAGCCGTTCTGAATGTTGGCCGTTCGCGCAATAAAACCAAGGAATCTCCCACTATCTGAAAATTATAGTTCAGACCATAATAGTGATGCGAAAGAAAAGCAAGTGAGTCACGTGTTCGTTCCGAAAGATCCCAACGATCATCCGGTTTTACCTTTTCATAATAACATGAAGAAAAGATAAACACACAACTCAAACATAATAAAAACGGTTTTAATGCCATAATGAATCCCTATACACAGATAACTTATAATAACAGGTTCCATCACACAGAGATAGAACCCGTTACAAAAATAAGGGAATAAAATGAAACTGGGCCGTATTAACCTCGATTTTTTCCATCCCCCATAAAACCCTTTTTATTTCAGATCCTCAACCGGAACCGGATCCTGATCTCCATAATCGAGATTTTCACCGGCCATACCCCATATAAACGTATAATTGCTCGTACCTGCCGCAGCATGAATAGACCATTCTGGAGATATCACAGCCTGTTCATTGGCCAGCCATATATGGCGGGTCTCCTGTGGTTCTCCCATAAAATGACATATCCGCTGTTTCTCCGGCACCTCAAAATAGAAATAAGCTTCCATCCGTCGTGCGTGTACATGGGCCGGCATCGTATTCCAGACACTGCCGGATTTCAGTTCGGTCATCCCCATCTGCAACTGACAGGTCTTTACGTTCTTATTAATAATCAACTGATTGATTACCCGATCGTTCGATTCCGCTGCAGAACCAGCTTTGATCTTATTGGCATCTTTCAACGTCACTAATTTGGTCGGATAACTGCAGTGCGCCGGAGCTGAATTAAAATAAAAACGGGCCGGATTTTCCTGATCATCTGAAGAAAAATAAACTTCATGACTGCCGGCACCAACGTATAGTGCCTCTTTATACCCCAACCGGTAGGTCTGATCACCGACACGTACCTTTCCGGGACCTCCTACATTGATGATTCCAATTTCACGACGTGCAAGGAAATTAGGCGCCTTAAGCTGGTCGATAGTCTCCAGCTTCAATGTTTTACTGACGGGACAAGCCCCACCGACAATAAAACGGTCGTACATAGCATACGTCATGTGGATGCCGTCAGCCTCAAACAAATGCTCCACGGCAAAATTACTCCTCAGACGTTCCGTGTCGTAGTGCTTCACATCCTGAGGATGACAAGCCGTACGGACATCGACTGTTACCACCTGTGCCTGCACCAAACTTGCAGACCCTATCATCATTGCTAAAATCAAACTACTTAATTTCATAAAACCTGTTATTTAATTATTGATGCTTTCTTTCTTAATCTTTTGCCGGTTGCGCCAGGCCATAAACAAGACCAGAAGGACCAGAACTACAGCCCCTACCATCTTCAAATCATACACGACACGGAAAATGATCCATGAAAAAATACTTGATGCGAAATCCAGGGCACCTCCCTGGAATCCCTCCGGTATCTGTACAGCAACATCTCCCGTGCGTCCATATACATCAGCTGCTGCTTTTGTAAAATATGGAGCCAAATCTGTTACAAAATACAACCCGACAATCAATGCAAACAACCCAACAATAAAAGTCTTTACCACATTCCCTCGAGTTATCGGCAATACCACTGGAAACAGATAAAAAATCCCTGCTAATGAAGCTAAAGGCAAAAATTCATTCCCCGGTAGAATAACAGAAAGAAATAAAAGAACGGGAATCAACAACAGTGACACAACCAAAGTTGTCGGATGTCCAATTACCAATGCCGGACTCATTCCGATATTCAAACCTGCTTTATCTTTAAATCTTTTGGAAATCAAGTCTTTCGTTGCATCGGATATCGGACGCAACCCCTCGATAAACAATGATGTGATTCGCGGAATCAACTCCATAACAGCTCCCATTTTAATACCTAATCCCAATATATCCGGTATATGGGCCGGAATCTCGTCCACACGTTTACAAGCTAAAATGCCTATCAAGCAACCGACCAAAACCCCTAAAAATAAAGGCTCACCTAAAATTCCGAATTTTTTCTTTAATCCCTCTGCATCCACATTCAGGTGCTTAAATCCGGGTATGCGGTCCAAAATCTTATCGATGATGACAGCAAAGGGTACAAACCCCTGACAGAAAGGCTGCGGAATCGATATTCCGTCCAGACCTTCATAATATTTTTGAAGAGGTTTGCTTGTCATGTCTGCCATAATTAATGTCAAAGCACAACAAACTACAGCACTGAAAAATCCCCAGCCAAGATTTCCTGTAGCATAATAGACTACAGCGCCAATAAAAGCGAAATGCCAGTAATTCCATAAATCAATATTGATGGTTCGGGTTGTCTTTGTTGCCAACATTACAATATTCACCAATAAGCAAACCGGAATGACAAACGCCCCTATTGAAGTATTATAAGCTACAGAAGCTGCAGCCGGCCATCCCATATCGAATATGCCCAAACGCAAACCATAAATCTCTGCAATGTTTTTCAAAGGCACAGTTAATGTACTGGTCAACAATCCCGTGATTACAGAAAGACCGACAAATCCGACACCAACCAAAAGTCCACTTTTCATTGCTTTTCCAAAACGGATTCCCATAAACAGGCCCAAAACTGTGAACAATATTGGCATCATCACTGCCGCTCCCAACCCGATAATATAACTAAAAAATTGTTCCATATTAACCGTTTCTCGATTATTTTCTATCAACTTCTACTAAAACAGGGTGTTTTATTTTCTCTGCATATTCTTGCAGATAATTCTTCCAGGCATTCATATCGCGCATATTGGATTTGCTCCAACCACTTCCCCAATAATAGGTATAGGCTGTTCCAGGATAATAAGTACCATAACCTAATACATGTCCTAAAGCCCCCGGTCTTTTCTTCTTTTCCGCATCGTCAAACCACCGAACACCCGTACTATCCGGATATTGTCCAAACACCAAACCGACATATATCACTCCATTGTTATTACGTTTATTATTCGTTGAATCTGCATAAACCAGAATCCCTTTCTCAGTGTTATAGAAATAACCATCCGGATTCTGAGGATGCAAGACAATTCCTGCTACAATACCGGTAGGCTTGGACAATCGGTTGTAAATCACCTCTGTCTTATTCAAATGACTTCCCGCATCCAGAGTGATTTTTCTTGTCTCTACCACTCCCGAATCAGCAGCCAAACTAAAAGGATGATATCGCAACCGCATACAAAACCGCAACGGACCATTATCCAAGATCTCCACGTGCTGATAGCAATAGGGATAAATGATGTCTGTCCCATGCAACAATGCGGCAGTACCTCCTCCTAGAGTTGGACCAACATTATAACAATCCATTCCATTACCATGATCGACATGATAGGACGTAGCATTTCTCAAACTGTCAGCCTCATTTTTTTTCCCTTGTTTCCTTAATTCGCTGATTCGGCTCAGAATCTCTGAGCTTGTTTCCATCTGATATCTTCTTTCCAGAACCGGATAAGCGACAGATTTGGTGAATACATCATATCCATAGGCTTTTTCTCCTGTCCGTTGAAGAGCCGGTCCATAGGCCCGGTATCCAGCTTTGTCGTTTTCCCATGCTACATCATCCAGACGATTCGGATACACATTACCACAAGCCACCATTTCGTATTTATCCGGTTTACCCCGTTCAATGCGATATGTATCTGAGGCCAAAGGAGAAAGAGTTACAGGAAACAGCAGCAGACTGTCGTGCGTTACTTGGGATGGAATTTGCCGGCCGTTCCTGTCCAGAACAATCCAGCCTTCATCTCCACGCTCCGCATGCATCCCTTTGAAAGATGCTAAAGGAATCTCTACCAGTTCCTGCTCCCGGGAAACAGATGCCGGATTTTTTACCCGAACACTCATACTGGATTTGCTCCCCGCACATCCATACAGAACAAGCCATCCTCCGACAAGCAACAACGGATTTAATCTTATATTTTTCATTTTGGTTCTCCCCAATTAAGGTTGTTTGCCAATATAAGCTAAAATGCCACCATCCACATACAGGATATGTCCATTGACAAAATTGGAAGCTTCAGAAGCCAGAAAGACAACCGGTCCTTTTAAATCATCTGGTGTGCCCCACCTAGCAGCAGGTGTCTTGGCTGTGATAAACGTATCAAAAGGATGAGGTGTTCCGTCAGCCTGAGGCTCGCGTAAAGGAGCAGTTTGTGGCGTGGCAATATATCCGGGTCCTATGCCGTTACACTGAATATTATATCCTCCGTATTCGGATGCTATATTCTTTGTAAGCATTTTAAGCCCTCCTTTTGCTGAAGCATAAGCCGATACGGTCTCCCGGCCTAATTCGCTCATCATCGAACAGATATTAATAATTTTACCGGCTCTTTTTTTCATCATTCCCGGTAAAACCGCTTTGGAAACAATAAACGGAGCAACCAGATCAATATCCACGACTTCTTCAAACTCACTCAAGCTCATTTCCGTCATAGGAATGCGTTTAATAATACCGGCATTGTTGACCAAAATATCTATCGTCCCCAATTTTTCCTCGATATCAGCGACCATTTGTCTGACAGCACACTCATCAGTAACATCACAAATATATCCTAAGGCATCAATTCCAGCATTTTTATAATCAGCCTGGGCCTGCTCCAGATGCTTTCTACTACGACAATTGAATGCAATTCGGGCACCAGCCTCGGCCAAAGCCTGTGCCATTGCGAATCCGATACCGTAGGATGCCCCTGTAACTAAAGCAACCTTGCCTTCCAATGAAAAGTTCATCATACTACACAGATATTAAAAATTGTCTTATTGAATCTATTTATTTCAGTTTCCGGGCATTCTGAACTGCCTCTAACGCCTTACGGCACAAATCACTGATTTCGTTCCAAGCCTGAGCCTTGATGTATTTATCCGGGAAAAGCTTGCTCCCCAGACCGATGCAACTGGCTCCTGCCCGGATCCACGCCGTTATGCTTTCTTCTGTCGGCTCAACACCCCCGGTCACCATCAATCTGCTCCAGGGAAGAGGAGCCTTTACATTCTTTACAAAAGAAGGGCCACCCACATTTCCAGCCGGAAACACCTTACAGACATCACAACCACTCTCCTGCGCATTCCCTATCTCCGTTACGGAACCGCAACCTGGAATATACGGAATCAGCCGTCTGTTGCAAACCCGACTCACCTCGATATTAAAATATGGGCCTACGATAAAATCTGCACCAAGCTGCATATATAATGTTGCCGTAGGAGCATCGATGACAGAACCCGCTCCCAATATCATATCAGGACACTCTTCAGCTACAAAAGCACGTAGTTTTCCAAAGATTTCATGTGCAAAATCTCCACGGTTAGTAAACTCAAAAACCCGTACTCCGCCGAGATAACAGGCTTTAAGAACTCCCATCGCATCCTCAGGATTATCCTGATAATTGACCGGAACGATACCGGTATCCAGCATGGTCTGGATAACTTCCAATTTACTGTATCTTGCCATATCTTATCATTTTAACGGGACACACGACCGGAACCGTCTCCCGACATCAATTTTTCTACCTCAGCCACGGTTACCTGATTAAAATCACCATAAACCGTATGTTTCAGACAAGAAGCTGCAGCGGCAAAATCCAACGCTTTTTGAAGATCGTCGTCATAACAGTTCAGTCCATAAATCAAACCGGCCATGAAGGAATCCCCACCACCTACCCGGTCTACAATGTGGGTGATATCATATCTCCGCGAATAATACGCCTGTTTGCCATCATAAAGCATGCCGCCCCAAGTATTGTGGTTGGCATTGACAGCTCCCCTGAGTGTTAGAATCATTTTCTTGCATCGCGGAAAACGTTCCATCATCTGTCGACAAACCGGAATAAATGCAGCACCATCGATTTCACCTTCGGTACGGGTCACATCAAAATGTTCGGGTTTTATGTGAAAAATCTGTTCACAGTCCTCTTCATTTCCCAATATGATGTCGCACCCCTCAACCAGCTCAGGCATCACCGCGGCAGCAGTTTTTCCGTATTGCCACAGATTTTTCCGATAATTCAAATCACACGACACAGTCAGACCCAGACGATTGGCCGCCCGGACTGCTTCCAGACATGTGGCTGCAGCTGAAGAAGAAATAGCCGGTGTAATCCCAGTCCAATGAAACCAGGTTGCCTCCTTAAAAATTTCATCCCAATCCAACATGCCCGGTTCTATTTCAGATATGGAAGAATACTTTCGGTCGTAAACCACCTTGCTGGCTCTGGAAACAGCCCCTGTTTCCAGATAATAAATACCTAAACGATCTCCACCATAAATGATCTGATCTGTACCGACACCATATTTCCGTAATTCCATTATACAACTCCGGGCAATATCGTTCTTCGGCAAGCGAGTCACAAATGCTGTATCCATTCCATAATTTGCCAACGAAACAGCTACATTTGCCTCTCCGCCACCAAACGTTGCCTGAAAAAGTGTTGTCTGTCCAAAACGCAAATAATCTGGAGTGCTCAAACGCAACATGATTTCACCGAACGTAATGATTCTTGGCTTTTTCATATGATTTATCATTTTTCATTTAATAACATGATACACCATCAATATTCCACCTTATAATCCTTATGGAAATGTTCACCGGCCCAAGCCTTTTTGGTCGTCCAGTCCGCCGGTTCATCTGTCCAGAACGGATGATCGGCAGGAAGTCCCAACGGTAAGAAGCTTAATGTGGCCATATACAAGCTCCCCGTAGAAGTATAACTGTCGGCCACTTCCGGCTGATGTCCGTTAAAGCCTAAAACCAACCAACCGTCTTTATCGAAGTTCTGGTCGCCATCGTACAGATTCCGATGTACAGCCGTCAGGGCACAACGAACCTGTGCCGGCTTGATGTGGTCAGGAAGTTTTCCGCGCAAGGCCACATCGGCCAAAGACTGAAAGGCAGCCGAACGATAGGTTACCGAACGGCCAAAAGCCGGATAAGTGCCTTCGGGAGAGATAATCCGCTCACAATACTCCGCATGGCGCACCATGCGGCGCAATGCCTGGTTGTACTCAGCCTGACTGGCCTGTTTTTTCGGCAGAATGGTTTCCAGCAAAGCCACCATCATCGGATTGATCACGTATGAATTATAATAGTCCATACTGAACTTGCTCCCGTCGCTGTACCAGCCATCGCCGACATACCATTCCTGTATCTTATTCTTGGCCATACGAATACGGAACGGATCATACTGAGCTCCTTGCTGCATCAGAAATGCTTCTGTCAGCCCAGTGAACAACAACCAGTTGTTATAAGCTCCGGTTCTATTGCGCAACACTTTGAACGCTTCGATATAACGGGCCTTCGTTACCTCATCGAGCGGTTCCCACAATGCCTTTGGAGCGCGCAAAAAAGCATGGGCCAGATAAGCTGCATCCACAATCGGCTGTGCATGTTTGGTGAAGTTCAACCGGTCGGGTGAATCGGGATCTACAGCATTTTTCAAACCCTTCAGAGCCTCATCCCGCATCTGTTTCCGCAATTTGCCCTCTGCGGTATCATCATCGGGAAGCTCCAGCCAGGGTGCGACACCCGCCAATGTTCTTCCCACAGCTTCCAGATGGGTCATATCGCGATAACCATCGGTCGACCCCGTAGGAGTCTCAACCGGCATGTTCTGATGAAGTGTTCCTTCTGCCAGATTGTGAACCACCGGATAAGCAATTTTCCAAAGCCAATGTACCCATTGTTCCCGATCCTGAGCTCCGGTAGTCTGTTCCATGCGGTTTTTTCCTCTTTTTTCCCGTGCATTTACCGGTTGTGTAGCCATCATTATCCAAGCCATCAACCCCAAAAGAATAAAAATACGCTTGTTCATAATTAAAAGAAAGTAAATATCAAATCCAGTTATTAATTAGTGTAGTGAATCAAACAAAGGTTTACCGTCCAAAAGCCGGTCGTAACGATACAAAGCTTCTAGAAAATAATAGTCGGCATAAGTCAAAGGCACATCTATCTCGCTGTTATGAGGAACAGCTCCAACACTGTGCATCAGGATAAAGTTACCGTTCTTCCCCAGTTCGGCCCGATAATTTTTACTACCCAGACTATGCAAAATCGTCTTTGCAGCCTCATAATATTTACTGCTTTTCTTTCCTTTTACATAAGTACTGAGTTCCAACAAAGCCGAAGCCGTACATGCAGCAGCCGAAGCATCACGATAGTTTGTCGTCAGGTTATTGGCATTTGAACGGACTCCCGGAACATAACCAGGTTGAAATGCATTAAAATCCCACCAGGCAACTTTATCGGAAGGCAGATTCGGATGGTCCAGATAAAAATCGGCCATACGTTGTGCCGTTTTCAGGAAGTCCTTGTTACCGGTTTCCCGATAACACATTGTAAAACCATAAATTCCCCAGGCCTGTCCGCGCGACCATGCCGAATTGTCCGCATATCCCTGCGAAGTTTCTCCCTTGATCGGCTTCCCGGTCTTCTGGTCATAATAAACGATATGATAACAGCTGTAATCGTCGCGCACCTGATTCTTCATGGTCGTTTCGGCATGTGATATAGCCACCTTGCGGAACGAATCGTCACCTGTTACCCGCGAAGCAAAGAACAACAACTCCAGATTCATCATATTGTCTATGATCACCGGAAAATCATACACTTTGTCACCATGCCAGGACCGGAAACTGTTCCATGACTTAATCACTCCCACTTCCGGATAAAAACGTGTACACAGAGATCGGGCAGATTCTATCAGAATATCCTGATATTCCGGCTTAGGTTGAAAACGGTTGGCATTGCCATAACTGCAATACATCATAAAACCGATATCATGATTCCCGGTATACTTTTTCACCGGTTCCATTTTTTTTGTATAAACCAAAGCTGAATCCTGCAAAGCCTTGTCGCCAAGATATTCTGAAAGATACCATAGACTTCCCGGGAAAAATCCGGAAGTCCATAAATAAATACTGGCTTTAGCCGTTGTTCCATCCTTCCGAAGGCTGTGGGGCATCACGCCTTTTCCATCTTTTCCCTGAGCCGGCACCTGCAACATCAGTTCATATTGCCGGGCAGCAAAATCCATATTCTCCTTCACAAAAGCTTTCTCTGCGTTCTGAGCAAACGACATGGAACAGACGCATGCCATACAAATTGTAGTCAGTAAATTCTTCATAATCGTTCTGATATTAATCGTATATTTGTTTTTCATGTTTTACTTTTTTAACAACGCAAATATAGACACATCAGAACAATCAGACCTGATAAAATCGTATGTTTTATATAGGAAAATCGTCCGGAAACCCTTTTAAACCTTAATTTTAGCTTTCCGATAATCAACCGGAGTCATTTGGAACTGCGCCTTAAAACATTTACTGAAATAAACCGGTGCATTGAATCCACACCGTTCGCTGACTTCTGTCACCGAAAGTTCCGGATGCTTTTGCAACAACATGGCTGCATGTTGCAGACGTGCATTTAATATAAAATTACTAGGAGTCATTCCGGTCAAGGCCTTGAATTTTGAATATAGAACCGACCGTCCCATTCCGATTTCCTGGCAAAACGCAGCAATATCAAAAGCCGAGTCGCCCATATGTTTTTGGATAATTTCGGAAACCCGATGCAGAAATTTCTGATCCAATGGATTGACGGAGGTCAAATCCAATGACTCTACAGGCTGATTGGACAGTTGCTGATGAATCAGGGTCCGGTTTCTCAGCAGATTGTTAACCCGTGCCAGCAAAAGCTGATGATCAAACGGCTTGCAGACATAATCATCTGCCCCTCTGTTCAACCCCTCAATATTCTGCTCCACACTGTTCAATGCTGTCAACAGAATCACGGGCAGATGACAGGTTTCCATGTTGTTCTTGATTTTCATACACAACTCCGTACCGGTCATCACCGGCATCATAATATCGGAAACGATAATGTCTGGCTTGAAAGCATAGACCTGTTCCAATCCCATCCGGCCATTGTCGGCCACAGCCACCTGATAATATGGTCGGAAAAGCTGTAACAAAATCTGCTGCAATTCCAGATTATCTTCTACGACCAGCAATTTGTATTTATGTCCGCCCTGCTGTCCTTCCTGATCCTCCTCGGTCTCGGGCAGAAAATCCGATACCGGTTGTTTTTCTTCGGTCTCGTCAATCGTGATATGTTCGTCCTGTTCATATTCCGAACGTTCCAACGAAAGAAGGACACGGAATGTACTACCGATTCCGACCCGGCTCTCTACACAGATCCGACCATGATGTTTCTCCACAATACTCTTTGTCAAAGCCAGTCCGATTCCGGTTCCCTGCATCATTCCCTTCATCTCACTCCCACGCGACTGATAAAAGCGGTCGAATATATGTGGCAAGTCTGACTCCGCAATACCGCATCCGTTATCCGTCACTGCCACTTCGGCAAACTCACCGTTTAGTCTGACCGAAACGGTTATTTGTCCGCCATTGTCCGTCGACTTAAAAGCATTAGAAAGCAAATTGAAGAAAACCTTTTCCAATTGTCTCTCATCAAACCAACAGGGCACAGACTCTGGTTCTGCATCAAAACGGTAATCCATATTCCGCCGCAAGGCATAATCCTGAAACGTCAGAAATATTTCTTTTATAAAAGCACATAAATCCTTCTGTCTTAAGACCAGAGTGCCTTCATTTTGAGAGAACTTCCTAAAATCCAGCAATTCATTCACCAGATTGTTCATATACTGCACATGCTGCTTCACTTTCAGCACGACGTTATAAACCGTCGCTTCCATTTTCGTTTGCTGCAACAAAAGGTCGATATGGCTGGCTATTAAAGTTAACGGCGTACGCAGTTCATGGCTCACATTGGTAAAAAAAGTCAATTTGCTCCTGTTCAGTTCTTCTATATGATGCTTCTCGAAACGCTCTTTTTCCAATGTCATTTTCAGTTTTCTCCGCACGTTCCAGATCCGTATCGTGAAAAAAAGAATCAGGCCGGCCATCACCACATAAATACTCCAGGCCCACCAGGAAAAATACCAGGGACGACGAATGACAATCTCTAACAAGGCCGAAGCCTTCTCCTCACCGGCATACCGGACACGCATCATGTATTTTCCGGGTTTAAGATAAGTATATCGGACTATGGGTACTGAAGTACGGATCCAGTCACGATCTATACCATCCAGTTTATATTCATATTCCTGCAACACCGGCAGACAGGCATAATCAGAACTGGCAAATTCCAATTGCAGATTATTTTGTCCGTATTCCAACGAAATCCTTTGGGTAAAAGGCAGCGAAGTAGTCAAAATATCACTACCGTCATAAGGCCGGATACTGACATTATTCACCCAAAGTGATGAAAAATATAAGGATGAATTCGTTTTACGGTCATCTGAAAAATCTGTTTCCTTAATCAGAGTTACTCCTTTAGTGTCACCCACATAGATTTCTCCTTCTGGCGAAACATATAACCCGCATCCGTCAATAATCGGAAAACTGCTGTTTTTCTGTTCCAGTCGGGAAAAAGTTTTCTTTTCCGAATCAAAAAGCATAATCCCCTGATCGCTCGTAATAACGGCCTGATTCGGATGTACAAAGGCTATACGATAACAATAATTACTGGAAATGCCACTATTTCCGGTATGATAGCTGGTCATCGTCTTCTGTTTCCTATGATAAAAAAGCAGCCCGTCGCCTTTTGTACACAAATAGACACCATCCGAAACCGGAAGTAATGCCGTGACTTCAGACCGCAAACCATATTTCTTAAGATCAACCGTTTCCGGATGCTGTAATTCAGAACATGGACCAATAAACAGCCGATTCCCCGAAATCCCATAAAAAGTTCCGGCATCATCTATATCATAAATCACAAAGATACGTCCGCCTGTCGGCAAAGGCGAAAAGCGGTCAGAATCCGGTTTCAGAACGAACATACCATTTCGCGCCGAAACAAAAATCCGATCCTGCCATTTCCGGATTCTATAAATAATATTACCGGGGTTTCGCCGGTTGCGGTCATCATAACGGTAGAAAACCTTGTTCGTCAAATCCAGACGGCACAGTCCGCCTAAATGCGTTCCTATATACAAAAGATTCCGGCCGGAATCATAACACAAACTTTTGATATTATTATGTGGAATAGTATTCCGATCATCTGCCGTATAATAATCCACCAACTCCCAATCCCGGTCTACGGCCGACAATCCTCCTCCATCCGTACTGATCCAAAGACGGCCATCCCGATCCTGTACCATATCCCCAATATAGGAATAAAACAGATCTTTATGTCCAGAAGTCTGATAATCATAATGAAACGATGTACTACGATCCGGATTGAAATAATTCACTCCGCCATAATAACTTCCTACCCAGATTGTACCCGAACGGTCCTTATACAAAGAATAGATTGATGAATGATTCAGTCCGCCGGCATAAACCGGTATATTCACAACCTGATATTTATCCTGATGAGGATTATATTTCTGTAAACCGGAAAATGTACCGAACCACATATTCCCCGCATCATCTTCCACAAATTCCCGGATCTGGCGGTCGACAGTCCCTTGATCATTACCCGTTACCGGAACACGTTTCAGTCTGGAATTCACATAACGGTATAACCCTTCCATTCTTGTGGCAATCCACAAACCCGTTGCCGTACTTTCATACAACCGGTAAATATCCTTTCCTCCTAAAAGATGTTCCCAAGTTCCCGGATGAACCTTATCGGTCATAAAGACCCCGTCGGTAGTCCCTACATAAATGCAAGAATGTCCACAGTGAATAACGTTGATACGCCCTCGCGGTACCGTCATCCGCAACTGTGCCGTATCCGTAGAAGTCTTTAAGGAATAAATGTCACGGCCTTTTGCAAACCACATTTGCGTCCCATCCGACTCCAGGGCTGTAGTTTTGTTTCCTTCAGTAATCTGCTCCATATCAGCCGTATATATGTCGTAAAAGAACAGATTTCCATCGCAAAGCAAATAAACATTTCCCTGGGCATCGGTCCGGATAAACTCCACAAAATTACCGACCCATTTGTTTTTTCCATCCCGATCAGGAAAATCTCCTTTATAAGCCGTCAGTCGGTTCCCATCATACACATTCACTCCTTCTTGTGTTCCGAACCACATTCGTCCCAGACCATCTTGAGCGATCGCCATTACAGACGGCTGGGACAGTCCGTGCTGAATATTGATTTGCTTGAAATATTCGGCACGGACTGTCAGCACAACCAGCAGACCGATTAAGAACAGATATTTTCTCATGCTGTTACCATTTCTATGTCACAATAGAAATCATTCATCGGCCAACACCTTCATCTGGCAAACCTGACAATCAAATTCCAAACGGAACCGGCGTCCATCGGCCGACACCAAATAATAAGGTTCACGGAAAGGCGAACGGCTGCCTCCGTGTTTTGGACACCAGCCCAGACTATATCGCAAACAATGCTTACAGAACATCAATACGGCTCCGGCCGGTTCTGCCCGTTCGAAAGCCGGAGCTATACGACAAGCACCCTGTTCGCGATAGAAAGCCTCAGCTTCGCGGTTCATGACATTAGCCAGATAGGTCAGCTCTGCCGGTATAAACGAAGGAATATCCTTGGTCTGGCGTTCTGCAGCAAGCGAACGGGTAAATTCGGTCGGAATCTTCCGGTATTCACGGGGATAGGCCGCACGACGGGCCGATTCCAAGGCTTCGATCACTGCCCGACGCCACTCGGCCACCACCGATGACGGTATAAACCAGTTCCGGCTCCATTCCAAATGCAGCACATCGGAAACAAAAATGGTCGTTCCCAATTTGAACAGCTGGCGTTTCAGATTCTCTTCTTGCGGACTGCGTGCCTCTTCCTTCGCCAACTCGAAGGTAAGCGTTGCACAGACATCATCTTCGTCGCGTGCCTGCAGCGCAAATCCGAAAGGAGTTTCTGAAAGCGTCCACTCCAGACGAATCCGGCGTTCGGCCGACGGACGGGAAAGCAATCGCTCAAACTCCTGGTCGAAGTTACGGTAAAGCCGCGTACGGGGAGCGATACGAGGCATTTCCATCGGATACAGCTTATTGTTCTCTACCCGATTCACCCGAAATCCCTGCAAACGTCCCTGTTCATCAAGAAAACAAAGTCCGTCGCCATTACTGAACGGCTTTACGCCCGAAACAATCAGACAACGACCGCGGATTTCCTTGACTGTCCCCACTTCTTCACCCAACGATTTCGGGGTATTGAACGAAAAGATGTCCGGATTGCGCCCATTCAGAAAATAATGCGTGAACCCACGGTTAAAACTTTTATCCAGTTGCGGAGTAAACGTCCAGGTCACTTCTCCCGACGATGCCCGATAATATTCCGGACGACGCTTTATAATGGCGTCGAGCCGTTTCCGGTAATAAGCCGTTACATTCTTCACATAGGTTTCGTCCTTGAGCCGTCCCTCTATTTTCAAAGAAGTGGCTCCGGCATCCAGCAACCGTTCCAGCTCATCGCTCTGGTTCAGATCCTTGAGCGAAAGCAGATGCTTGCCTTGTTCGATCGTCCGTCCGTCGCGGTCGACCAGATCAAACTTTAGCCGACAGAACTGGGCACACTCCCCACGATTGGCACTCCGCCCGAAACAGTGCTGCGACACGTAGCACTGACCGCTGTAGCTCACACAAAGCGCCCCATGAACAAACACTTCGAGCGGCACGGAAGGACACGCCTCGTGAATCCGGCGAATCTCATCGAGTGAAAGTTCGCGCGCCAAAACGACTTGCGAAAACCCCTGCCGGGTTAGAAACGCCACTTTCTCGGGGCTCCGGTTATCCATCTGCGTACTGGCATGAAGCGGTATCGGTGGCAGATGAAGCCGCAACAACGCCATATCCTGAATAATCAGGGCATCCACTCCTACCCGATAAAGTTCCCAAACCAGCTGTTCCGTATCTGCAAGCTCTTCATCTTTCAGTATTGTATTTACCGTTACATACACCCGGGCACGAAACTGATGGGCAAAATCCACTAACCGGGCAATGTCCTCAACGGAATTGCCTGCTGCAGCCCGGGCACCAAAACGGGAGGCACCGATATATACCGCGTCGGCACCATGCCTGATGGCCTCGATGCCACAAGCTATATTTTTGGCCGGAGCCAATAACTCTACAGGTCGTTGTCGGATCATTTTATTTCGTTAATATTATATGGAGTTTCCTGATAGACGTAATAATTCAACCAGTTGGCGAAAAGCAGATTACCATGGGCACGCCAGGTGACAAGCGGTCCGAGTTCTGGATTATTGTCGCGATAATAATTCAACGGCATCTCAATCGGCAAGCCCTTGTCCAAATCGCGACGATACTCCGTGTCCAGCGTATTAGGGGCATATTCCGAATGGCCGGTGATGAAAATCTCACGCCCGCCTCTGGCCATCACTATGCTGACCCCCGAAAGCGGCGACTCGGCCACCAGGGTCAGTTCCGGCACCCGAAGCACGTCTTCCCGATGGATTTCCGTGTGCCGGCTGTGCGGCATATAAAAGACATCATCGAATCCTCGGAAAATGGGTAGTTTCGGATATAAGGGATATTGCGGAAAGATACCGAACATCTTTTTAGGCAAAGGATATTTCGGAATGCCATAATAATGATAAAGTCCGGCCTGTGCAGCCCAACAGATATAGAGTGTTGAGGTCACGTGTGTCCGGGCCCAATCGAAAATTTCCGTAATTTCATTCCAGTAAGTCACTTCTTCGAAAGGCAGATGCTCAACTGGCGCCCCCGTAATGATCATACCATCGAAACGCTCGTCGCGCATCAGTTCGAAATCCTTATAAAAGGCTTTCATGTGTTCTATGGGCGTATTCTTCGGGGTATGCCCCTTCACTTTCATGAAGGAAACCTCCACTTGCAGCGGAGAATTGGACAACAAACGTACCAAATCTGTTTCCGTAGTAATTTTCAACGGCATCAGATTCAAAATAACTATTTTCAGCGGACGAATATCCTGTGCAGAAGCACGCGAATGATCAATCACGAATATATTTTCTTCTTTCAACAATTCAATGGCCGGAAGCCGGTCGGGCAAATTTAATGGCATAGTCTTTTTTCTTTTTCAAGTTCATTGATGTACAAAAATAACGCTTTTTGCCGATAAAACCGAATAATATGACAAGTTATGCAAGCATCAGATTTAATCTGAAACGTATTTTTACTCCGTAACGGACTGTTCCGACTCTTTTTATTGGGAATTTCTTATTCATCCCAAAATAATTTCTATTTTTGCCATACGAAATTACCAACTAAGATTGCACAAAGACACACCATGAAAAATTCAATGATGAGCAGAGTTTTCTCTGTAGTATTTATTTTCCTGTTTGTTTTACTGCCGGCATCAGCACGCCAGTGCAGACAAATCCTGAACTTCGACAAAGACTGGCTGTTTGCCCGCTACGGCCTGCAAGCCGACGGCAGCCGGAAAGCGGAACCGGTGAACCCATTCGCCATGAATTTCGACGACCGGGACTGGCGCCGGCTCGACCTGCCGCACGACTGGGGTATTGAAGGACCATTCCGGCAGGATCTGGAAGGCGGAACCGGCAAATCGATGAATACGACGTAACTTTCGGATTCCGGACCATAGCCTTCACACACGATGACGGTTTTCACCTCAATGGAAAAAGAATACAGATAAAAGGAGTCTGTATGCATCACGATTTGGGAGCATTGGGTGCAGCAATCAACAAAAGTGCCTTACGCCGCCAACTGACCATCCTGAAAAGTTTTGGATGTAACGCCATAAGAACCTCACACAACACACCGGCTCCGGAACTGTTGGAACTTGCTGATGAAATGGGCTTCCTGATTATGGATGAAGCATTCGACTGCTGGACAGCAGGAAAAAAGGAGTACGACTACGCCACGCTTTTCCACCAGTGGTATGAAAAAGATCTGGAAGCGTTGGTTTGCCGCGACCGGAACCACCCGAGCGTTATTCTTTGGAGTACGGGAAACGAAGTGGCAGAACAATACCATCCGGAAAGTGGCTGGGCACGACGCCTGACCGAAACTGTACACCGTTTCGATCCGACCCGTCCGGCAACCTTCGGTGCATCCTGGCCCGGAAAGTCTGCCATGAACGGTACAGAACTGCAAGTCGATGTGCACGGCATGAACTATCCGTCGGGTTGTTATGGCGGACCTGATTTTTATGGGGATTTCCTGTCGAAAGAAGGACACGAGCATCTGTCGGGATTTGCCAGTGAAACCAGTTCTACATTCAGTTCCCGGGGTATCTATTTCCCCAAAGGTTTCCAATGTTCTTCCTACGACCTGAACGAACCGGGTTGGGGCAGTCTTCCTGATCAGGAATTTGCAGCACTGGACAAATATCCGGCCATCTGCGGAGAATTTGTCTGGACCGGATTTGATTATCTAGGTGAACCGACACCACACAATAGTGACAACTCGATCCTACTGAATTTCAGCGAAACCAGCGAAAGCGAAATACAGCGCAGAAAAGCAGAATTAGCTGAAATAGAAAAAAACCGGCCCACATCACGCAGCAGCTATTTCGGCATTGTTGATCTGGCCGGATTTCCAAAAGACCGTTATTATCTATATCAGGCGCACTGGATGCCGGAAAAGCCTATGGCTCACATCCTGCCTCACTGGAACTTTCCGGAACGAACAGGACAGAATACACCCGTTTTCGTATATACTTCGGGCGACCAGGCCGAACTCTTCCTGAACGGACGTTCGTTAGGTATGAAAACCAAGAAACCGTTTGAATACCGTTTACGCTGGGAAGATGTGGTCTACGAACCGGGAACACTTCGGGTAATTGCCTACAAAAATGGAGAAAAATGGGCAGAAGACTCTGTACAAACAACAGGAGCCCCCTACTGTCTGCAACTGGAAGCCGACTATTGTCTTTTCTGCACCAGAACGACCAGCTTTCAACGGAAAGATGCTCGTTATTGTCCGAGCGAAAGAAAATGGAAGAAAGACTATTCGACTCAAAGTAAAATCACCCGGTTTAAAAGAATCCATTATCAAGATTAAACTTAAAAAATCATGAAAAACGTATTACTTATCGGCAGCCTTATATTCGGCTTGTCCGGCTGTTCCGTTTCACATCAGGAATCCAAAAACCAGATTTCCGGAATCTATCCTAAACTTGCCTTCTATAATAATGAAGGCGAATGCGGAACCGGTGCGGTTGTTCCCTGGGCCGGCAGACTGTGGGCCATCACCTACGGCCCGCATTTGCCATTCGGTTCCAGCGACAAGCTATATGAGATAACGCCTGACAAACAACAAATCATCCGTTCGGAAAGCATCGGCGGTACTCCGGCAAACCGAATGATCCATAAAGAATCCAATCAATTGAACATCGGTCCCTACTTCATCGATTCACTGGGAAACGTTCGGGTAATACCCTGGCAGGATGCCCCGGGCCGATATACCGGATCAGCCCGACACCTGACCGATCCGGAAAACCGGATTTATATCGGAACAATGGAAGAAGGTTTCTATGAAATCAACGTCCATAATCTGGAAGCCAAAGAATTGTATAAAGACGGAAACGAAGCATCAAGGCTTTATCGCAAAAACCCCAAAAATACGCCTAAACCTGTTGACTTGTTACCCGGAGCACACGGAAAGGGTCTATATTCCGGACAAGGTGTGCTGATCTATGCCAATAACGGTGAAAACAGTGCTGAAGCCATGAGTCAGTTCGATGCATTATCGGGATCGTTATCCGAATGGAACGGAAAAGAATGGAAACTTATCCGCCGGAATCAATTCACGGAAATAACCGGGCCTGGAGGTATATACGGAAACGAACATCCGGAAACCGACCCGATATGGACTACAGGCTGGGATCACAAATCAGTACTGTTGGGCGTACGTGACGCTAAATCCGGTTGGACTTTCTATCGGTTGCCGAAAGCCAGTCACAGCTATGACGGTGCACACGGCTGGAACACAGAATGGCCTAGAATCCGGAATATCGGTAGCCAAGAAAAACCGGACTACCTGATGACCATGCACGGCATGTTCTGGAAATTTCCGGCTTCGTTCACCAAGGAATCAGCCTATGGTATCCGTCCGAGATCGGCCTATCTGAAAGTAATCGGAGACTTTACACGCTGGAATGACGAGCTGGTATTTGGATGCGACGATTCGGCACAAAAAGAATTTCTGAATAAAAGAAAAGCCAAAGGTAATCTGGAAGGGGCCGGACAGTCTAATTCAAACCTGTGGTTCACTTCTTTATCGAAACCAGATGAATTGGGTCCTACTACAGCCGACGGTGCCCTATGGCAGGAAGAAGAAATCAAAGGTGGAGTTTATTCCGATCCGTTCCTGTTTGCCGGATGGGACAAGCGTTGTTGCTGGATAAAGAATGAAGGAAATGAAGCTGTCATATTTTCATTCGAGACAGACCTGAAAGGTGACAATAACTGGAAAAAACTCAAAGAGCAGACTGTTGCTGCCGGACAATCCTGCTATCTGCCTTTCTCTTCCGAAGATCAGGGAGAATGGATTCGGGTAAAAACGAATAAAGACACAAAAGCATCCGTTGTTTTTAACTACGCAGAAGATCTTTCCAAGCGATATGAACCATCTTCTATGTTCAACGGACTTTCATCAATCCATCAGGAAAAGAATCTGGGCGGACTGCTGCACAGTCTGGGAAAAGGAAGAAAATCTTTAGGTGTTCTACCGGAATGGATTTCAGAAAAAGGAACAAACGATTTCGGTTATTATGAAATGTTCGACAGTCTGGCACTAGATGCCAAAAACGATTCGGCCACAGCTTCGAACATTCGCGAAAAATGTAATATACCGCAAAATGCAGTCCTCGTAGATCAGGCATCCGTCTTCATTACCGACGATAAAGGAAGACGCTGGAGACTGCCTATGGGAGACGCACGATATACGGATCTGATCCAGACTGGAAGCTCACGTATTTGCCGTGAGGTTATTACCGAACGCGATCTGTTCAATTGTCATGGCACATTCTATGAATTACCTGCTGAAAATGCAGACGGCTATGCAAAAATACGGCCGATATGCAGTCATTCTTATTGGATACACGACTATGCTTCTTATCGGGGTATGCTGATTATGACGGGAATCAACCTAGCAAAAACGGATGAAAACAACCACATCATTACGGCTAATGACGGGAAAGCGGCCTTATGGGCCGGTGTAATTGACGACCTGTGGAATATGGGTAAACCAGTTGGCGTAGGAGGTCCATGGAAAAATACAGTTGTAGAAGCCGGTACTGTTTCCGATCCTTATCTGATCGGCTTCTATGACCAGAAAACATTATCCTTGTCGCACGACGCAAAAAAACCGGTTACATTTACCATCGAAACAGATCCTACAGGAAACGGAGTCTGGTTCACATACCAGTCCGTAACGGTACAACCGGGCGAAACGTTTACGTATGAATTTGAATCGCCATTTGAAGCCCGCTGGATCCGATTCCGTTCAGACAGCAAAGCCCATGTAACCGCCTGGTTGGAATACCAATAAAACAAACCTGTTTTATACAGTTGCCCATCTCGCAATCCGGAGTTGGGCAACTCGTCAGAATCAGTCGGGCAACTCAGAATGATGAGTTGGGCATCTGCTAAAACCTTAAAAAACAAACAAATAAAAAGTCCTGTCACACTTCCACTTCAAAAAGTATGACAGGACTTTTCCTATACTTTCGTTTACCGATTACCAGATCCGGGCCCGTTCTGCTTTCGGTAGGAACATCGGATCTTGCTCCGTAATGCCAAAGGCCTCATACCAGGCATCGATATGCGGCAAAGCACCATTGACCCGCCATCTGCCAAGCGAATGCGGATCGCTCTTCGTCAGGTTGCGGATTTCCTCATCACGGATATTTCCGGCCCACAGGTTTGCATAAGCCAGGAAGAAACGCTGTTCGGACGTGAAACCATCCTTGTCGGCCAAAGGTTGACCGGCTGTCGCATTCTTGAATGCCTGATAAGCCACCATCAGCCCACCATGATCGGCCAAATTCTCGCCTAAGGTCAGCTTACCATTGGCTTTCAGACCGGGCAATACTTCAATGGCATTGAAATAATCCTCCATCACTTTGGCCCGTGCGTCGAAACGTTCGGCATCGCCCTCGGCCCACCAGTCACAAAGATTGCCATCCTTGTCGAACTGACGTCCGCTGTCATCGAATCCGTGCGTCATCTCATGCCCGATGACCACACCGATGGCTCCGTAATTGAACGCATCGTCGCTTTCCATATCGAAGAACGGATATTGCAGGATTCCGGCCGGGAAACAGATTTCATTGGTCGTCGGGTTATAATAAGCATTCACCGTCTGAGGAGTCATGAACCATTCGTCCCGATCCACCGGTTTACCCAATTTCTCGTCAATCATATTCTTCAGTCCGAAACGGCTGCAATTCATAGAATTCTGCCAATAATCATCGCCAATCTCCAGTGCCGTATAATCGCGCCATTTATCGGGATAACCCACCTTGACATGGAAGGTCTCCAGTTTTTCCAATGCACGTTTCTTGGTCTCATCGCTCATCCAATCCTGCTGCTGAATCCGTTCGCCCAAAGCTGTCTGCAGATTGCGGACCAAAGTCACCATGCGTTCCTTGGCTGCAGCCGGAAAATACTTCTCGACATACATCTGACCGACAGCCTCGCCCAAAGCTCCGTTAACAGCAGAAACAGCACGTTTCCAACGCGGACGTTCTTCCTCACGTCCGGACATGGCCTTACCGTAAAAAGCAAAACTGCAGGCACGGAACTCGTCCGACAAACAATTGGCTGCAGCATCCATCAAAGTCCAGGCCGTATAGTTTTTCAGAGCTTCGAGAGATTCTTCCTGCCAGATACGACCAGCTTCAGCCACCGGTTCCGGCTGTCCGACACTCAGTTCCTGCAAACCACTGACGCCAGTAAGTTCAAAGAAACGGTTCCAGTCAATACCCGGGAAACTGCAGACCAGCGAATCATAAGACATCTTGTGATAATTGGCCTCCGGATCACGGCGTTGTGTTGCTGAATAAGACGGACCTGCCATACGGGTCTCTATGCGCAACACATCAGCAGCCTTGCGTGCGGCCTCGGCCTCCGGCTGTCCGCAAAGAATGAACAAATCATGCAGATAAGTCTTAAAGGCATCGCGGACTTTCACCGTAGCCTCATCGTTCTCCAAATAATATTCTTTTTCACCCAGCGTCAGACCACTCTGATAAATTTCAAGCAGGTTCATGCTGCTGTTTTTCACATCTGCTCCAATATAAAATCCGAAGAGCGTCGGCACACCTGCCGTATAGTTACGGGCAACAATATCGAACAAAGCCTTTTTATCGGGCGCAGCATAAATTTCTTTAAGTTGTCCGGCTATCGGAGTCATTCCCAATTCATTCTGACGCGTACTGTCCATAACACAATTGAACATGGAAGCGATCTTCTGCTGCAATGTTCCCTGCTGATGTTGCCCTGAAGCAATTTCCTCGATCAGCTCGCGCAACTGTTTCTGATTATTCTCTATCAAAGCATCAAATGTACCGTATCGGGCGTATTCGGCCGTCAACGGATGATTCTTAATCCACGTGCCACAAGCATACCGATAGAAATCAGCGCCCGGAGCAACAGTCGTATCCATATTTTCGACCTGAATGCCAGATTTCAACTTGTCGCCTCCAGTCTGGCAGGAAGCGGCCAACATCGTGAATGCCATAACCGGCAACCAAAATTTTTTGTTTCCCATCATATTATTTTGTTTTTAAGACTATTTTATTCCACAAACGATTATGTCCTTATCCTTTGGCTTCCTCGAGTTCCATCGAAACACATTCCCACTGGTCCACAACCTGATCCAATTCTTTTTTCAATGCACCATGCTGTTCATAAATTGCAGCATCAGCAGCACCCTCCGGAGTTGCCATCCGGCTTTCAAGTTCGGCAATCTGTTCTTCCAACCGGTTAATCCGTTGTTCACACTCGGCTACAGACTTTTCCAGTTTCCGGATTTTTTTCTGTTGTTCTTTTTGCTGTTCATAAGACAAACGGCTGGAACTCATCTCCTTTTCCGGAACAGCAACAGAAGTTTTCTGGACCGGATCACGTTGCAATTCCTGAAGTGATTCAATATTCTTTTTCTGCAGAAAATCATAAATTCCACCCAAATGCTCCTTGACCAGTCCGCCACCAAACTCATAGACTTTGCTGACCAGTCCATCGAGGAACTCACGGTCGTGGCTGACCACAATCACTGTTCCGTCAAAATCCCGTATTGCCTCCTTAAGAACATCCTTAGAACGCATATCGAGATGGTTGGTCGGCTCGTCGAGAATAAGCAGATTGACAGGTTCGAGCAACAGTTTGATCATGGCCAGACGGCTACGCTCTCCACCGGAAAGCACTTTTACTTTTTTCTCAGAAGCCTCGCCGCCAAACATGAAAGCACCCAGGATATCACGGATTTTCAGACGAATATCTCCCTTTGCAACACGGTCGATCGTATCAAACACAGTCAGTTCACCATCGAGCAGTTGTGCCTGGTTTTGGGCAAAATAACCAATCTGGACGTTATGACCGATCTTCAAATTCCCTTCAAAAGGAATCTCCCCCATGATGCACTTCACCAATGTAGACTTACCCTCACCATTTTTACCGACAAAAGCCACTTTTTCGCCCCGTTCAATCGTGAGATTCACATCATGAAAAACTACGTGATTGCCATAAGCCTTACGCACATCCTCACAAATGACCGGATAGTCGCCACTGCGCATGGCCGGTGGAAATTTGAGGCGTAAAGCGGAATTGTCCACTTCATCAACTTCTATCGGAACGATTTTCTCCAACTGCTTGATGCGACTCTGCACCTGGACGGCCTTGGTCGCCTTATAACGGAAACGCTCTATAAAGTCCTCGATTTCGGCAATCTCTTTCTGTTGGTTTTCGTAAGCACGCAACTGCTGTTCACGGCGCTCGGCACGCAAACGGACATAATCATCGTACTTCACCTTATAATCATAGACACGTCCACAGGAAATCTCCAGCGTGCGTGTGGTCACATTGTTTATAAATGCGCGGTCGTGACTGACCAAAACCACAGCATTGGCCCGGGTAGCCAGGAAATTCTCCAACCACTGGATACTCTCAATATCGAGGTGATTGGTCGGCTCATCAAGTAACAATACATCAGGACGGCGTAATAACAATTTAGCCAGCTCTATACGCATACGCCATCCTCCACTAAACTCACTGGTAGGACGTGAGAAATCTTCTCTCCGGAATCCCAAACCGGTCAGTGTCCGTTCGATCTCGGCCTGATAATTCAGGCCACCCATCATCTGAAAACGTTCACTTTCATGTGTGAACTTCTCCACCAGAGCCATATAGGATTCACTCTCATAATCGGTCCGATCTGCCAGCTCCTGATTCATCCGGTTGATCCGGTCCTGCATCTCGCTGATATGTTCAAAAGCCAACTCAGCTTCCTCCATAACCGTCCGTTCATCAGACAACACCATCACCTGAGGCAAATAACCGATTGTCGTATCGCGTGGAATGGCAACCGAACCCGATGTGGGAGCCTGCATACCAGCTATAATTTTCAGCATGGTAGACTTTCCGGCACCGTTCTTTCCGACCAAAGCAATCCGATCCTTGTCATTGATCACGTAGGACACATCCTGAAACAGAGGTGTCGCCCCGAATTCTACCTGTAAATGTTCTATTGAAATCAATTTCTTATCTTTTTATATGTTTACAATGCAAAATTACAGTATTTTTTGGGAATTACGCCATAAAACGAACGATTCTATACAATGCCAAACCTGTCAGACCAATTCGTACTTACTTTCATCAAATCACAATCTTAATGTACCTTTTTTGTAACAACTAAACAACCGTCTTATACCGAAAAGAGACCAGATTGAAAAATATCTTCTTTGCCCAATCATCTCTTTCAGAAAAAATATATAACTTTAAAAGGCGATTTTTTAAAAATAAAAACAAGATATCAAAATCTCAAGCATCTATGAAAAGTTGCAATAAAAAAAATTATCTGCCCAGAGATATCAGTTGGATGTATTTTAACCGACGAATTTTACAAGAGGCAGCCAAGGAAAATGTCCCTTTACTGGAACGTCTCAGCTTTTTAGGTATTTATTCAAATAATCTGGACGAGTTCTTCCGTGTTCGCGTGGCTTCACAAAGCCGCATTGCAGAATGTGAGGAAAAAGCTGCACGTGCAGACCGTGAAGAAGCACTCGCCATTCTGAAAGGAATCAATAAACTCAATGCCCAATATTCCAAAGAATTTGAGCAAACGATACGTGACATTACCGAACAACTGAAAAAAGAACACATTTACCTCGTAAACAATGAAGAAATCGACGAGGAACAACTGGAGTTCGTACAAAACTTCTATCGTACAACTCTGAGCGGTCATGTCATGCCGATCTGGTTCTCGGCTATCAAACAGTTTGATATCGAAAATGATGAAAATATCTATCTGGCCGTAAAAATGAATCAGGAAAAAGACGGACAAAAGAAGACGGAATACGCCTTTTTGGAGTTACCTGTCAACATCTGTGGACGTTTCGTCCGATTGAATGATAAAGACGGAGCTAGTTATCTAATGTATCTCGATGATGCCATCCGATGCTGCCTGCCTATCATATTCAACGGACTAGGGTATACTGATTTTGAAGCCTATTCATTCAAGTTTACCCGAGATGCGGAAATGGAAATCGACAACGATTTGCGCAACGGTATGCTACAAAAGATTTCAAAAGGCGTAAAAAGCCGTAAACGGGGAGCACCGCTCCGTATTGTATATGACTCGGCTATGCCAAAAGGATTATTGAAACATATCAAAGACTTGCTGAACCTGGATAAACTAGATACGGTTCTGGCCGGAGGTAGATATCACAATCACAAGGATCTGATGAAATTTCCTGATTGTGGACGAAAAGACCTGAAGTATCCGACCTGGACACCAATCATCAAAAACGAACTGAACCAACCCAATATCAGTATTCTGAAAACCATCCGGCAGAAAGACCGTTTCATCCACGTGCCTTACCACAGTTTTGATTCTTATCTGCGCGTACTGCAGGAAGCGGCACTCAGTAAAGAAGTGAAAAGTATCAAAACCACTCTATATCGACTGGCCAAAGATTCAAAAGTGGTGAAAGCCCTGATCGGAGCAGCCCGTAACGGTAAGAAAGTGACTGTTGTAATCGAACTTCTGGCCCGATTCGATGAAGCATCGAATATCGGATGGTCAAAACAAATGCAAGATGCCGGCGTTCACGTAATTTTCGGAGTAGAAGGCCTGAAAGTACATTCTAAAATCACACATATTGACATGAAAACCGGTCCTTCGATTGTCTGCATCAGTTCTGGAAACTTCCATGAAGGTAACGCACGTGCCTATACAGACTTTATGCTGATGACCGCATCACAACCTATCGTCAAAGATGTGGCTAATGTGTTCAATTTCATCGAACGCCCCTACTCTATGGTACATTTCAAAGAACTACTGGTTTCACCGAATGAAATGAAAAACCGGTTTGTACGGCTGATTAATGAAGAAATCCGAAACAAGGAAGCAGGGAAACCAGCCTACATCAAAGTAAAAATAAATCATATTACGGACGAAACCATCGTAAAAAAACTCTATGAGGCAGCCGAACACGGCGTTCCGGTAGACTTACTTGTAAGAGGTAACTGTTCACTGATTCCAACAGGTGAAGAACTTTGTGGCAACATGCACATCCATGGAATTATTGACCGTTATCTGGAGCACGCCCGTATCTTTATCTTTGCTGCAGGCGGTGAAGAAAAAGTATTTTTCGGTTCAGCCGACTGGATGCCCAGAAACCTGGACAACCGTGTAGAAGTCATCACCCCGGTATATGACCCGGAAATTAAAAAAGAGCTGAAACTGATTGTTGAATACGGAATGAAAGATACAATGCAAGGACGCATCGTTGACGGCACAGGAAATAACCAATTATATCACCCGGAAGAATTTGCTCCATTCCGTTCTCAGGAAGCCTTACGTAACCATTATTTAGAAACCAATCAAATACCTGAATAATATATGGAAAGCAAAAATTACGCTGCAATCGATATCGGCTCCAATGCCGTGCGACTGCTCATCAAGAAAGTAACCAAGAAAGCAGACGGTAGTGTTAAGTTTGCCAAAAGCATTCTTCTGCGTGTACCGCTCCGACTTGGATTCGATGTTTTTGGTAAGGGGGAAATTACTGAAGCCAAAGAAGAACGCATGAGACGGCTTATGAAAGCCTATAACCATCTGATGAAAATATACGGTGTGGAGAAATATCGGGTTTGCGCCACCTCGGCTATGCGCGATGCCAAGAACGGACCGGAAATCATCAAAAAAATCAAAAAGTCGACCGGTATAGAAATTGAAATCATCGATGGAAAGGAAGAAGCACAGATGGTTTACAATAACCATATAGAATGTATGGAAGACCGCTGTGGCAATTATATGTATGTTGATGTGGGCGGTGGTAGTACGGAAGTGAATTTGCTAATTAATGGTGATCTGAAGTATTCCAAATCGTTTAACATCGGTACCGTACGTATCCTGACAGGAGGTGTCACAGACGAGGCTTGGGACAAGATGAAAAAAGAGGTGGCCGAAGCTGTTAAAGAATACCCAGTAGTCAATATTATCGGATCAGGAGGTAACATCAATAAACTATACCGACTTGTAGAAACCAAAGATAAGGAGAAAAAACGGATTCCAATCGAATCACTCAAAAAGACCTTTGACCAGCTGGAACCGCTCACCCCTGAAGAACGAATGGAAACATTCAATCTGAAAGCCGACCGTGCCGACGTGATTGTTCCAGCCGGAAAAATATTCCTGACTTTGGCTGATACGCTACACGCACAATATGTTTATGTCCCGGAAATAGGTTTGGCAGATGGTATTATCGACAGCCTATATGCCAGTGACAATGAAAAATAAACAGTTCATTTTAGAATCTAAGCCAGATAAGAAAACAAATGAGCATTGAGTAAACTCCAGCTGAAACTATTTTTGAAAATAGTTTCAGCTGGAGTTTTTCTATCTTTATAAATCCTGTTTTTACAACTCATTTATCCTTTCAATCTTGCGTAATAAAATTCTTATTTGACAATAACGACCCACACATGTTTTGTTTATCATATTTTATTCGTATTTTTGTCCATTAAACATACAATAACTTTATACCCACAAATTTTATGAAGATGAAAACAATGGCTGTATGTTTGCTTTGTGCCTTGAGCACCAACCAGAGCATACAGGCTAATGAAGTACTGGCACTGATTCCCATGCCAGCAAAAATGACTACCTGCATTGGTGAGTTTACCTTTCCAGAAAATCTAAAAGCCTATGTAGATCATTATCGGGGTGATAGTATCCAACTTGTTTTTAATCAGTTTCAAGAAGATCTGAATCATGCAACTGGTATAAAGACAAAAAGTGTAAGAACAGGGAAAAAGGCAGATATCATCTTGGAATTAAATACATCGCTCGCTACTGAAGCTTACAAACTTAACATTGACCAAAAACAGATCCATATTGAAGCAGCACGCCCTGTTGGGTTCTTTTATGCACTACAAACCTTAAAACAACTCATGCCAAGAAATGTTATGGCAGGCGTGAAAGACACACAGACTGACAACTGGAGCATTCCTGCTATTGAAATTGAAGATGAACCCAGATTTGGCTGGCGTGGTTTCATGCTGGACGAAGGACGACACATCTACGGTAAAGATCAAGTGAAACGCGTCATAGATATTATGGCAACATATAAAATGAATCGTTTTCACTGGCATCTGACTGAAGATCAAGGTTGGCGCATAGAAATCAAAAAATATCCCAAACTAACTGAAGTAGGTGGTTGGAGAAACAGTAAGGTTCTGGGATGGGGAAACACCCAACCTGACGGACAGTGGTATGGAGGATTCTACACTCAGAAAGACATCCAGGAGATTGTTGAATATGCCAAAGAACGTTTTATAGAAATCATTCCGGAGATAGATATACCAGGACATTCACAAGCAGCAGTTGCTTCATATCCGGAATTTCTAGCCTGTGATCCGGAAAATAAACATGAAGTATGGTTATGGCAGGGAGTTTCAACAGACGTAATCAATGTTGCCAACCCTAAAGCTGTACAATTCGCGAAAGATATCATTGACGAACTGATAGACTTATTCCCTTTTGAATATATTCATTTGGGTGGGGATGAATGTCCGACCAGTAAATGGGAACAAAACAAAGCTTGCCAAGAACAATTGAAAGCAATCGGATCAAACAATTATCGCGATCTGCAAATCCACTTTTATAAGCAACTTAAAGACTATATTACGGCAAAACCAGCCGAAGAACAAAGAAAACTAATCTTTTGGAATGAAGTGCTGCATGGTAACACCCAGCCCTTGGGAACAGACATTACTATCATGGCGTGGGTAGGTGCAGACGCAGCTGCAAAAGATGCGGCGCAAAGAGGTATGAATACAATCCTCAGTCCTCAAATACCATACTATATCAATCGGAAGCAGGCTTCCGGACCCAATGAGCCTATGTCACAGGGAAGCGGAACAGAAACAGTCAAAGCTGTATACCAATATAAACCAATGTACCAGGTTCCAACAGATTTACAAGACAAATATATGGGAGTACAAGCTAACTTCTGGACTGAATGGGTGACAGATGGCAGTGTGGTAGAATATCTGATGTTACCCAGACTGGCAGCAGTAGCTGAAGCCGGATGGACTCCTGAAGAAAAAAGAGACTACGACAATTTTAAGAAACGTATCCAAAAAGACCAACTTTTGTATGAGTTAAAGGGTTGGAACTACGGTAAACACATTATGAACGAATAAACCTTACGCATGTTAAGAATCTAAACAAAAGTACTAAAAATAAATATAGTATTTTAGACATCATATTCTGGTATAAAAAATGGAGGATCATTTTGATGACCTCCATTTTTTATATCCGAAGTCAAATATCCGACTAAAGATTCCACTTAACAAATATAGGCCCTACTATAATAGATATTAAACTATCACTGAAAAGTACACAAACGAAAAACTCCTTAAAAATAAAAAAGGCATCCGTTACCGGATGCCTTTTCTAATCTAATATATCGTGCAATAATTATTCTGCAGCTGTCTCAGTTGCTGGTGTTTCAACTACCTGTGCTTCGGTAGTTTCAGTTGCTTCAGCAGCAGCTTTCTTAGAACGACGTGTACGAGTCTTCTTCACAGCCTTCTTAGCCATATTTTCATCGTAGTCAACAAGCTCGATAAAACACATCGGAGCATTATCGCTAGCACGGAAACCAGTCTTGATGATACGAGTATATCCACCCGGACGATCTGCAACCTTTACAGAGATTTCCTTGAAAAGTTCAGTAACGGCATATTTATTCTGCAAATAGCTGAACACAACACGACGAGAGTTTGTCGTATCCTCCTTAGACTTCGTGATCAGCGGCTCTACGTACTTCTTCAAAGCCTTAGCCTTCGCGAGGGTCGTAGTGATTCTTTTGTGCATGATCAAAGAAATAGCCATGTTAGCCAACATAGCATTTCTGTGAGATGCAGTACGGCCCAAATGATTAAATTTTTTATTATGTCTCATTGTTTATTATTCTTTATCTAATTTATATTTAGAAATATCAGTTCCAAACGACAGATTCAGACTCTCTAGCAAATCATCAAGCTCAGTGAGCGATTTCTTACCGAAGTTTCTGAACTTCAACAAATCAGTTTTATTGAACTGAACTAAGTCACCTAATGTTTCTACGTCTGCAGCCTTCAAACAATTCAAAGCACGAACAGAGAGATCCATATCAACAAGCTTAGTCTTCAGAAGTTGACGCATGTGCAAAACTTCTTCATCAAACTCTTCGTTGATTTCACTATCAGAATTCTCCAAAGTAATCTTCTCATCAGAGAATAACATGAAGTGATAAATCAGAATCTTAGCAGCCTCTTTCAAGGCATCCTTCGGGTGTATGGAACCATCAGTAGAAATTTCAAGAACGAGTTTCTCGTAGTCAGTTTTCTGCTCTACACGATAATTTTCAACAGCGTACTTAACATTTCTAATTGGAGTGTAAATTGAATCGATTGGAATCACATTAACGTCCGTGCAGTACTCACGGTTTTCGTCAGCAGGAACATATCCACGACCTTTGTTAATGGTCAACTCAATCTGCATCGTTGCTTTGGCATCTAAATGGCAAATAACTAATTCAGGGTTTAACACTTCAAATCCAGTCAGATACTTGTTCAGGTCTCCTGCTTTAAACTCCGTAGTGTTCTCAACAGTAACACTTACTTTCTCATTCTCGAATTCTTCTACTCTTTGTTTGAAGCGAACTTGCTTCAGATTCAAGATAATGTTGGTGACATCCTCCTTAACACCTGGAACAGATGCGAATTCGTGTTCTACACCAGCAATGCGCATCGTATTGATGGCAAAGCCTTCCAATGAAGAAAGAAGAATACGGCGCAAAGCATTACCAACAGTAATACCGAAACCGGGCTCCAACGGACGAAACTCGAACTTGCCGAATTTATCATCCGCCTCCAACATTAATACTTTATCAGGTTTTTGAAATGCTAATATCGCCATTACTTAATTATTATTTAGAGTACAACTCAACGATCAATTGCTCCTTAATATTTTCTGGAATATCTGCACGCTCAGGTTTGTGCAACAATTTACCAGATTTAGTGTTTTCATCCCACTCAATCCAAGGATATTTGCTGTGGTTGAATCCAGCCAATGCATCAGCGATTACCTCGAGAGATTTAGATTTCTCACGAACAGCGATGATCTGACCTGGTTTAACTGAATATGAAGGGATGTTTACCACTTTGCCATCAACTGTAATGTGCTTGTGACCTACCAACTGACGAGCCGCAGCACGAGTAGGAGCGATACCTAAACGGTAAACTACATTGTCCAAACGGCACTCTAAATTCTGCAAAAGAATTTCACCAGTAATACCGTTAGTACGAGCAGCCTTATCAAACATGTTACGGAATTGTTTCTCCAATACACCGTAAGTATATTTTGCTTTCTGCTTTTCTGCCAACATCACACCATACTCAGAAGTTTTTCTTCTTCTTGAATTTCCGTGCTGGCCAGGAGGGAAATTTCTTTTTGACAAAACTTTGTCAGCACCGAAAATTGCTTCACCGAATCTACGGGCAATTCTTGATTTAGGTCCAGTATATCTAGCCATTGTATTTTAAATTTAAAAAGTTTACGGCAGGATTCATTTGATATTGCAGCCGCATCACTACAGAAAGGAAATGTATGCCATTCAATTCTGATGAATCCTGCACTTAATTAAGGTTATCTATGATTATACTCTTCTTCTCTTAGGAGGACGACAACCATTGTGTGGCAATGGAGTAACATCAATAATCTCAGTTACCTCAATTCCAGCGCCATGTACAGTTCTGATAGCAGACTCACGTCCATTACCAGGACCCTTCACATAAGCTTTAACCTTTCTCAAACCAAGATCATATGCAACCTTTGCACAATCCTGAGCAGCCATCTGAGCTGCATAGGGAGTGTTCTTCTTAGAACCACGGAATCCCATCTTACCAGCTGAAGACCAAGAGATGATCTGACCTTCACTGTTTGCTAAAGATACAATAACGTTATTGAATGAGCTGTGAACATGCAACTGTCCCATAGCATCAACCTTAACATTTCTTTTCTTAGCTGCGACTGTTTTCTTTGCCATATCTAATTATTATTTAGTAGCTTTTTTCTTGTTTGCAACTGTCTTCTTCTTACCCTTACGAGTACGTGCATTGTTCTTGGTGCTCTGACCACGAACTGGCAAACCGAGACGGTGACGTACACCACGGTAGCAACCAATATCCATCAGTCGTTTAATATTCAACTGAATTTCAGAACGAAGGTCACCTTCTACCTTATACTCAGCACCAATAATCTCACGAATTTTTGCAGCTTGGTCGTCAGTCCAATCCTTTACTTTAATGTCCTTATCAACACCAGCCTTTTCGAGGATCTTAGCTGAACTACTGCGACCTATACCATACACATAGGTCAAAGCGATTTCACCTCTCTTGTTTTGGGGTAAATCAACACCAACAATTCTTATTGCCATATACTAAATTATTTCTTTTGCACGATAATTAACCCTGACGCATTTTAAACTTAGGGTTCTTCTTGTTAATTACATATAAACGTCCTTTACGACGTACAATCTTGCACTCTGGAGTACGTTTCTTTAAAGATGCTCTTGTTTTCATATCTTTGCTTATTATTTATATCTAAACACGATTCGTCCTTTCGACAAGTCATAAGGACTCATTTCCACCCTTACTTTGTCACCAGGCAAAATTTTGATGTAATGCATTCTCATTTTTCCTGAGATGTGAGCAGTAATCTCATGACCATTCTCTAATTCAACACGAAACATCGCATTGGAAAGAGCTTCAACGATTACTCCATCTTGCTCTATAGCGGACTGTTTTGCCATACTTAATATAAATTACCTTCAATTTGTTCAATTTCCTCAAAACTGGATAAAATATCAGCTTTACCATGATGTACTGCAATTGTATGCTCAAAATGAGCTGCTGGCTTACCATCAAGTGTTTTAATGGTCCATCGATCTGGCATCATACCAATCTTTGGCGAGCCCATTGTAATCATTGGCTCAATGGCCAAACACATACCATTCTTAATTTGAACACCATTACCTCTCCGCCCGTAATTAGGAACAGATGGCTCTTCATGCATTTCTTTTCCAATCCCATGACCAACAAATTCACGGACAACACCAAAACCCTCATGCTCACAATATGATTGCACTGCATATCCGATGTCACCAATTCGCTTGCCAGCCAAAGCCGTTTCGATTCCTTTGTAAAGTGACTCTTTAGTCGTTTTTAATAGATGCTTGACATTCTCATCAACATTACCTACACAAAAGGTATAACAAGAATCTCCATTAAAACCATGAAGAAGCACACCACAATCAATTGAAACAATATCACCATCACACAATGGTCTATCATTGGGAATACCATGAACGACTTCATCATTGACAGATGCACAAATTGAAGCAGGAAAAGGAGATCCATATGGATTAGGAAAACCTTTAAAAGTTGGAAGAGCTCCATGATCACGAATAAACTCTTCAGCTATCTTATCCAACTGGGAAGTTGTAATCCCAGGTTTGATATGACGCGCTAACTCAACATGTGTTTTTGATACCAATTGATTTGCTGCACGCATCAATTCTATCTCATCCTCTGTTTTAAGGAATATCATATTCTGATAATATCGTTAGTACGCAGAAACATTTGAACGTCCACGAATTCTTCCTGAACTTAAAAGTCCATCGTAATGGCGCATCAACAAATGGCTCTCTATCTGCTGGAGCGTATCTAATACAACACCCACCAAAATGAGAAGAGAAGTTCCCCCAAAGAATTGGGCAAACTCAGCCCCAATACCAAATACACCAGCCATTGCCGGCATACAAGCGATAATCGCCAAAAGAATAGAACCAGGAAGTGTCAATCTTGACATAATCCGATCAATAAATTCAGCTGTATCATGACCTGGCTTCACACCTGGTATAAAACCATTGTTTCGCTTCATATCTTCGGCCATTTGTACTGGATTTAAAGTAATTGCTGTATAAAAATAAGTAAATGCTATAATTAATACAGCAAAGATCAGATTATAAACCCAACTTGTATGATCAACGAGCATACGCAGGAACCATGTCGCATTATCAACAGAAGTGTAGCCAACCATTGTAATTGGTATAAACATCAATGCCTGAGCAAAAATGATTGGCATTACATTTGCAGCAAATATTTTAAGTGGGATGTACTGGCGAGCACCACCATATTGTTGGTTTCCTACCAATCGTTTAGCATACTGTACTGGTATCTTTCGCGTACCTTGTACCAACATAATAGAAACACAAATGACAACAAGCAGTATTACTAACTCGATCAATAAGCCAAGCAAACCACCACCGGCAACATTTGTCAAACGGGAAGTTACTTCCTGACTTAAAGCAATAGGTAAACGTGCAATAATACCAATCATAATAAGCAAAGACACGCCATTACCTATACCTTTATCTGTAATACGCTCACCTAACCAAAGAACGAACATACTTCCAGCAGCCAATATTATTGTTGCTGTAATCATAAACATCGTCCAGCTAATTGTAGGATTAAGCGCACCACCAGACTGTACTTTCAAGTTGATTAGATATGAAGGTGCTTGGAATAATAAAATGAACAATGTAAGATAACGAGTATACTGATTCATTTTTCGTCTTCCACTCTCGCCCTCACGCTGCATCTTTTGGAAATAAGGAACAGCAACTCCCAGCAACTGTATTACAATAGATGCTGAGATATAAGGCATGATACCCAATGCAAAAATAGATGCATTAGAAAATGCACCTCCAGAGAACATATTAAGCAAAGACATCAAACCTTCACTCGTCTGTTCACGCAACGCAGCCAATTGATTAGGATCTATTCCAGGTAATACCACGAAAGATCCAAAACGGTATATTGCAGTAAACAAGAGGGTGATGAGGATCCGTTGTCTCAGATCCTCAATCATCCATATGTTCTTTAAGGTTTCTACGAACTTCTTCATTGAATTAAAGTTTTGTTACGTTACCACCAGCTGCCTGGATTGCAGCTTCAGCCGTTTTAGAGAAAGCGTTTGCTTCAACATCAACTTTAGCAGTAAGCTGACCGTTACCAAGAACCTTAACCAACTGTCCTGCAGAAACGTATCCAGCAGCAACTAATTCAGCCAAACCTATTTTATTCAAATTTGCTGATTCAGCTAACTTCTGCAAATCTGCAAGATTAACTAGTTGATAAACAACTCGGTTGATATTTTTGAAGCCAAACTTCGGTAAACGGCGCTGCAAAGGCATCTGTCCACCTTCAAAACCGATTTTTTTCTTGTAACCTGATCTTGCTTTAGCACCCTTGTGTCCACGAGTTGAAGTACCACCCAATCCTGAACCGGCACCACGACCTACTCTTTTACGAGCATGTACTGATCCACAAGCAGGTTTCAAATTATGTAATTTCATATCAAATCAAATTTTATGTAAATGAATAGATTAGTCAACAATGGTAACCAAGTGATGAACTTTCTGTACCATTCCACGAGTTGTCGGAGTATCCTCTACTTCAACTACATGATTCATCTTCGTCAAACCCAAAGCATCAAGGGTTCTCTTCTGATTGGCTGGAGCACCAATTCTGCTCTTAATCTGCTTAATCTTAATAGTTGCCATATTAATTCTCCTTATCCTCTAAATACTTTATCTAAACTTACGCCACGGTTCTGAGCTACAGTCTTTGCATCACGCATCTCAGCCAAAGCCAAAATTGTTGCTTTTACCAAATTGTGAGGATTAGATGATCCTTTTGACTTCGCCAAACAGTCTGTAACACCTACACTTTCCAACACAGCACGCATTGCACCACCTGCAACAACTCCCGTACCGTGAGATGCTGGCATAATCAAAACTTCTGCACCGCCAAACTTAGCTGTCTGTCCATGAGGAACTGTACCCTTTAATACAGGCACTTTTACTAAATTTTTCTTAGCAGACTCAACACCTTTAGCAATAGCAGCAGTTACTTCACCAGCTTTACCAAGTCCCCAACCGATGATACCGTTACCATTACCTACAACTACGATTGCAGCGAAAGTAAAGGTACGACCACCTTTAGTTACCTTAGTTACGCGATTGATAGCAACCAATCTATCTTTTAATTCGATATCGCTGTTTATCTTAACTCTATTAATTGCCATAACCTATTAAAATTTAAGTCCACCGTTACGCGCTGCATCAGCAACTTCCTTAACTCTACCGTGATACAAGTATCCGTTACGATCGAAAACGACAACAGAGATACCTGCTTCTAGCGCTTTCTTTGCAATAAGCTCACCAACTTTTGCAGCCTGTTCTTTTTTAGGCATGGCTTCCATACCGAGTGAAGAAGCAGCAACCAAAGTAGTACCTGTCAAATCATTAATGATCTGCACATAGATCTGCTTGTTGCTTCTGAAAACTGACATACGTGGACGTTCAGTAGTACCTGAAATCTTATTACGAACTCTATATTTAATTTTAATTCGTCTTTCTATTTTTGTAGTCATAATCTTACAGTTTTAAAATTACTTAGCACCAGCTGACTTACCAGACTTTCTACGAATCTGTTCACCAACAAACAAGACACCTTTACCTTTGTAAGGTTCTGGCTTACGGAAAGAACGAATTTTAGCGCAAACCTGTCCTAACAACTGTTTGTCGCATGATTCCAATATAATAAGCGGGTTCTGATTTCTTTCTGATTTAGTCTCTACCTTGATCTCTTTTGGCAACTGAATGAAAATATTATGCGTATAACCCAAAGAGAACTCGATAATGTTACCTTGATTTGATGCACGGTAACCTACACCGACCAATTCTAACTTTTTCACATAACCTTCAGAAACACCAACAACCATATTGTTTACCAATGCACGGTATAAACCATGGAATGCTTGTTTTTGTTTCAATTCAACAGCATCATTTTGTTCATCAATCTCAAAAGTAATATGTGAATCAGCTACATTAACTTTGATTGAAGGATCTACAGCCTGAGTCATTTCACCTTTTGGTCCTTTTACAGAAACCACATTATCAGCACTCACTGTCACAGTTACACCTGCTGGAATGTTAATGGGCAATTTTCCAATTCTTGACATATATATATCCTCCAAAATTAATAAACATAACAAAGGACTTCACCACCAATTTTCAAATCAGCAGCTTCCTTGTCAGTCATAACACCCTTAGATGTAGATATAATAGCTATACCCAATCCATTAATAACACTCGGCATATCCTTGTAACCAGTATATTTACGCATACCTGGAGTGGATACTCTGATTAACTTCTTAATAGCGTTAACCTTATTAACTGAATCGTACTTCAAGGCAACCTTGATTGTACCCTGAGGGCCATCTTCAACGAATTTATAGTTCAAGATGTAACCCTTGTCGAAAAGGATCTTAGTGATTTCCTTTTTCAAATTTGACGCAGGAACTTCAACAACTCTGTGTTTTGCCTGAATTGCATTTCTCAATCGCGTCAAATAATCTGCTATTGGATCTGTCATAAAAAAATAATTTAATTAATCGGGACTCTCCCGACAATATTAAAAATTAATAATTACCAGCTTGCTTTTTTTACGCCTGGGATCAAACCACTTGATGCCATCTCACGGAACTGAATACGTGAAATTCCGAACTGACGCATATAACCCTTTGGACGGCCAGTAAGTTTGCAACGATTGTGCAAACGGATCGGATTAGCATTTCGTGGAATTGACTGTAACTTCTGAGCTGCCTCATAAGCTTCGATTGGATCACCAGAACGTACAATCTTCTTAAGTGCAGCACGCTTCTCAGCGTATTTGGCTACAAGTTTGGCTCTTTTAACCTCACGAGCCTTCATTGATTCTTTTGCCATATCAATTAATCGTTTTTAGCGTTCTTAAATGGAAGGCCGAATTCTTTCAACAAAGCATAACCTTCTTCATCAGTCTTAGCCGTAGTTACAAACGTAATATTCATACCCAAAATACGATCGATTGTATCGATATTAATTTCAGGGAAAATAATTTGCTCCTGAATACCCAAGGTATAGTTACCACGTCCATCAAACTTGCTCTCGATTCCTTTGAAGTCACGGATACGAGGAAGTGCTACACGGATCAGTTTCTCCAAGAACTCATACATTCTTTCACGACGCAAAGTTACCATCACACCGATAGGCATCTTCTTACGCAACTTGAAGTTTGCAACGTCTTTCTTTGAAACTGTAGCAACAGCTTTTTGACCAGTTATAGCCGTAATTTCATTAATTGCTACATCAATGATCTTCTTGTCAGCAGTTGCCATACCCAAACCTTGATTAATCACAATCTTCTTGAGCACTGGTATCTGCATCGTTGAAGAATAGTTAAACTGATTCTTCAAAGCAGGCGCGATACGCTCTGCATATTCTTTCTTAAGGCTAGCAGTATTTCCCATTACTTAATCTCCTCTCCTGATTTTTTAGCATAACGTACCAATTTTCCGTCAGCATTCAATTTTCTACCGATACGAGTTGGTTTGCCAGTCTTCGGATCTACAACATTCAATTTAGAAATGTGAAGTGGAGCCTCTTGCTTAACAATACCTCCTTGAGGATTCTTAGCACTCGGCTTCTGGCTCTTAGACACCATGTTTACGCCTTCAACAATGGCACGGCGCTCTTCAACGAATACCTTCAAGACTTTTCCAGTTTGGCCTTTATTCTCGCCTGAATTTACGTAAACTGTATCGCCTTTTTTAATATGTAATTTACTCATTACTTTATCTCTTTGAAAAATTAAAGTACTTCAGGTGCCAAAGAAACTACCTTCATGTTTGCAGCACGCAACTCACGCGCTACAGGTCCAAAGATACGGCTTCCACGTAACTCACCAGCATTGTTCAAAAGAACACACGCATTGTCATCGAAGCGGATATAAGAACCGTCAGCACGACGAACCTCCTTCTTTGTACGTACGATCAAAGCCTTTGATACTGCACCCTTTTTAATATCACTTGATGGAATCACGCTCTTGATAGAAACTACGATTACATCACCTACTGACGCATAACGTCTTTTTGTACCTCCCAATACACGGATACACAAAGCCTCACGCGCACCGCTGTTGTCAGTTACAACAAGTCTAGATTCTGCTTGTATCATAATTACTTAGCTCTTTCAACGATTTCAACAACTCTCCATCTCTTTGTTTTACTCAAGGGACGGGTTTCCATGATCAAAACTGTATCACCTACATGACAATCATTTTTCTCGTCATGAGCATGATATTTCTTCGTTTTAGAAACGAATTTACCATAAATAGGGTGCTTCTCCTTAAACTTAGCAGCTACAACAATGGTCTTATCCATCTTGTCACTGGTAACAACACCCGTTCTTGTTTTTCTTAAATTTCTTGCTTCCATGTGGACCATTATTATTTGTTAAGTTCTCTTGCGCGTAATTCTGTTTTCATACGGGCGATTGTACGACGTGCAGCTTTAATTTGCGCAGGATTCTCAAGAGGAGATACCGCATGATTCAACAACATCTGGGTATAATTTGCTTCCTCAGCCTGAACTCTTTCAACCAAATCAGCGGTTGACAATTCTCTAATTTCTGCGATCTTCATAATTAAGCGTTTTTATCGTAATCACGTCTAACAATAAACTTAGTAGTTACAGGAAGTTTCTGAGCAGCCAAACGCAAAGCCTCCTTGGCTACTTCATAAGGAACACCCTCAACTTCAAAAATAATACGTCCTGGAGTGATTGGGAATACATATCCTACAGGATCTCCCTTACCTTTACCCATACGTACATCGGCAGGCTTCTTTGTAATTGGTTTATCCGGGAAAATTCGGATCCAAACCTGTCCCTCACGCTGCATGTAACGAGTAACAGCAACACGGGCAGCTTCTATCTGACGACCGGTAATCCAATGCGTATCCAATGACTTAATACCGAATGATCCGAAAGCCAATTGGTTACCACGCTGGGCATTTCCTTTACAACGGCCCTTTTGCGGTCTTCTATATTTTGTTCTTTTCGGTTGTAACATAATTGCTTAATTCAAATTAACGATTGTTGTTCTTCTTCTTGCGGAAGTTTTTACCACCATTGTTACTACGGCCGGTTTCCTTATTCTGTGTAAAGTTAGGAGTCAAATCACGTTTACCATAAACCTCACCACGACAAATCCAAACCTTAATACCGAGCAAACCAACCTTAGTCAAGGCTTCAGCCTGACAATAGTCAATATCAGCACGGAAAGTATGCAATGGAGTACGTCCTTCTTTATACATCTCAGAACGTGCCATTTCTGCTCCATTCAAACGTCCAGAGATCAAGACTTTAATACCTTCAGCACCAGCGCGCATAGTATTAGCGATAGCCATCTTGATTGCACGACGGTAAGCAATTTTACCTTCAACCTGACGTGCAATGTTATTTGCAACTATAACAGCATCAAGTTCCGGTTTCTTAATTTCAAAGATGTTGATCTGAATATCCTTATCCGTAATCTTTTTCAACTCCTCTTTCAGTTTATCAACATCCTGTCCACCTTTACCAATGACCAATCCCGGACGTGCAGTACAAACTGTAATCGTCACGAGTTTAAGTGTACGCTCAATGACAATTCTTGAAACGCTGGCAGCAGCCAAACGTACGTTCAAGTATTTACGGATTTTGCTATCTTCCAACAAAGAATCACCAAAGTCCTTGCCACCGTACCAGTTAGAATCCCAACCTCTAATAATACCGAGTCGGTTGCTTATCGGATTTACTTTCTGTCCCATACTACTTCTTATTAATCATTAGTTTTAGTGCCTACGAACAAAGTTACGTGATTTGAACGCTTGCGAATTCTGTAACCTCTTCCCTGTGGAGCTGGTCTCATTCTTTTCAGAGTTGCACCACCATCAACAAAAATCTTCGTTACGAACAATTCGCCATCTTCAGCTTTACGTTCGTTTTTCTGTTCCCAGTTCGCGATAGCAGAGCGCAACAATTTCTCAACTACTGCAGATGCAGCCTTAGAAGAGAATTTCAATGTACCAAGTGCTCTATTAACCTCCATACCACGAATCATATCAACCACATATCTCATCTTACGTGGAGAAGAAGGCACATTCTGCAACTTAGCAAAATACTGGGTTTTGAGGGCTTCTTTTCTTTTTTCAGCCGCAATTTTTTTTCTTGCTCCCATTTATATATTTACTTTTTTTATTTCAGATAAAACCTGTTATTTTTTCTTGTTACCTGCATGGCCACCGAACTTACGAGTAGGTGCAAATTCGCCCAACTTGTGTCCAACCATGTTTTCAGTAACATAAACAGGAATAAACTTATTTCCGTTGTGTACAGCTACAGTGTGTCCCACAAAATCAGGTGAGATCATTGAAGCTCTGGCCCATGTCTTAACAACACTCTTCTTTCCGCTCTCATTCATCGCGAGAACTTTCTTCTCGAGGTTTACTTCGATATATGGACCTTTTTTTAATGAACGACTCATAATTTACTCAATTAACTTTTGTTACTTATTACATCTCTCGATAATATACTTATTAGACTGTTTCTTAGGAGCTCTAGTCTTCAAGCCCTTAGCATACAATCCCTTGCGTGAACGTGGATGACCTCCAGACTGACGTCCTTCACCACCACCCATTGGATGATCATGCGGGTTCATTACAACACCACGGTTGTGTGGACGACGTCCCAACCAACGTGAACGTCCTGCCTTACCAGAACTCTCCAACGCATGATCAGAGTTACCAACACTACCTACAGTTGCCTTACATGCACTCAGGATCTGACGAGTTTCACCTGAAGGCAACTTAATCACGCAATAACGTCCCTCACGAGAAGTCAACTGAGCAAAATTACCTGCAGAACGCACCAACAAAGCACCTTGACCCGGACGTAATTCGATATTGTGAATTACAGTACCTACTGGAATATTCTGAAGTGGAAGTGCATTACCAATCTCAGGCGCTGCATTCTCTCCAGACATCAAAGTGCTACCTACCTGCAAGCCGTTAGGAGCAATAATATAACGTTTTTCTCCATCAGCATAATACAAAAGCGCGATTCGAGCTGAACGGTTTGGATCATACTCGATCGTCTTTACAACTGCTGGAACACCGTCTTTATCTCTCTTGAAGTCAATGAAACGGAATTTTCTTTTGTGACCGCCGCCATTATAGCGCATTGTCATCTTACCGACATTATTACGACCACCTGTTGAACGTTTACCACATACAAGAGACTTCTCTGGTACCGATGCAGTAATCTCTTCAAAAGTACCAATAATCTTGTGTCTCTGCCCCGGTGTTGTGGGCTTAAATTTACGTACTGCCATCTTCTATTTAAATATTGCTATAAAAATCAATTGTTTCGCCCTCTTTCAAGGTTACAACAGCTTTCTTAAAAGCGTTAGTGCGGCCTTTAATCAAGCCGGCACGAGTATAACGATTTTTTGACTTACCTGCATAATTTGAGGTATTAACAGACACAACCGTTACATTATACAAAGCCTCGATTTCTTTCTTAATCTCGAGTTTGTTAGCCTCAGGACGAACGATGAAGCCGAATTTATTCTGCTTCTCCGTAATAGCGGTCATCTTCTCAGTGACCAGAGGTTTAATAATATATCCCATTTGGTTATCTCTCCTTATTTTGTTAAGATTTCGTCGACAACTTTGAGTGAATTTTCAGTCACAACCATCACATCTGCGTTCAATACGTTATAGGTATTCAGCGCAGAAGCAAGCGTAACGTTAACCCGTTGTATGTTACGAGCAGACAAATATACGTTTTTATCTGCACCTGGCAATACAAACAAAGATTTCTTACCGTCAACTTTAAGATTATTTATGATTTCAATGAATTGTTTAGTCTTTGGAGCCTCCATTGAGAAGTCTTCAACTACAACGATAGCATTTTCTTGTGCCTTGTAGCTCAAAGCAGACTTACGCGCCAAAGCCTTAACTTTCTTATTCAACTTGAAACCGTAATTACGTGGTCTCGGACCGAAAACGCGTCCACCACCAACCAATACCGGAGAGTTGATATCACCACGACGAGCACCACCTCCACCTTTCTGGCGTCCAAGCTTACGAGTAGATCCACTCACTTCGCTTCTTTCCTTAGCTTTCGCAGTTCCTTGACGCTGATTAGCTAAGAACTGTTTTACATCCAAATAAATGGCCTGGTCGTTAGGCTCAATTGCAAAGATAGAATCATTCAAGGTAACCTTTCTTCCGGTATCCTCGCCTTTAATATTCAATACACTAACTTCCATTATTTTTCAATTATTACGATTGAACCTTTGTAACCTGGAACAGAACCCTTAATCAAGATCAGGTTGTGCTCTGGAATTACTTTTAAAACTTGCAAATTGTGAGTAGTTACGCGGTCACCACCCATTTGACCACCCATACGCAGGCCTTTAAATACCTTTGCTGGATAAGAACAAGCACCGATAGAACCCGGCTTGCGAGCGCGGTTATGCTGACCGTGAGTAGTCTGACCAACACCACCGAATCCGTGACGTTTTACTACACCCTGGAAACCATGTCCTTTAGAAGTTCCTACTACGTCAACAAAAGCTGCATCAGCAAAAATGTCTACAGTAACTGTGTCTCCTAAGTTCAACTCGTTCTGGAAATCTGCTGCGAACTCGGCCAAGTGTCTCTTTGGAGTAGTTCCTGCTTTTTTGAAGTGTCCCATCATCGGAGCTGTTGTATTTTTCTCCTTTGCATCCTGGAAGCCAAGCTGCACAGCAGCGTAACCATCCTTTTCTACACTTTTAATCTGAGTAACTACACAAGGACCTGCTTCGATAACAGTGCATGGTACATTCTTACCATCGGCACTGAAAACGGATGTCATTCCGATTTTTTTTCCTAATAATCCTGGCATTTCGATTAATTTTTAAAATAGTACTAAACTTTAATTTCTACTTCAACACCGCTTGGCAATTCAAGCTTCATCAAGGCATCAACAGTCTTAGCTGTAGAGCTGTAAATATCAATCAATCTCTTATAAGAAGACAACTCGAATTGCTCACGTGACTTCTTGTTTACGAAAGTTGAACGGTTTACAGTGAAGATACGTTTGTGTGTTGGCAATGGAATAGGACCACTAACAATAGCACCAGTCACTTTAACAGTCTTCACAATCTTTTCAGCTGACTTATCGACCAAGTTGTGATCGTAAGATTTCAGTTTAATTCTGATTTTTTGACTCATTTGTTTATTATTATAATATGATTAATAATTTAAGGAAAGAAGGTATGTCGGTTAAGAGTCATTCGCTAACCGACACCTTCATTCTCATTTTTTCTTTTATACTAAATATTATACCAAATCTGTACGTCCCTTGATTTCTTCAAGCACTGCCTTAGCAATTGAACTTGAAACAGGAGCATGATGATCGTATGTCATAGATGAAGTTGCACGACCCGATGTAATCGTACGTAAAGCTGTTACGTATCCGAACATTTCAGCCAATGGAACCATAGCCTTAACGATACGTGCACCGCTACGGCTAGTATCCATACCTTCAACCTGACCACGACGTTTATTCAAGTCACCGATAACATCACCCATGTTCTCTTCAGGCGTTACAACTTCGAGTTTCATGATCGGCTCCATCAATACTGGCTTAGCCTGAGCGCATGCACTCTTATAAGCCTGCAATGCACAAATTTCGAATGACAACTGGTCAGAGTCAACCGGGTGGAATGATCCATCCAACAACTCAACCTTCAGGCTATCCATTGGGAATCCACCAAGAATACCATTTTTCATAGCATTCTCAAAACCTTTCTGAACAGAAGGAATGAATTCCTTTGGAATATTACCACCAGTCACCTTATTTTCGAACTGCAAACCACCCTGTTTGTAATCCTCATCTACAGGACCGACATTAACGATAATATCAGCGAACTTACCACGACCACCTGACTGCTTCTTATAAACTTCACGCAAGTTAACAGTCTTAGTAATTGCTTCCTTATAGTTAACCTGTGGCTTTCCTTGATTACATTCAACCTTGAACTCACGTTTCAGACGGTCAATAATAATATCCAAGTGAAGCTCACCCATACCGGAAATAACAGTCTGACCTGTTTGTTCATCAGTTTTAACCGTAAATGTTGGATCCTCTTCTGCCAACTTAGCCAAACCATTAGACAATTTATCCAAGTCCTTCTGAGTCTTTGGCTCAACTGCAATACCGATAACAGGATCTGGGAAGTCCATAGATTCCAATACGATTGGTGCATCTTCATCACAAAGAGTATCACCTGTACGGATATCCTTAAATCCAACACCTGCACCAATATCACCTGCGCTGATCACTTCTACAGGATTCTGGTGATTTGAATGCATCTGGAACAAACGTGACACACGCTCTTTCTTACCGGAACGAGAATTGTAGATATATGATCCTGCTTCAAGTTTACCAGAGTAAACACGAACGAAAGTCAAACGTCCTACATATGGATCTGTTGCAATCTTAAACGCCAAAGCAGAAGTCTTCTCATCCTCAGATGGTTTGCGATCTTCCTCTGCACCTGTATCCGGATTAGTACCAATCACGTTAGGAGTATCCAAAGGAGAAGGCAAGAAAGCACAAACGTAATCCAACAAGGTCTGAACTCCTTTGTTCTTGAAAGAAGAACCACAAAGCATTGGAGTCACCTGCATAGAAACTGTGGCAGCGCGTAAAGCACGCAAGATTTCCTCTTGAGTAATTGTAGAAGGATCATCAAAATACTTAGTCATCAACTCATCGTCGAACTCGGCAACCTTCTCCAACATCTTATCACGCCATTCCTCTGCTTCAGCCTGCAAATCAGCAGGAATTTCTTCAATAGAATAATCAGCACCCATGGTTTCATCATGCCACAGAATAGCCTTCATCTTGATCAGGTCTACAACACCTTTGAAGTTTTCTTCTGCACCGATTGGAATAACAACCGGGCATGGATTTGCACCCAGCACATCTTTCATCTGACGTACAACTTCAAAGAAATCAGCTCCAGAACGGTCCATTTTGTTCACATAACCCATTCTTGGAACATTATATTTATCAGCCTGACGCCATACCGTTTCAGATTGAGGTTCAACACCACCAACTGCACAATATGCTGCGACTGCGCCGTCCAACACACGCAAAGAACGCTCAACCTCTGCAGTAAAGTCCACGTGTCCCGGAGTATCGATCAAGTTAATTTTATAAGTCTGACCATTCCATTTCCAACGTGTAGTCGTAGCAGCAGATGTAATTGTGATACCGCGCTCCTGCTCCTGTGCCATCCAGTCCATCGTTGCTGCACCATCGTGTACCTCACCGATTTTATGCGTCAAACCTGTATAGAACAGAATACGCTCAGAAGTAGTAGTCTTACCGGCATCAATATGCGCCATGATACCGATATTACGTGTTAAATGTAAATCTTGTTTTGCCATTGTTCAATCGACTTAATGAATTAGAATCTGAAGTGTGCGAATGCGCGGTTAGCTTCCGCCATACGATGCATATCTTCCTTACGCTTGAAGGCACCGCCCTGCTCGTTAAATGCATCCATAATTTCAGCGGCCAATTTATCAGCCATAGTCTTTCCGCCACGTTTACGTGCAAAGATAATCATATTCTTCATTGAAATTGATTCTTTACGTTCAGGACGGATTTCAGTAGGAACTTGGAATGTTGCACCACCGATACGACGAGATTTCACCTCTACTTGCGGAGTAACATTATCCAATGCTTTCTTCCAAATCTCCAATGCGCTCATTTCCTCATTTGGCATTTTTGCTTTTACAGCTTCCAATGCAGCATAGAAAATTTCATAAGAGATGTTTTTCTTACCATCGTACATCAAATGATTTACGAATTTAGACACTTTTACATCATTAAAAACGGGATCTGGAAGAACCACACGTTTTTTTGGTTTTGCTTTTCTCATTTTTTAATAAAGTTTTGTTTGGTTGTATCTTTCGTCTTCAACTCTCGCTCTCGAGAATTTACTCAACCGCAAATTTTATTACAAACCAAAACTCGTTAATAATTTTACTTATAAAAAAAAGGCATTAATTATTATTTCTTACCTGCCTTAGGACGTTTTGCACCATATTTAGAACGGCGCTGTGTACGATTTGCCACACCTGCAGTATCCAAAGTTCCGCGAACGATATGATAACGTACACCAGGAAGATCTTTCACACGACCACCACGTACCAATACGATTGAGTGTTCTTGCAAATTGTGTCCCTCTCCAGGAATGTAAGAGTTCACTTCCTTCATGTTTGTCAAACGCACACGAGCAACTTTACGCATTGCTGAGTTAGGCTTTTTAGGAGTAGTAGTGTACACACGAACACATACACCACGACGCTGAGGACAGCTGTCAAGAGCAGGTGATTTACTCTTGTCTTCCAGCACCGTTCTACCCTTTCTTACTAATTGTTGAATAGTAGGCATTGTTCTTAGATTTTAATTATTATATTGTTTTTTATATTTGTTCCAATTCATTAGGTGCGTAATATGCCCTATCGGGCGACAAAGGTACAAATATTTTTTTAATCAGCAATATAATAGCTATACCATTTTAACGGCCTATCGTAATATCAACGTAAATATCAGCCATAATTACATTTTATTAACTATACTTAAAACAAAAGCACCCTGAAGAAGAATCAGAGTGCTTCATTTATTCGTTTATGCCTCGCCTTTATTCACATTAAACGGAGCTATGGTACGAGGACCATCCTCCGGCATATGTATCGGACCAAAATGTTGCTCGTATTTTGTAATATTATCCTGCAATGCATACATCAGTCGTTTGGCATGTTCAGGAGAAAGGATAATTCTCGACTGAACATTAGCCTTAGGCAAGCCTGGCAGGATTCTTACGAAATCTAAAATTACTTCTGAACTTGAATGTGCGATCAACGCTAAATTTGCATAAACACCTTGGGCAATCTCAGGAGTCAATTCAATCTGCAGCTGAGCTCCTTGCGGTTTTTCTTCGTTTGCCATAATAATGATAATTGTTTTTAATCGGTATAATTTATCTGATTGTTATTCTTAAGCAAGCCAAAGATACAAAATAAAATGATTCCCGCAAATATTATGATTCATTTCGAGAAATGATACCAAATAAAAAAACGAGTGGTACCTGAAATCCGATACCACTCGTCACTACATATTTAATTATTATGAATGATTTATCAAATTACATCATTCATTTAAATCAAGAATCGATTTTCGATTAGACATAGCATGATCATAATCATCGCGGCTACCGACTATAATTTTTTCAAATTCACGCAAACCGGTACCAGCCGGAATCAGATGACCGCAAATTACATTTTCTTTCATACCTTCCAAACGATCGCTCTTACCGTTAATTGCAGCTTCGTTAAGCACCTTGGTTGTCTCCTGGAATGAAGCAGCCGACATAAAGCTAGAGGTCTGCAATGCAGCACGAGTGATACCCTGAAGAATCTGAGTAGAAGTTGCCGGAACAGCATCACGAACCTGAACCAAACGCAAGTCTTTACGTTTCAACATTGAATTTTCATCACGCAACTTACGTGCAGTCACAATCATACCTGCCTGCATATTTTCAGAATCTCCAGCATCTACGACAACTTTCTTTCCCCAGATACGATCATTTTCCTCTGAGAAATCAAGTTTGTCAACGATCTGCAATTCCAAGAATCGGGTATCACCTGGTTCATCAATCTGAACTTTGCGCATCATCTGACGAACAATTACTTCAAAATGCTTGTCATTGATCTTAACACCCTGCAGACGATATACATCCTGAATTTCGTTCACGATATATTCCTGAACAGCTGTCGGACCCTTAATGGCAAGAATATCAGAAGGTGTAATAGCACCATCAGACAATGGAGTTCCAGCACGTACATAATCGTTCTCCTGTACCAGAATCTGTTTAGACAACGGCACCAGATATTTCTTTTCTTCACCAAGTTTGGAAGTTACGATAATCTCACGGTTACCACGTTTCAGTTTGCCCATCTTCACTTCACCATCAATTTCAGCAACTACAGCCGGATTAGACGGATTACGCGCTTCGAAGAGCTCAGTTACTCGTGGCAAACCTCCGGTGATATCACCAGCCTTACCAACCGCACGAGGAATCTTAACCAAAATATCACCGGCCTTGATTGTCTGCTTGTCTTCAACAACAAGGTGACCACCAATCGGGAGGTTATAAGTACGGATCAATTCACCGTTTTCATCTACAATATGTGCAGAAGGTACCTTTGACTTATCCTTTGATTCGATAATGATAATTTCACGCAAACCTGTTGTTTCATCGGACTCAACTCGGTAGGTTACACCTTCAATTACATCCTCGAAGAAAATCTTACCAGCCGTTTCCGTAACAATGACTGCGTTAAATGGATCCCACTTCGCGATAACCTTGCCTTTTTCAACAACATCACCGTCGTTCACATAAAGTGTAGAACCATAAGGTACGTTCTGAGAGAACAATACAATATCCGTATTCACATCGACAAATCGAGCTTCTGCCAAACGTCCTACAACCATCTTCGCAGCATTACCGTTGTCGTCAGTAATATCGACAGTACGCAACTCCTCGAATTCAATCTTAGCATCATACTTGGCAATAATGGTTGCATTTGCTGCAGCATTGGCAGCCACACCACCGGCGTGGAACGTACGCAGTGTCAACTGTGTTCCCGGCTCACCGATAGACTGAGCAGCAATAACGCCGACAGCTTCACCCTTCTGTACCATTCTGCTTGAAGCCAAGTTGCGTCCGTAACATTTCATACAAACACCTTTCTTGCTTTCGCAAGTCAGTACAGAACGTATTTCCACACTTTCAATTGGAGATTCTTCAATTTCCTTAGCTTTGTCTTCCGTGATTTCCTCACCAGATGCGACAATCAGTTTGCCTGTAGTCGGATTGATCACATCATGAACAGAAACACGACCCAAGATTCGTTCGTAAAGTGAAGAGATCACCTCATCACCGCTCTTAAGTGCTGTACAAACCAATCCACGTAACGTACCACAATCCTCCTCTGTAATAATCACATCATGCGATACGTCTACAAGACGACGTGTCAGATAACCGGCATCGGCTGTCTTCAAAGCCGTATCGGCCAAACCCTTACGAGCACCGTGCGTAGAAATAAAATATTCCAGCACACTCATACCTTCCTTAAAGTTAGAAAGAATAGGGTTCTCAATAATCTGAGCGGTCTCTGCTCCTGCCTTCTGTGGTTTAGCCATCAAACCACGCATACCAGACAACTGACTGATCTGTCCTGCAGATCCACGGGCTCCGGAATCCAACATCATGTATACAGCGTTGAAACCTTGATCAGCTTCCTTCATGGTCTTCATCAAGATCTTAGACAAGTCGTTGTTCACGTGTGTCCAAGTATCAATTACCTGATTATAACGCTCCTTATCAGTAATGAATCCCATACCATAATCATTTGTGATACGCTCGATTTCTTCATTACCACGTTGTACCAGCTCTGCCTTCTCCTTCGGAATAATAATATCTCCAAGGTTGAATGACAAACCACCATCGTAAGCCATCTTATAACCCAAATTCTTGATACCATCCAAGAATTCACAAGCACGAGCGACACCTACTGTTTTGATTACGTCGCTGATAATGCCACGCAACGTTTTCTTTGATATGATGTCATTGAAGAATCCGACTTCTTCCGGTATGATTTCATTGGCAATGACACGACCGACAGATGTTTCGACCATGCGTTTCACCAATTCTCCGTTTTCATTAAGGTCTGTTACAACAACCTTGATCGGAGCATGTATGTCGACCCGTTTTTCATTATAGGCAATAATGGCTTCTTCTGGTCCGTAGAAGGTCAAGCCTTCACCAAGCGATCCCGGACGCAACTTGGTAATGTAATACAAACCAAGCACCATATCCTGAGAAGGTACCGTAATAGGCGCTCCATTTGCAGGATTCAAGATATTATGGGATTGCAACATCAACAACTGAGCTTCCAAAATAGCTTCGTTGCTTAACGGCAAGTGAACAGCCATCTGGTCACCATCGAAGTCGGCATTGAACGCAGTACATGCCAATGGGTGCAACTGAATAGCTTTTCCTTCAATCATCTTCGGCTGGAAAGCCTGAATACCCAAACGGTGCAAAGTCGGCGCACGGTTTAACAATACCGGATGTCCTTTCATCACATGCTCCAGGATATCCCAGATTACAGGTTCCTTACGGTCTACAATCTTCTTTGCAGATTTAACTGTTTTGACGATACCGCGTTCGATCAACTTACGAATGATGAATGGCTTATACAATTCGGCAGCCATCAATTTTGGCAAACCACACTCACCCATCTTCAATTCAGGACCGACCACAATAACAGAACGGGCAGAATAGTCAACACGTTTACCCAACAAGTTCTGACGGAAACGTCCTTGTTTACCTTTCAATGAATCAGAAAGAGATTTCAATGGACGGTTTGCATCAGTCTTCACAGCGCTCGATTTACGTGAATTATCGAACAAACTGTCGACAGCCTCCTGCAACATACGTTTTTCGTTACGCAGAATCACTTCCGGCGCTTTAATCTCGATCAGTCGTTTCAAACGGTTGTTACGGATAATAACACGACGATACAAATCATTTAAGTCAGAAGTGGCAAAACGTCCTCCATCCAATGGAACCAATGGACGCAACTCAGGCGGTATCACCGGAAGAATCTTCATAATCATCCATTCCGGCTTGTTACGCCCTCTGCTGGCACGGAACGACTCTACAACCTGCAGTCGTTTCAAAGCCTCGTTTTTACGCTGCTGCGCTGAATCAGAGTTAGCACGGTCTCTCAACTCATAAGACAACTTATCCAAGTCGATACGCACCAACAAATCGTAAATGGCTTCTGCTCCCATCTTTGCAATAAACTTATTTGGGTCAGATTCATCCAAATACTGATTCTCAATAGGAAGACTTTCCATCTTTTCCAGATATTCGTCTTCTGTCAGCAAGTCATATTCTGAAACCTCATCAGCCAGAGCACCTGGCTGGATGACAATATAACGTTCGTAATAAATTACGGCATCCAATTTCTTTGTCGGCAGTCCCAACAAATAACCGATCTTGTTTGGAAGTGAACGGAAATACCAGATATGCGCAACCGGAACAACCAGCTGAATATGACCGGAACGTTCACGGCGAACTTTCTTCTCTGTCACCTCAACACCACATCGGTCGCAGACAATACCTTTATAACGGATTCTTTTATACTTACCGCAATGGCATTCATAATCCTTGGTAGGTCCAAAAATACGTTCACAGAACAAGCCGTCACGCTCTGGCTTATATGTACGGTAGTTGATGGTTTCGGGCTTCAAAACTTCACCAAACGAATTTTCCAGGATTTCCTCTGGTGAGGCCAATCCGATGGTAATTTTCGTGAAATTACTCTTTATTTTAGATTCTTTTCTAAAAGCCATGTTTATTTATATATTAAAGAGTTTTATCCTTATTAGTCCAAAGTGATACTCAAGCCCAAACCACGTAATTCATGCAACAAGACATTCAGTGATTCAGGAATACCAGGGGTAGGCATCGGCTCACCCTTAACGATAGCCTCATAAGCCTTGGAACGTCCGACAACATCATCAGACTTGATGGTCAAAATCTCCTGCAATACGTGAGAAGCACCAAAAGCTTCGATTGCCCAAACCTCCATCTCTCCGAAACGCTGTCCTCCGAACTGTGCTTTACCTCCAAGCGGCTGTTGCGTAATCAAAGAGTACGGTCCGATTGAACGGGCATGCATCTTATCTTCAACCATGTGACCTAACTTCAACATGTAAGCAATACCTACTGTTGCCAACTGGTCAAATTTCTCACCTGTTGCTCCATCATACAACTGTGTAGAACAATATCTCGGCAAACCAGCCTTATCTGTCCACTCACAAAGATCATCCAATGAAGCACCGTCGAAAATTGGCGTAGCAAATTTCACTCCCAGTTCACGACCTGCAGCTCCTAGAACAGTCTCGAAGATCTGTCCGATATTCATACGAGAAGGCACACCCAACGGATTCAAGACAATATCTACCGGTGTTCCATCTGCCAGGAACGGCATATCTTCCTGACGTACAATCTTGGATACAATACCCTTGTTTCCGTGACGACCGGCCATCTTGTCACCGACACCGATCTTACGTTTCTTGGCAATATAAACTTTCGCCATCTGAATGATACCTGAAGGCAACTCATCACCAATCGTTATAGCAAATTTCTTGCGCTTCAGTTCGGCATCAAGCAGTTTGTATTTCTTCAGGAAGTTAATGATCAACTTAGCAATCAAACCGTTGACATGTTCATCCGACGTCCATCCAACCAACTGTACAGCTGTATAATCCAGATTTTCCAACATCGGTCCGGTAAAACGAGCGCCTTTGGCAATGATTTCTGCACCCAAATAGTCTTTAACGCCCTGAGATACCAAATCCTGAGTAAGTTCTAGCAATTTATCAATCAAAATTGCCTTCAGGTCGTCAACCTTACTTTGGAACTCTTCATCAATCTTCGGAAGAATCAACTTATCTGCAGCCTTGGCAGCTCTTGTCTTAATTGCACGTGAGAACAATTTCTTGTCAATGACAACACCCTTCAAAGAAGGAGAAGCCTTCAACGAAGCATCTTTCACATCACCGGCCTTGTCTCCGAAAATTGCACGGAGAAGTTTTTCTTCAGGTGACGGATCACTTTCTCCTTTCGGAGTAATCTTACCGATCATGATATCACCCGGTTCAATGCGCGCACCGACACGAACAATACCATTCTCATCCAAATCCTTAGTAGCTTCTTCACTAACGTTCGGAATATCTGAAGTCAATTCCTCAACACCACGTTTGGTTTCACGTACCTCGAGAGAGAACTCTTCAACATGCACAGAAGTCAAGATATCCTCACGTACTACACGTTCGTTCAAGACAATAGCATCCTCATAGTTATATCCTTTCCAAGGCATGTAAGCAACAAGCAAGTTTTTACCGAGTGCCAACTCTCCATTTTCTGTAGAATAACCTTCAGTCAAAATATCTCCTGCCTTTACACGTTGGCCCTTGTCACAAATCGGACGCAAGTCAATGGTCATATTTTGATTGGTACGACGGAACTTAGGAATGCGATATTCTTTCAAAGCCGGCTCAAAACTAACAAACTCTTCCTCTTCCGTACGGTCGTAAAGAATTCGAATAGTTGTAGCGTCAACATATTCAATAACACCATCGCCTTCAGCAGTAATCATCGTACGTGAATCTTCACATACCTGTTTTTCGATACCTGTTCCCACGATCGGTGATTCGCTGCGCAACAAAGGTACAGCCTGTCTCATCATGTTTGATCCCATCAATGCACGGTGAGCATCATCATGCTCCAGGAACGGAATCAAAGAAGCTGCAATAGACGCAATCTGCTGTGGTGCAACGTCCATCAAATCAACTTCTGTCGGTGGCACAACAGGATAATCATCATCCTGACGACATTTTACTTTCTTGCGGATAAACGTACCATCATCACGCAAAGGAGCATTACCCTGACCTATAATCTTGCCTTCCTCTTCCTCGGCAGTCAAATATTCGATACCAGTTTCCAAAGACAAATCAACCACTCCGTTATTTACTTTACGATACGGCGTAGCAATGAATCCCAGATCATTAATCTTTGCATAAACGCAAAGTGATGAAATAAGACCAATGTTTGGTCCTTCAGGAGACTCAATCGGACACAAACGTCCATAGTGCGTATAGTGTACGTCTCGAACCTCAAAACCGGCACGTTCACGAGACAAACCACCAGGACCCAATGCAGAAAGACGACGTTTATGTGTTACTTCAGCCAATGGGTTCGTTTGATCCATAAACTGAGATAAGGCATTGGTACCAAAGAAAGAATTGATTACAGAAGATATCGTCTTGGCATTGATCAAATCAGTCGGAGTAAACACTTCATTGTCGCGCACGTTCATACGCTCACGAATGGTTCTACTCATACGCGCAAGACCGATAGCAAACTGATTGCTCAACTGTTCACCTACGGTACGTACACGACGGTTACTCAAGTGGTCGATATCATCTACAGATGCCTTAGAATTAATCAGTTCAATCAAATATTTGATAATCTCAATAATGTCTTCCTTAGTCAGCACGCGGATATCCATATCCGTTGTCAGATTCAACTTTCTGTTGATTCTGTAACGTCCGACTTCACCCAGATCATAACGTTTCTCTGAGAAGAACAGATTGTTGATAACCTCACGTGCACTTGCATCATCAGCAGGATCAGCATTACGCAACTGTTGATAAATATAATGCACAGCCTCTGTTTCAGAGTTACTCGGGTCTTTCTGCAAAGTATTGAAAATAATCGAATAATCAGAAGAAGTCACTTCCTCCTTATGAACCAGAATACTAGATACGCCACTGTCCAGAATCAACTCGATATTGTCTTCGTCCAAAATAGTTTCACGATCTAGGATTGATTCATTTCGCTCGATGGATACAACTTCACCGGTATCTTCATCGACAAAGTCCTCAAGCCAGCTCTTCAGCACACGAGCAGCAAGTTTCTTACCGATGTTCTTCTTAAGTGCATTTCTGGTAACCTTAACTTCTTCTGCCAAATTAAAGATTTCCAGAATATCCTTATCGTTTTCATAACCGATTGCACGCAGCAATGTGGTTACCGGCAATTTCTTCTTACGGTCGATGTAAGCATACATGACATTGTTGATATCCGTAGCAAATTCTATCCAAGATCCCTTGAACGGAATGATACGTGCAGAATACAACTGAGTACCATTGGCATGAATACTTGATCCGAAGAAAACTCCAGGTGAACGGTGCAACTGGGATACAACGACACGTTCAGCACCATTTATGATGAACGTTCCGTTGGCAGTCATATAAGGGATGGGGCCCAGGAACACGTCTTGGATAACCGTATCGAAATCCTCATGGTCGGGATCCGTACAATACAGTTTTAACTTGGCCTTCAAAGGCACACTGTAAGTCAGTCCACGTTCCAAACACTCTTCAATAGAATAACGAGGCGGATCAATATAATAATCCAAAAACTCCAGAACGAAATTGTTACGCGTATCCGCGATAGGGAAATTCTCAGAAAATACCTTGTACAAACCATCGTTCTTTCTTAACTCAGGGGGTGTATCCAATTGCAAAAAGTCCTTGAAAGACTTCAACTGTACATCAAGGAAATCGGGATACGGCATCGGGTTCTTAACCGATGCAAAATTTACTCTCTGATTTACAATATTAGAAGACATCAGTATATAATTAATTGAACCGAGTTATATTTATAGACACAAAAAGGTAAAGAACCCCCTACCAGAGGATTCTTTACCGTATAACCTGTATCAACAGGTGATTTCTTACTTAAGTTCGATCTCAGCACCAGCCTCTTCAAGAGTCTTCTTCAAAGCCTCTGCATCAGCCTTAGCCATGCCTTCTTTCAATACGCTAGGAGCACCGTCTACCATGTCCTTAGCCTCTTTCAAGCCAAGACCACAAGCTTCCTTAACGGCCTTAACTACCTGCAATTTGTTTGCACCAGCTGCCTTCAATACTACGTCGAAAGAGTCTTTCTCTTCAGCAGCAGCTGCACCAGCAACTGCAGGACCAGCAACTGCAACAGCTGCAGCAGCAGGCTCGATACCATACTCATCCTTCAGGATAGTAGCCAACTCATTAACTTCCTTAACTGTCAAATTTACCAATTCTTCAGCAATAGCTTTCAAATCTGCCATTTTTTTCTATTTTTATTTGTTTATTACTTATTTAATTAATTTTATTCCGGGCGCTCACCCAAAGTTTTCAACACACCGTGGATGGTGTTTGCGCCAGATTGCAGAGCAGAAATAACATTCTTCGCCGGTGATTGCAACAAAGCAACGATATCTGCGATAACTTCTTCCTTGCTCTTGATTGCAGTAAGAGCGTCAAGCTGGTCAGCACCAACATAGAAGCCTTCTTCTGCATAGGCAGCCTTCAAAGCAGGACTACCATCCTTAGCAAAATCCTTCAGTAACTTAGCAGGTGCATTTGCTACGTTGGTAAACAACACAGCTGTCGTACCTTTCAAGCAACCGTAAAGAGGAGAGAAATCCACATCTGAAGCTTCAAAAGCCTTGTGCAAGAGTGTGTTCTTTACAAGCACCATCTTGATATCAGACTGGAAACATTTTCTTCTCATTTCGCTGGTCTTAGCAGCATTCATACCTGTTGCATCAACCAAATAAAAATGAGGATACTCCTTAAGAATTTCACCAAGCTGAACTATAATATTGCCTTTATCTTCCTTTCTCATGATTGCTAGTTTTATTAAATTTCTTCAACAGCCTTAGGGTCAATCTTGATTCCGCGGCTCATTGTACTTGAAAGATAAATGCTCTTAATATATGTACCCTTAGCTGCAGATGGTTTCAACTTAATAATTGTTGAAATGAACTCCTTCGCATTTTGTGCGATCTGTTCAGCAGTAAAAGACACCTTACCGATTGAAGTATGTACAATACCGGTTTTATCAACCTTGAAATCGATCTTACCCTGCTTCACTTCTCTAACAGCCTTAGCAACATCCATTGTTACAGTACCGCTCTTTGGGTTCGGCATCAATCCACGAGGACCGAGTACACGACCGAGAGCACCAATTTTACCCATGATTGACGGCATCGTGATAATCACATCAATATCCGTCCAACCACCCTTGATCTTCTCGATATATTCGTCAAGACCTACATAATCAGCGCCTGCTTCCTTTGCAGCAGCTTCAGCATCAGGTGTACACAAGCAAAGAACTCTTGTAACCTTACCAGTTCCGTTAGGAAGAGATACAACGCCTCTTACCATCTGGTTAGCTTTACGAGGGTCAACGCCCAAACGTACATCGATATCGATAGAAGCATCGAATTTTGTAGTAGTAATTTCCTTTACCAATTCTGAAGCTTCCTTCAAAGAGTATGCTTTCCCTGCTTCAATTTTGTCAGCGACCAACTTCTGATTCTTTGTCAGTTTACTCATTTTAATTGAAGATTATTAATTATTAACCCGGGAAGTCCCCTTTTACAGTGATACCCATACTTCTTGCTGTTCCTGCAACAAGTCTCATTGCAGCTTCAATAGTAAAGCAGTTCAAATCAGGCATTTTATCCTGAGCAATCGCACGAACCTGATCCCAAGTGATCTCAGCGATCTTCTTACGGTTTGGTTCAGCAGAACCACCTTTTACTTTAGCAGCTTCCATAAGTTGGATAGCTACTGGAGGAGTCTTAACAACAAAGTCATAAGACTTATCCGTGTAATAAGTGATTACAACAGGAAGGACTTTACCAGCCTTGTCCTGTGTTCTGGCGTTGAATGCTTTACAGAAATCCATGATATTAATACCCTTGGAACCCAAAGCAGGACCTACTGGGGGTGATGGATTTGCAGCGCCTCCTTTAATCTGTAATTTGATTAATCCAGCAACTTCTTTAGCCATTTTTTTGTTGTTTATATTGATTATTTTTAAAAAGAAAACACACGTAACAGAATGTGTTATTCTTTTTCAACCTGCATAAAACCAAGTTCCAATGGAGTTTTACGTCCAAAGATCTTGACCATAACTTTCAGCTTCTTCTTTTCGTTATTCACTTCTTCAATAACAGCAGAGAAACCACTGAACGGTCCTTCGGTGACTTTTACAGTCTCACCTACTTCATAAGGTATCACTACCTCTTCCGGAATATCCAGCATTTCATCTACTGTTCCCAACAAGCGATTCACTTCACTCTGACGCAAGGGAGTCGGTTTACTATTTGACTCTCCCAAAAAGCCAAGCACATTCGGCGTATTACGCAAAAGAGAACCGACCTCACCAACCAAAGCTGCCTCAACTAAGACATAACCAGGCAAGTGATTTCTTTCCTTTACTATACGCTTTCCATTGCGTACCTGAACGATTTTTTCAGTGGGAATCAAAACCTGAGAGACATATTTGCCAAAATCACCTTTTTTAATTTCAGCATCAATATACTCTTTTACTTTGCTTTCTTTTCCACTAATAGCACGCATAACGTACCATTTCATTTCAATTTCAGCCATCTCTCAGAATTAGTTTGGATAAATAAACTCCATTACGTTTTTGGAAACAAGATCCATAACGAAAACTACCAATGCAATGAGTAGGGAAGCAGATAATACTACAACTGCACTGTTCGTAAGTTCTGAACGACTTGGCCAAGAAGTCTTATGCACAAGTTCATCGTAAGATTCCTTACAATATTTTATTATTTTCTGAAACATAATGTTTAATTTTAGCACGGGAGGAGAGGCTCGAACTCCCGACACCCGGTTTTGGAGACCGGTGCTCTACCAACTGAGCTACTCCCGTAAAATGGTCCTCGCAGAACGAGGACCTATTATATTTAGCTAAAAAGCTATTAATTAGTCAAAAACTTCAGTGATCTGACCAGAACCTACTGTACGTCCACCTTCACGGATAGCGAAACGCAAACCTACGTTCAAAGCAACCGGATAGATCAAATGAACAGTGATTTCTACGTTATCACCAGGCATAACCATTTCTACGCCTTCTGGCAAGTGGATCTCACCTGTACAGTCCATAGTACGAAGATAGAACTGAGGACGGTATTTGTTTCCGAATGGAGTGTGACGACCACCTTCCTCTTTCTTCAATACGTAGATTGAAGCCTTGAAGCTAGAGTGAGGAGTGATTGAACCCGGGTGAGTGATAACCATACCACGTTTGATTTCCTTCTTGTCGATACCACGAAGCAACAAACCTACGTTGTCACCAGCTTCACCTTCATCCAACAACTTACGGAACATTTCAACACCAGTGATAACTGACTTCTTATCTTCACCCAAACCAAGGATCTGAACTTCGTCACCTACCTTAACAACACCAGTTTCGATACGTCCAGTAGCAACAGTACCACGACCAGTGATAGAGAATACGTCCTCAACAGGCATCAAGAATGGCTTCTCAACATCACGAACAGGCTCCTGAATCCATGAATCGCAAGCGTCCATCAATTCCATTACCTTGTCTTCCCATTTTGGAACACCGTTCAATGCACCAAGTGCAGAACCGCGGATGATTGGAGTATCTTCTTCGAAGTCATAAGCTGCAAGCAACTCACGCATTTCCATTTCAACCAACTCCAACATTTCCTCATCGTCAACCATATCACACTTGTTCAAGAATACAACCAAGCGTGGTACGTTTACCTGTCGAGCCAGCAAGATGTGCTCACGAGTCTGAGGCATAGGACCATCAGTTGCAGCAACTACGATGATCGCACCATCCATCTGAGCAGCACCGGTAACCATGTTCTTTACATAGTCAGCGTGTCCCGGACAGTCAACGTGTGCATAGTGACGTTTAGCTGTTTCATACTCAACGTGTGAAGTATTGATAGTAATACCACGCTCTTTCTCTTCAGGTGCGTTATCGATCTGATCGAAAGATTTTACCTCAGACAAACCTTTCTTTGCCAACACTGTAGTAATAGCAGCAGTCAAAGTAGTCTTACCGTGGTCTACGTGACCGATGGTACCAATGTTTACGTGCGGTTTGGTACGCTCGAATTTCTCTTTAGCCATAGCTTTATTATTATTTTAAATTAATGAATAATCTCATGCTTATTGTGAGCTGTTACCGAGACTTGAACTCGGGACCTCTTCCTTACCAAGGAAGTGCTCTACCGCTGAGCTATAACAGCAAGAATGGAGCGGAAAACGGGGCTCAAACCCGCGACCCCCAGCTTGGAAGGCTAGTGCTCTATCAACTGAGCTATTTCCGCAGACTACGTTTAGAACTACACTACTATAAATCCTACACAAAAGTTCTAAACTTAGTGGGCAAAGATGGATTCGAACCACCGAAGGCGTAAGCCAGCAGATTTACAGTCTGCCCCATTTGGCCACTCTGGTA
>CALUIV010000006.1 GCA_944320775.1 uncultured Paraprevotella sp. | reverse complement strand
TCGCCATAGGTTTAGAGGATGAAAAGTGAACGGATATCACCGTTTTGGGTGAACGGATATCAACCGTTTTCAGCAATTATTCATGATAATGCGAATATATTGAATATTTTCATTGTCGCCAATAAAAACTCTGGCTATATAATAAGCTTTGTCTTCTGATAGTTCATTTAGGAATTTCCATTGGGATTTTCTCATGAAGAATGGAATAGAGTCAGCATTAGCTAATCCTCTAGTTGTCGTTTTAGCGTCATAATAGCAGATCGTTTTACCATTAAATTGAATCTCAAAATCATAGCATGGTTCATTTTTATCTCTACTGCTCCATTCTACAGTATAGCCTTTTGTTTTTGGATATTTCTGAAGTAAATCTTTGTACACCAGTTCTTCTCCTATGTCCCCAGTCTCTGAATCTGCAAAAATTCTATCATCTACTTTATCTCCTAGCAATCCAAGTGCAGCTGGTAGTTTTTTTATGTTTGCTATTAACAAATTAAATTCTTCAGAAGTTAATTCGGACGAAGCTAATTTTGCTAATACTTCCATTTTACCACTTTGCGCAATTGTTAGAGCTTGTTCTCTTTGTGTGTCTGTTAGCATATCGACTATAAGAGAGGCGCGTTTGGGATAATACCAATGAAACCACATCTGTAGTTGTTCTTTGGTGGCTTCTGTTTGCGACATCCATGAATAGAGTCCGTTCAATGGTTTGACAATTGAACTTATATTACCTGCTTCTTTAGCAAATTTATTTTGAATTTCAGAGTCAATCTCTTTTGCAATATCTTCTATTTTATAAATGCAATTAACTACATCAAAGTCATTGAACTCTTTATCTAATAATTTATCTTCTATTTTTTTCTTCTCTGATTCATACAGTTGATTATAGACTTCTTTTAATTCTTTTGGAAGTTCCAAATCAACATATAAATTTCTTGCCAGACATAAAGTTCCTATTTGGTTTGGGAGTATTTTCTTTTCTGAGAATATATATTTATTGCACATCTTTAAGTATAATATGCACTGCTTCAGCCACTTCTTGGTATCCTCTAGATTCTTACCTGTGGAGAATAGATTGTTGATTGATTCTATTGCTGAAGCTAAATCTTCATAGTTGTATTTATGCTCTGGAAATAATGTAAAATCTGTAGCCTCAAACCATCCTTTATATTCTTCTTCAATGGGTAATAATTCTTTGGATATGAAAGATGCATTTGTATATAGAACATCATCTGGTTTAGAATCATTTATAGGAAGTTTTATTTGAGACAGTTTTACGAAGTCACCACATGCACTTGGAACAATAGAATGATTTAATATCTGTTGTTTGTATGGGGTGATGACTTGATTGTAAAATTGAGTATTGGATGCTTGTGTTCCATTGTATTTACGTCTGATATGTGTAAGTAAATAAGCATGTTGTAGTTGTTTCTCTTCAACGTAATCCAATATTTTTTTGTATAATTCTATAGAGTCGAACATAATTTTTCTATTCTCTTCATTACTTACAGGTTCTAGTTCAACTCCTTCTCTTTCTGTGGTTGGCTCAAATCCAAAACTATTTATAACTATGGGTAAGCCAATGTCTTCTGTTCCTATTAAAGGTAAGCCGCAGAATATTTTAGATACTTCTTTTGGATATGCAAGGATAGTATTATTCTCTATAGGAACAACAGATGCTATATTGTTATATTCGAAATATTTAAATAAAGGCTCAGTAACACATCCATCTTTTATTATTTTAAATTGAATTGAATTATTAATTCTATTTATGATTGATATGGAATAATAATGTTCTCCATTTCTATAGTCTTTGATTTCTACAGACTTAATTTTAGGCATAAAACAAAGAGTATAAGGGAGCACGTTGTATAGATATTCCAAATCAATATCGTGGCAACTTGTAGGTGTTAAAGATGGCAAGGTTTTATCAAGGTTATATGAAAACAGTGTATGGAAATCGTTGGTATATGGTGTTTCTTTCAAGGAATCCTTTAAACTGTTCTTTGTAGTGTTTATTGTTTGGATTAGCAGTTCTTTCTTTTCAAAATCTTCTCGATTCAAGTCTACTGAGAAATGAAAATATCCTTTGTCTTCTATTTTACATATTCCTTCTGTATGAATTACTGCAGACAGAATATGAGTTGACACCAATCCTGTACCAAACTTTCCGATATTGTCTTTATGGATTTGGTCTTCTCTTTTATTTGAATCCGGTGAAATTAGATTTAGTGCATCACGTAAACTGAAAGGCTCTCCATTATGCCTGAAATCGACCCTATTTGGATAAATATCTAGTCTTACAGAGACAGATTCATTATAATCACTGGCATTTTGAAGGAGCTCCCAAAACCATCTTCTTAAAGCGACAGATTTTCTGTTCTTCAATAAAGACAATTTTTCGATAAGGCGTTGTGCTGGTATTGACAACAATTGCTCTTTGTCCGTATTATCGAAGATTTCACCTATCCCATTCATTGAAAATATAAGTTTATGATATTATTATAAGTTTCTGTATATATATGATTATCTAGTCCTGCATTCATATTCATCCATAAAGCGAATAAAATGGCTGTAAGCTTATCCAATATATCATTAAGATCTGAAATCAATGTTTTGTTGTTTGTTGTTTTGCTCTCGTTTAATTTGTTCATTGTTTCTATTTTTAGATTCTCTATGGCAACTTTGTAATTTGCTAAGAAAGTATCAATGCCAAGCTGATGAAGCTGGTTAAGATAAGCACAAACTATGCTAGGTGATAATTTATCTTCAAGATTCAAGTTTTCTTCTAATTTGAGAATGGATATTCCATCTATTTTTATTTCACATTTATCTATGTTTTGCCTCAGTTTGATTTCTACTCTACCACCATATAAATTATAGGTATTAATTTGACTTATGTCTGGAAATTCAAAAACTTCTTCTTTTTGCTTTATATTTTCATCTTTACATTCTTTACGTCTAATGTAGACATACACATTATCTTTGAAAATTATTGCATCCATAAATGTCTGATTTTTATTGTTGAAAGTTAAATTGAACTTGATAAAGTTTTCTCTCTTTATTGAATAACTAAAGATTTGTACTTTTAAATATAGGGCTTATTTGTGTTATTAGAATTTTTTTGGGAAATATAAGTTGTCTAAATCTTATTTTCTGAACCATAATCCTAAAGACAATAATCCTAAAGCCCAATGGATATTAAAAGCAATAATATTGCATGCGATATTAAAAAAGATTGCAAACATATATTTAATAGTTTATATTTTTTATTTTGTGGAAAATGATAGATAAATGTTTTTGACAATGTAAAGTTAGCTTATAATTCGTAAAAGGCAAAGTTTTGGCTCCGATGTTTATGTGTGTAGAAAACATATTCATTTCAGTACGCAAAAAATGTAGTAGAAGGATGCAACTTTGTAGTATGTATTTCCTTTTTGTTTTTAAAGTGATATTACATGATAGTTTTTAGCTATAACGGATGGAAATTTTTCTTTCTTATATCTTCTAAGAAGATTGGATAACATGCGATTTTTATTGCCTTCCGAGTCGTATTCATGATTATATCTTTTGCCATCATAACCAACTGTATAAATCAGTCGCGAAATAAGCATCATCTTATCCTTGGAGACTTTAATCTTTTTATTGGGAGTTGAATAAGCTTTCCTGTTCACAAAAAAGAATAGAAACATATCTGTAAATTTCCATTTTTTATGAGATATGTCCAAACCATCTCTTTCAGCGAAGATAAAATTTTGTGGTAGGTTGTTATCAATGAATCCTTTCAGTCCAATTTCTTTTAATTTCTTAAGCATGGTGTTTCTATCATCTTGCTCGTTATGTACAATCTCACTGTAAGTGTTGATGAAGTGTTGTAATGCAATCCGGATAATATTGATTGTATCTTCTCGTTCCACAATATAACGTTTTTTGTTGTTTTCCCGCAAAGTGATATTGGTACTTTTTAACAGGTTGGCATAAAAATAGCTAAAGTCTTCCAAAGTGGATTTTTTTATATCAGGTGTGTTTATTTCTAAGTCCTCTATAAAGTCATAAATGAATAGAAGCAAATACCAAAATTTGCTGATGTCCAAGTGAAAGGCCTCGATGGTATTTTGTAAGTCTTCATTCATGAGAAATTTTTCCTTAAATGAATCATCTAATTTTCGATATGCCTTATGATCCTTAGAATAATTCTCAAAGGTTGTATTGCACATCCCCATTTGTTTCGCTCTTTCATATCTCTCTTCAATAGAAAGATTTCTTTCAGAGTATCTGTTTGCGAATAGTGCAGGAGCAATGGATTCGGCTGGTACCATCTCTTGATCTGTTTCTACATAGTCTGGTAGAAAATAATTGGCTACTTCCCAAGCATAATCCAAAAGCGGAACATCCTGATACTCGTATGCTCTGTCCCAACCAATCATTAAATCGGGTAGTTCTTCTATTAGGTGGTGTTTTTCATTAGACATAATCATTATTGGAAGTTTTACGAAGTGAAGAGTAAAATTATATGTTTATTATCGGGTATGTTCTCTATTTAAAATCTTATCTATAACTGTTTTAAGTTCTGGATTAAAGGTAAGTAAGAGTTAATGTTTTTAAGATAGCATTATCTTTTCATTTGGTTTGGAATGTTTTTTAGTTGTATAATAGAGAATTTTGTCTTTTATTGCCAAGGCATATTATCTAATAATTCATATTTGTCTCGAAGGTTACTCGTCTGCTTTTTAATGATTTATGCTATAATGCCATTGATAGGGTTGCCTGACTATTCATTGATAGATGGTAAAAATTTTATGAGTGGTGGTTCCTTTTCCAATCTATTTGGATACAAAAATATCTTTTATAAGACAAAACAATCATGCCTATCAGAAAAAGGCATAGCTTAAACCTTTACAAATCATGCATTTATTCGCGTTTTTCCATTCCATAAACAAACATTAAGTCATTAAAGTCTACGTATAATTGTGCACTTCCGTCTGATAAAGCTCTGAGTCTTATGTGACATCTCAGACCATCCTGATCCACACATTTATATTTTATGGATGTACCTCCATCATTGTCTTCTTCTTTTCCGATATAATCAATTATGTCATATTCCTGCATTTTTTCGCTATAAATATTTATCACTCTTCTGTCGAGGCTAATGACAATAAGAAGCCGTGACTCTTCCCATTCACTCCATTCCGTCCATCTGTTATTTTCATATAATTTATAAGCAAAACTATGAGCCATAAATTTATATGTTTGTGCATTTAATGAACATGCTAAAGTAAATAAAATAGCAAATATAATCATCTTTTTCATATATTATCCGAATAAACTATTAAACAACCATAATATGAATATTATTCCAGCACCTAGTAAGAATATTTGGAATAGAATGTATCCGCATCCCATTCCGCTTGCAATAGCGCCGGAAAATGCGCCAGCACTTCTTTCTCCATCCCGAGAGCTCATAGTTCCCCAAATTGCACCAATGATTATTGCAGTAATAATGATCCAAATCCACATAAGTAATGTCTTTATTTTGATTAATACTTGAGGTTTAATAAATAGATGTCGCACCCCCCTTTTTTATTATGTCCTGTGCGATTCTAGAAAAATATGTGGCCACTTCTTTATTGGCATGAAAAGTTATATATCTTTTTTTCTTACGGGCACTTAGATTTTGGTATTCCTCTCCAGTGATTCGTTCTCCTTTTTTATTGTACCAATAATCATCTTCATCAATGTTTGATAATTTACCTTCTTGGTCAGTGATATTACCAAAACTGTCAGCAGATAATCTTTTTTCTTGTAGCGCCTTTATTATATTATTATATGCATTTATAAATTCATCACGCATATAAGAATTCCAATTCCGGCTGTCGACATACGAATTGACGTTGGTTCCTAAATTATATAAATATAGTTTCAGGTCTATTTTATTTGTACCATAGATATATACCGAATTTGATGTGTTCTTGGAATTTTTATAGATCTGATTTGCAGAAACAGATATGTTAGATTCTGTTTTTGCACTAAAGGTTGAGGTTGTATATCCTAACATTAATGCTATAATAATGTTTCTCATGTAGTTATAATTAATAAATGAATAATTAACTGTATTTGTATGATGACGTCTATTTAAGTATTGTGATTATGTTTTCATGATTAATGTATCATGCTTTCTAATTCCCGGAAGAAAGCGGTTAAAAAAATATGGTGTGGGAACTCATTTGCTTTATCCTACATTCAGGTCTTCGCATTACCTTTAGGAATGGATAAAACAATAGCCCACACCAAGTTGATCATATCTAAAACCTTAGTTGGATAAGGTTGGTATATATCAAATGGTGCGGTGCTACTGCCATCATCTTCATTCCTATGTCAAAGTTGCGAAGTTTGAATGTAGAAGATAATTTCAATAACACCTTTCGTTACTTATGTCCTTTCAAGGCTTAACACTTCAAGACTCATGAAATTGCCACAAAGTTAACAAAAGGTTCTGATATCTTCAAATTAATAAATAACTTGTAGATAAAAATATTTAGGAATTATTTTTTGCATATTAGTATGGGGTTGATACACGATGGATATTTCTATTTGAATGTCAAATTACACCTCCTCCTTTTTTAGAATTGTTTACTTGTAAAAATTTGTATGTATTTTTAATATTGCAAAGGAAACAATAAAAAAAATGATGATAAAGGAATTATCCAGAAGCACATGTGGGTAGAAAAAGTGTTAAATCCAGTACGCATCATTTTTAAAATAGGTAATAATGATTAGCAAAGTCTGGAAAGTCTTCATTTCTATATTTTCGAAGTAGATTTGACAGCTTCCTGTTTTTGTTACCATCAGGATCATATTCTTCATTGTAACGCTTTCCATCATACCCAACAGTGTAGATAAGTCTTGAAATAAACATTATTTTATCTGCTGAGACTTTTACATTTATGTTGGATATATTTTTCTTGTCAGCTTTCCTGTCCTTTAGGAAATACTGGAACATGTCTGCAAACTTCCATTTCTTGAATGTTATTTCAAGAGTTCTTTGGTTCTCAAAATCTATGGCTTGTCCATGTTCCAGAAAATGGTTTAAACCAATATCTTTAAGGAGGTTAAGTTTATCATTTGGTGCTAAATTATGGTTTATTATATCATTGTATGTTTTTATGTAATAATCCAGTGCGAATTGAATAAATTCAATAGTCTTTTTTTCACTGGTAATAAAGTTCTTTTTTCTTCCTTTGGTTAGAATAATGCCAGTGCTGTCTGATAGATTATCTACAAAGTCGCCTATATCTTGAACTTCACTTTTTTTCAGCGATGGAGCATTTGTCCCAAAGTCTTCAATATAATCATGAACAAAAAGAAGCAGATACCAAAGTTTACTTACGTCCAGACCAAATGCTTTAATTGTATTCTGCAAGTCCTCATTTTCAAGAAATCTATCTTTGAAAGATATATCCATCTTTTTGAAATTAGGGGCTATAAAATCATCTAAAGACTTATCTATTCCCATTTCTTTTAGTCTCAAAACATTTTCCTCTGGAGTTAATTTACTTGTTATATATCTGTTGACAAACTTAGCTGGTGCTATAGAAATATCTCCTTCGTAGCTTACAAAATGGTTGGCTACTTCCCACACATATTCAAGAAGTGGTTCATCAAGACATTTATAACTTTCCCACCAACCAATCTTTAAATCTGGTAGTTCCTTTATTAATTGCGATTGTTCCATTGATTAATATTTATTATAAGTGATGCTACAAAATAAAAGAAAAGTCTGTAGTCTGAAAAGATTACAGACTTTTTTGCTATAATAAATTCATCATAATTATATTATAAACGACATTTACTCACCAAACACATATTGTACTACTTTAGTATTTGCTTTATTCTCATTTACAAAGTCACGTTCAATATAAATATCGGTTACTTTCATGGAATCATCTATGTGATTTAATGCAGCATGAACTATGTATTTGTCTATGCCAACTTTATTTAATGCTATAGTAGCCCAGCTATGGCGTGCTGCATAATATTCTAAATCGTCAATTTCTAAAATAGAACCTATTTCTTTCAATCCATAATTAATGGCTTTATTAAAACCTTTTTCGTCACAGTAATATTGATAGAAATTGAATAATCGTTTACCTGTTTTGTCTCTGTATTTTTCTATAATTGGTAGAACTATTCTAGGAATATCAACCATCATTTTTGCGCCATCAAGTCTGCGGTCTTTTGTCTTAGTCCTGTTATAAATGATTGTGTTGCCTTGTATTTCTGTGGCATTATAAAGATCTGCCGAATTAATTCCCATGAGACAAAATGAAAGTATAAAACAGTCTTTTGCTAAATTATAGCGACAGGTGGACTTGTATCCTTTCTTTATATCCTTGTAAGGAAGTTCCCACACTTTTTTAATAATGTTTGCAGGAATTGCTCTTTTACGTGTTGCTTCTTGTTTTGGCATTATAAAATTCTCAAATGGCGAGTGGGGGATAAGAATCAGATTCTTTTCTATTTTATTGTACTTCTTTTTAGCTTCATTGAATAGCTTTTTTATGCAGATCAGATAAAGTGAAAGGCTACGATTTGAGGGAACACGTTTATTGTGTAGGATTAACTTTTGGGTACGTATTGCATGTTCTCTATTTAAGAATGCTTTGAATTCTTCTAGAAAATCCAGAGTGATCAAGTTTATATCCAGACTTTCTTTACCAATAAAGCGAATTAAAGCATTTATGGCTGTTGTGTAATTTGGAGCACCTTTTATTGTCGTTGAGGCTATCCATTCTTTACTGAATTTAATAAAGTCAATGGTTTGTTGTTTTTGATATTCTCCATTTAAGTAATCCATTACTTCGTCTATGGAGTAATTATTAAGGTCTACTTGTAACTTGGCGCACTTTTCTTGATAGGCAAGAATAAGTCTGTCTATTTCTTGTTTTACAGGTGAATTTTGTTTGATTTTCAGATCTTTATTTAGATCCTTATTTGTGACGAACAAACTGGTTGCCAGCCGTCTCATTTTCCGATTTAGAGTGAATCTGAGTTTTACATTGTAAGTACCATCGGATCGTTTTCCATCTTTTTTGATCTCTGCGTTGATAGTCAGCATGTTACATTTAGTGTTTATCGGTAAACAAACGGTAAACAAATGCAGTAAATGAGATGTAATTTTGTTGGTTTGATCCTGTCAGAACCATTGAGATTTGATAAAAATAAAAGCGTTAACTGCTTGATTTTGTGCAATTAACGCTTGTTTTTTGAGTGGACCAGCCAGGGCTTGAACCTGGGACCTCCAGATTATGAGTCTGTTGCTCTAACCAACTGAGCTACAAGTCCGATAGATGAATCCGTTTGAATTCGACTGCAAAACTAATACATTCTTTCGAATAATGCAAATAAAAATTTGTAAATTTGCAGGTATTATCGAATTCGGAGGTTATTTTGTAGACCAATAAATTATGGAACAAGATTTGAAGAATATTATTTTTGATTTTGGCGGAGTTCTGGTCGATCTGGATCGTCAGGCAGTATTTGATGCCTTTCAAAAACTTGGTGTTCGCCAGATAGAGCAATGGAATAAGTTTGATCTGGCTCCTTTCGTTGCGTTGGAGAACGGAACCTGTACGGAAGCTGATTTTTATCAGCAGTTGCGTGATTTAGCCGATTTACGTCCGGAAATTACAGATATGGAATTAGCTCATGCTTGGAATAGCATGTTGGTTCGTATTCCAAAGCGGCGTTTGGAAGCATTACTTCGTTTACGTCAGCGCTACCGGGTATTTTTGCTGAGCAATACGAATAGTATTCATTGGGAGTATTCCGAGCGACATTTGTTTTCAATCATGGGGTTGAGTGCTCAGGATTATTTTGATCGTATTTATCTGTCCTATAAGTTACATTTGCAGAAACCCGATGAGGCTATTTTCCGAAAAGTACTTGAAGCTGAAAGTCTGGAACCCTCAGACACAATTTTTATTGATGATCTTGAGGCGAATTGTGTTGCAGCCCGTAATTTGGGATTGCAGACATTTACTCCATTGGAGGCTGATGATTGGATGCCCTTGTTTCTTTAATGTTTGTTAGCTTGAATGATTTTAATAAGAGATTTAAATAAAGTAGCTACCGGTCCTTGTGTGGCCACAATTGGTTTCTTCGACGGGGTGCACCGCGGACATCAGTTTCTGGTGGAACAAGTCTTGCGCTTGGCTATGGAACGTGGATTGGATGCCCTGTTAGTGTCGTTTGACGTTCATCCCAGGCAGGTGATGCAAAGTGAATATAAACCTTTGTTGCTTTCTACACTTGCAGAAAAATGTCGGTTGTTGGAACAAACTGGGGTTGATGCTTGTGTCTTATTGCATTTTACTCCGGAAATGGCTGCACTTTCTGCTTATGATTTTATGCGTGAGATTTTGCGTGATCGTCTGCAAGTACGTGTACTGGTCATTGGTTATGATCATCATTTTGGTCGGGGAGGAAAAGATACATTTGCGGATTACGTCCGTTATGGTAAGGAGCTGGGCATTGATATTGTTCATGCTGAAGCATTGGAGTGGAGTGGTGTTCATGTCAGTTCCTCGGTTGTCCGCAGCTTGCTGCTTGAGGGTGAGGTTGAAATGGCTGCTGGATGTTTGAAGCGTTTGTATACTCTTAGTGGGAAAGTGGTACACGGTTTTCATTTAGGTCATGAGTTAGGTTTTCCTACGGCTAATATCCAGCCAGATGATTCTTGTCAGCTTATACCGAAAACTGGGGTTTATGCTGTTCGGGTAACTTTAGATAATGGAGAAATGTATGCTGGAATGTTGAACATTGGAAACCGGCCGACAATGGATAATGGCAATAAGATTTCCATAGAAGTCCATTTGTTGCATTTTGAGGGGGATTTATATGGGCGGCATCTTCAGGTGGCTTTTGTAAAACGACTGCGGGATGAAAAACGTTTTCGGAACACCGGAGAATTAGTAAATCAGTTGAAACGGGATGCCCGGGAGGTTTCGGATTTATTGTTGATATCTGAGAAATAAGATTGTTCTTTTTATAAATATTGGAATGAAACGTGCTTTTATTATTTTGCTGCTGTTTCTGGGGATTCAGTTAGGGGTATCTGCTTTAATTGGAATGCTTGGTGGGGTTTTGTTGGCCAAAGGGTGGATTGCTCCAGAGGGTGAACTGGTGACAAATCCCTTGTTTTTGTCTATAATTCTTTGTCTTTCGAATGCATTGACGATTGTCATTTTATTTTTGATGGGAGCGGTCTGTAGAGAAGATTTATCGACCGGCAGGTTGCGTCCGAAAGATTATCTCTTTTTTGTACTGATGCTTTTGCCTGCATTATTTTGGGTAAATGGACTGACTGAGTTGTTTCAGTTATCCGATGAGATGGCTGTTCATTTTGATCGTCTGATGCGCCATCCTTTGGGCGTGTTCTCTATTGTTTTACTAGGACCATTAGCGGAAGAAATGGTGTTTCGTGCCGGTATTCAGCGAGCCTTATTACAACAAGGTCTGATGCCTTGGAGTGCTATAGCCGTGTCTGCCTTACTTTTTGGAATTGTACATGGAAATCCTGCTCAAATTCCGGGTGCCATACTGCTTGGCATGTTGTTTTGTTGGGTTTATTGGCGTACGCGTAGTCTGAGTTCTGCCTATTTCATGCATGTGTTGAACAATCTCATTGGGGTTGTCACTTGGACCTTGTGGGGGAGTGATGCCCGTTTGATTGATTTGACAGGTCCTTGGCTTTTTGGTGGGCTGATGTTTCTTTCCTGTTTTTTATTAATTGTTTTTATTCTGCTTTTTGAACGCCATATGAAAAACAGGAATAAATCGGTTTAAATTATTAAATTTAATTTTGTCCGATTAGATCAAACCTGGTTCTTGTTTGGAATAATATCTTGTCATCAGATATGAAGAAGGCTGTCTCACAGTTCATAGAACTAGAGACAGCCTTTATTTTAACTATACAGTATTCGAAAAACTGTTTTTGGGGGTTAGTCTGCTAATACACCAAGTTCTGCACCGGTTGCAAAGTCCTGACCGTCTTGTGAACTCAGTGCTGTGAAGCGTACATAACGTGCTTTAATTGGTTTGTCCAGCATGACGCGTTTTTCTTTTCTGTTGTTTTCAAACTCACCGGATGCAATGACATCACCCCAGTTCTTACCATCGTTACTTACCTGATATTTGTAACCCTTGATATTACCGTTGTTACTGTCCTGACGTGGCAGATAAGTGAATCCCTTGATTGTTTTCACTTCGCCGCAGTCCATATCAACCCAGTGTGGATATTTGGCTACAGTTACCGAGTACATTGTGTGCCAGAATGTTCCAGGATCATTGTCAACCAGATGTTCCGGATCACCTTCACCGCTTTCTACACTACTTGCATAGAGTACTTCGAGAGGTACGTTTTCAATCTTGTTAAAGGCCATTGTTGTCTTCAGGTTGGTATTCTCCTTATACCATGCTGTAATAGTACCGCCATCACGCATATTGATTGGTTCGGTATAAGTATAAACCTTCTTGCTCTTGTTCAGGCTGTAGCAAATAACAGCACCGGCCTTTTCTGTAGAAATGGTTACTTTACCGGCACGGTCACGTGAAATTCCGAGTGGCATTTCACCTGCTGCAGAAACTTTTGCAGTTTCCGTCATGTTTTGGCTTGCCGGACGGATGATGAAGCCCATAGAATGGGTACCGGCCTTGATGCGGTCTTCTTCCAACGGACCACCCTGACCACAACTGTTACCACCCAGACCAGTAACCTTCATATCCAGATGCAGGTAATTTCCGTCTGATTCCGGCAACTGATAAGGATGTGGAGCCAAGGTCATCTGCAGGGCAGACCAAGGCAGAGCTGATGTAGAGAATGTTGATGTAGAGATGAACTGAGCTCCCTTGCCGCTGTTGTCTGTCAAGGCACACCAGCGTACATCCTCGCGGTTACCCATAGACTGAGGTTTCGGGAAGTTGACGAACTGGTCTTTTACTGTGCTTTGATACAATTCAACGAAAGCGCCGTTCTTACGGTCGTTATAGTTGTTCTGAGGACCACGTCCGTAGTAAGTATAGTTGCTCAGGTCTTTCGGTGTCTTCATTACATAGCCCAAACGTGGTAATACCAGACTTGGTTCGCTTGAAGAGATGGTTGATTCCAGCTCGATAGAACCGTCTGCATAAATTGTCCAGATCTGGTTCGTCGTAAATTTGAAGTCATCCGGTCCGAAGGCACGTCCTTCTGTGATCGTATAACGGCCAGAGCTGCCACCCTGAATACCACCGGCACAAGGAGCCTGAGACTCGACTGTGTATGCGATAACTACAGAACCGTCTTTCTGCTGATAGTGAATTTCGTTCAGTGCTTTGTGTTTCAGGTTGTGCAGGCCGCGGGCAAACCATTGGGTATAAATCCAGTTATCATTATCGACCGGTGCACGGAGCGCATCCAGTTTCGGCCCGTTACCGTTGGCAAAAATCGTCTTGCCGTTATAAGTCAGGCTGTAGATGCTACCGGTTGCATTGTCAAACTTAGCCTCGAAGTTGCTACCTTTCACGGTGTGCATGTCTTTTCCGGCTACGAAGTTTACTTTCTCGCCCTTAACGCTTTCAGCGATAGTTGGGAACTTATTAGCCTCTTTGACCAGAAGCTGTTCTTCCATCTGTACATAGTCTTTCTTGGCCCAAGGCATATCCTTACCCAGCAAGAACTGTACTTTTACGAAATATTCACTGTTAGCATCCAACTTGCTGTAATCGAAAGGAATTGTATAAACGGCCTTCTCGCGTGGTCCGAGGATGTTGCGCGGTCCCTTGAAAGCATTGCTTTCCTGAACTTTCTGTCCGTCTTTCCAAAGCGACCAAACCATATAAACATCAGTCATCGGTTCGAAATAGTTCTTGTTGAACACTTCGATCTGTCCTTTCTTGATGTCGACCGCTTTAACACCTACGTTCTGATATACTTTCTTTACTTCGTAGTAAGCTGGTTTCGGATTGTGCCCTGGGAACAGGATTCCGTTCATACAGAACATACCGTCGTTTGGTTTGTCGCCGAAATCACCACCATAGGCCAGATATTTGGTTCCGGTTGCTTTGTCGTAATTGTAGAGTGCTTGATCTACCCAGTCCCAAATAGCAGCACCACAGAAGAAGTTCGTTGATTCGATGGCTTCCCAGTAGTCTTCCAGGTTACCGCCGGCATTACCCATACCATGAGCGTATTCTGAGATGTGGAACGGATATTTCATGTTGTATTTACCCTTGACAGCTTCACGGGTCCAGGCAATGGAAGGATACTGGTTTGAACCCATATCTACGATATCATTGTTCCGTTCATATTGTACCGGACGGCTGGTATCAAATGCCTTAATAGCATCGTAAGCTGCTACGAAGTTTTTACCCGGACCAGCCTCATTACCTAATGACCAGATGACAATGGAAGGATGGTTTACATGGGCATGTACCAATTCCATGACACGGGCTACGTGGGCATCCTTGAATTCTGGAACATGAGATAGAGAAGCCTCTCCATAATAATATTCATGGCTTTCCAAGTTTGCTTCGTCTTCCAGATAGATACCGTATTTGTCACACAGATAATACCAGTATGGATTACAAGAGTAGTGTGAATTACGTACGTGGTTGATGTTACCGCGTTTCATAATCATGATTTCCTCTTCCATCTGTTCCGGAGTGATTGTGTTACCCGTATTCGGATTGATTTCCTGACGGTTCACACCTTTTAATTTCACCGGTTTGTTGTTGACGTAGAAGTAGCGACCGGCCAGTCCGAATTCATCATCCTTAGCCTCTGTGTCGCGGATTTCCACCTTGCAGATACCGAAGTAAGAAGAAATTACATCAACCGTACGTCCCTTCTTGTCTTTCAGTTCAGCTACCAGTGTGTAGCGGTTTGGCTTTTCTGCCGACCAGAGTTTGGCATCAGCAATTTCAAACTTTGTATCAATTGTTGTGTTCTCGCCCTTGTCAAGTTCAAACTTGCCGGATACGACCGGTTCGCCTACCTGACCTACGATATCGTCGGAATACAGTTTGTTTTCATAAACACTGTATTGCAGCGTGTAGTTTTTGATTTTCTTCTTGTCCAGATTACGCATCATGGCCTTTACTTCAACCGAGGCACCGTTGGCGGTCAGATCCGTATTGATCTTCATGTCGCGGATTTGTACTTTTGAAGTGGCGGTCAGGTACGTGTTACGGAAGATACCCGGCAGGCGGAACATATCCTGTGCTTCGAGGAACGAACCGTCAGAGTTACGGTAAACCTCTACAGCTACGGTATTTTCTCCCTTCACCAGATATTTGGTGATGTCGAAGCTGGCCGTGTTACGTGAGTTCTTTGAGAAACCTACGTACTGTCCGTTGATCCAGATATAGAAGAATGAGTTCACGCCGTCGAAGTTGATATAGACTTCGCGGTCTTTCCAGTCCTCGTCTACGTGGAAGGTACGGCGATAAGAACCCACCTCGTTACGGTATTTGTAAGTGGTCCAGTCCTTATTCGGTTCGCGCATCACACCGCCTTTCCAGTCGCCTACGGCTACGGTGTGCTTGAAGATGACCGGCTGGTTACAGTAGATGGGCACACCGTATTTCAGTGAACCGTCTTTCTGGATACCGGCTACATTCCAGCAGGAAGGAACCGTAATGTCATCCCAACCGCTTACGTCGTAACTGGTTTCATAGAATTTCTCCGGACGTTCGCTTGGATTCGGAGCCCAGTGGAATTTCCACTGTCCGTCCAGGCTTTGCCAGAACTTACTGTTCTGTGGAAGCACTTTTTTCGCACTTTCCACATCGCCGAACGAGAAGAAATAAGCGCGCGGCTGTTCTTTGTTGAGCGACAGTTTCTCCGGTGCCTCCCATTCGGTTCCGGCCGGATGGGCTTCTGTTCCATAGAGGAAGCCGCCTAATGGCTGCTGGGCAAATGAGCCCATCGTCATGCAGCAAAGAATCAAACTTAATGTGATTTTTCTCATTATGGTATAATTTAGTTAAATTGATATGTTTCTCTTATGTTCTGAGTATAATGGAATAATTGTCACAAAGATAGCGAAAAAAAGTATATTATCTTCTTTTTCCCGTGATATATATAATTTTCTGCCTTTTTTTTCGTCTTGCTTCGTTTTTAAGTTCTTTGATGTGCTTGTTTGGGATATAAGGTTCATTTAAAACTTGTTAGGACAACTATTTCCCTTTTGGCTATACCCGACAAACAAAAAAGGCTACCTGTCCAGGCAGCCTTTTTCGTCGTTAGTATGTTATGAAAAAATTTGAGAGAATTGAAACTTCACAGTTTCATTTTGTTTTATTAAGCACTAACTTGTTTATAGAAAAAGCATAAAAAATGTTCATTTGTTATTTTATAATCCTTCGTTTTCTGAGAGTTCCTGGATAAAATCATTATCCATTTCTCCAGTCAGATTGACGATGGTCAGTTTGTTTTGTAATGAATCCAGATTAAGCAGGACTAATTCAAGGATGACATCGTCTTTTTTTCTCAGGAATATTTTTTTTGTCCCATCATTTCGATCCTCGGAGATTTCCTGGAAACGATTCTTGTTGTTTTCCAATAGAGTTTCCGCTTTTTGGAAATATGAAACGCTTCGTTTAGGCGCATTTATGATGCGGACACTTTTCAGTTTTGAGATCAGTGATTTTGTTTTTTCCTTTTCTTCTTCCTTGGTCTTTACCAGCGTTTCCAACATTTTTGGACTGATGGTTTCGCAGCGTATTGTCGTATCCTTTTGAACTTCGTGCATGAACCGCGATGCAAAATCCTGTCCTTGTACTCCTATTGCTTGTTGTGACATCATCGTCAACAGGAAAATCAGTTTTCCCTTCATGGCCGGATACGTGCTGTTGTTTTATTTTTGTCCACATCCTGTTGTACACTGTCGGATGAAACACTGTCACTATCGGCTGCCAGACTTTCTGAGATCAGCTTTAATGCTGAAGAAATCTGGTTATAGGCCACTTCCGGATCTTTATAAGTATCCTGGTATGTTTCGTAATTATAGTCGCAAACCTGATTGTCTGTTTCTATGCCGACTGATTTCTGCGCTGCATTACCTAACGTCAGGATCATGGCGATTACGGCTGCACTTTTATACAAAGGCATCAACCGTTGCGTATAGGTGATGCGGCGTGCTTTTACAGCCGTGTCTTTTTCTTCAGTCAGAGCCAGGACTTTCTTATCGAAATCATCGCTCAACTTAGCCTCTTTCAAGGTTTGCTCATATTGGAACAGGCTTTTGTAACGTACCAGATGTTCCGGTATTTCCTTTTGGGCGAAAAAAGCACGAATAATAGCTTCTTCTTCCAGGGTCGTTTCGCAGTTCCAAAAGCGTTCGAGCAATTGTTCGATATACTTATAGTCCATATTGGTTTATTTCTGAAAACTGTTTCTTTATTTTTTGCCGTGCCCGGAACAAATTGACCTTTACCTGTTCTTCGCTGATATCCAGCATTACAGCGATTTCTTTATAGCTTTTCCCTTCAATTTCCCTGAGTTCCATAATCAGGCGTTGTTTTTCGGGAAGCTGGTTTAGCAGATGCTGGGCCAGTTTTAAACTTTCCTGTTGTTCCAGACGTTCGGAAGGAGTTGTTGTTGCATCGGTCAGTTTGTGTACCTGTTCATCGATTTCAATGTAATCTGTTCCCATCCGTTCATTTCGGTCAAGAGCCAGATTCCGGCAGATGGTCATACAATAAGCCTCAATGGATATAATGTTCGGCCATTCCTCCCGTTTGTTCCAGACGCGAATCAGTGTATCCTGAACGACATCTTCTGCTTCTGCCGAATCCATCGTAATGCGCAGTGCTGTTCGGAAGAGTTTCTCCTTTAGTGGGAGAATGTCGTTGCGAAAACTGATTTCTTTCATCTCTTACAATTATAAAGACGGTTGCACGTTTAAAAAGTTACATGCATTTCGCTGTTTTTTTAGAAAATTATTTTAAGTGCGACGTAATTAGCAGACTATAAGCTTCTTATGAAAATTATTTTTTTTATTTTTCAATAATGGTTCCTTGTGTTCCGTCGATAGCAGTAGCTTGTGTAATGATAACCTTGCTTACTCCTGCATGAATGGCGCTGAATGCGTTTTCCAGTTTCGGGATCATACCACCTTGAATTGTTCCATCCTGAGTGTAGCGCTGGAAATCTTCTTCTGTGATGTGGCTGATGACGCTTTCATCGTTTTCCGGATCACTTAAGACTCCTTTCTTTTCGAAACAGAACATCAGGGTAACGTCGTATTGGTTGGCAAGTGCTTTGGCCGTTTCTCCGGCAATCGTATCGGCATTGGTATTAAGCATATTTCCTTTACCGTCGTGGGTTAATGGAGCCATAACGGGGACCATCCCTTCATCAATTAACTTTCCTAAAATATTACCGTTGACCTGATCTACATCACCGACAAATCCGTAGTCGATTTCTTTGACCGGGCGTTTATGCGAGCGGATGACATTCATATCTGCACCGGTCAGTCCGAGTGCATTCATTCCTTGCGCCTGTAGTCCGGCAACGATTTTTTTGTTTACCAGACCACCGTATACCATGGTGACTACATCAAGCATAGCTGCATCCGTAATGCGTCGTCCGTTTACCATTTGGCTTTCGATACCCAGTTCAGCAGCTATTTTGGTTGCAGAACGTCCACCGCCGTGTACCAGTACTTTATGTCCTTCTATTTTCGCAAAATCGTGTAACAGTTGCTTCAGTGAACTTTCTTCCTCGACGATTTTTCCTCCTACTTTGACTACAGTCAGTTTTTCCTTCATAAACTTTCTTATATATAAATAGGTAATTCCCGGTCTTGTCTAAGCAAGGCCGGGAGTCTTTATTTTATTCCAGATAAGTATATCCGTAAAGTCCGGAACGGTAGTTGTTCAGGAATTCCTTTCCTTCTTCCAAAGAGATCACACCCTCTTGGATGGATTTGGAAACCCAGGTTTCCAGACGTCTTACTAATTTTTTAGGTTCATATTGCACATATTCCAATACTTCTGCAACAGTTTCACCGTCGATGGTTTTATTAATGCTGTAACCTTTGTCGTTTACGGTGACGTGTACCGCATTGGTATCACCGAACAGATTATGCATGTCACCCAGAATCTCCTGATAAGCACCGACCAAAAATACCGCGATATAATATGGATCTCGATTATTTAAAGTATGTACTGGCAGACTGTGGGAGATGTAACTGTTGGTTACGAAGTTGGCAATCTTGCCATCCGAGTCGCAGGTGATGTCCTGTATGGTAGCCTGACGGTCTGGTCGTTCATCCAGCCGCTGGATGGGCATGATCGGGAACAACTGGTCGATAGCCCAAGAGTCGGGCAGGCTCTGGAACAGAGAGAAGTTACAGAAGTATTTGTCTGCCAGTAACTTGTCGAGCGACCATAATTCTTCAGGAATATGTTTCTGGGTTTGTGCCAGCATGTTTACTTCGCGGGTTACGCTCCAGTACATACTTTCAATGTCAGCTCGAGTACGTAAGTCTACAATACCATGGCTGAACAACTCGAGCGATTCTTCCCGGATTTGCTGGGCATCATGCCAGTCTTCCAGCAGGGTACGTGGATTCAGGTGATCCCAGATTTCATACATATCTTTGACCAGCTGGTGTGCATCCGGAGCCGGTTCCCAGTTTTCATCCATACGGGGGAGGGAAGCCGTCTCAAGTACTTGCATGACTAGTACGGAATGATGTGCTGCCAGCGAACGTCCACTTTCTGTAATCAGATTCGGATGGCGGATTCCGTTTTTATTGGCTGCATCAACAAATGTATAGACACAGTCGTTGACATATTCCTGTATCGTATAGTTTACAGAGCTTTCGCTGTTGCTGGAGCGGGTTCCATCGTAATCGACACCCAATCCACCGCCACAATCTACAAATTCTACGTCATATCCCATTTTATGCAGTTGAATGTAGAATTGGGAAGCTTCGCGCAATGCCGTTTGAATACGGCGGATTTTGGTGATCTGGCTTCCGATATGGAAATGAATCAGTTTCAGACAATCTTTTAAATCATTTTTTTCCAGAAAGTCTAGTGCTTCGAGCAATTCGCTGGATGTCAGACCGAATTTGCTGGCATCGCCGCCACTTTCTTCCCATTTTCCGCTACCGGATGAGGCCAGTTTGATTCGGATACCGATATTCGGGCGTACATTCAGTTTTTTGGATGTACGTGCGATAATGTTCAATTCATTGAGTTTTTCTACAACGAGGAATATACGTTTACCCATTTTTTGAGCCAGCAAGGCCAGTTCGATATAGTTCTGGTCCTTATAACCGTTGCAGATAATGGGCGAGTCGGAATCCGTATTTACCGCAATGACTGCGTGTAGTTCCGGTTTCGATCCGGCTTCGAGTCCGAGATTAAACTTCTTTCCATGGCTGATAATTTCTTCTACCACAGGACGCATCTGGTTCACCTTGATCGGGTAGATAATGAAATTCTCGCCCTTGAAATCGTATTCCTGTGCCGCTTTTTCAAAACAGGTACTGGTTTTTTCAATACGGTTGTCCAGAATATCAGGAAAACGGACCAGAACCGGTACGCCGACGTCCCGCAGTGCCAGTTCGTCAACCAATTCTTTTAAGTCCACCTGGACACCATTTTTGCGAGGAGTCACATAAACGTTTCCTTTCTCATTGATACCGAAGTAGTTTACGCCCCAACCATTAATGTTGTAGAGCTCTTCAGAATCTTCAATACGCCATTTTCTCATTCTGACTAAGTGTTTAATAGTTCTTTAAGTGATCGGACTGCGTCCTTGATATTCTCGGAATTATCCAGTAGTGTCACGTCGAAAGTGTAGTGTGCACGACTGTAATAGGGTGTTCGGGTTTCGAGCGAGGTACTGATATATTGTATCAGTTCTTCGTCGTTTTTGCCTTTCAGCAGCGGTCGTTCCGTTTTGCTCATCCGCAGATGCTGTGTCAGTATTTCGGGAGTTGCTTTCAAATACACTGTTTTTGCCTGTCGGTTCATGTAGGCCATATTGTCAAAAAAACAAGGCGTTCCGCCGCCACACGACAGGACGATATTTTCAAATTCTGCCGTTTCGTGCAACATATTCCGTTCAATTTCCCGGAATCCGTATTCTCCACGTTCGGCAAAAATTTGTGCAATTGTTTTATGATAGCGTTCTTCGATATACCAGTCCAGATCATAGAACTGCAGGTTCAGTTCTTGAGCGAGTGCTTTGCCAAGTGTGGTCTTACCTGCACCCATATAACCGATTAAAATGATTCGGGTCATTTCTTTTTGGTATAGGTTCGTTTGCTGCGTGCCGGTTTTGCCGGCTTTTCATCTTGTTCCTGAATCACGGCCCGGCATTCGTCTAAAGTCAGGTCTTTAGCTTTTTCTGCCAGATTCTTGGGCAATCGGTAGTTTGTACCTTTATAGGCCAGGTAGGGACCATATCGTCCGTTGAGTACTTCCAGTTCGGGGTCTTCTTCAAACGTTTTGAGATGTCGGTCCAGTTCAGCCTGACGTTTTTCCCGAATCAGTTCGATAGCCTCGTCCAGGGTGATGGTCATCGGGTCGAATGTTGCAGGAAGTGATACGAACTTTTTGTCGTGGAGTATATAGGGGCCGAAGCGTCCTGTTCCTATGGTTACGGTTTTGTCTTCGAAATCTCCTAATGTGCGTGGCAGTTTGAACAAATCGAGTGCTTCTTCCAGGGTAATGGTTTCGATGCTTTGCTCTTTTTTCAATTGGGCGAATTTAGGTTTCTCTTCGTCATCCGCGCTTCCGATCTGTACGACCGGTCCGAAACGTCCGATTTTGACGAACACCGGTTTTCCGCTTTTGGGATCAGTACCCAGTTCCCGTTCGCCAACTTTATGGTCTGATTTTATATTCATGGTTTTTTCTACCAGCGGTTCGAAGTCTGCGTAGAAATGTTTCATCAGGTCGGTCCATTCAGTTTTGCCTTCGGCAACATCGTCGAATTTTTTTTCAATTTCAGCCGTGAAATTATAATCCATGATTTCCGGGAAATATTGAAGCAGGAAGTCGTTGACCACAATTCCGGTGTCGGTTGGGATCAGTTTGCCGCGTTCGGCACCGATTGTGATGCTCTTTTCTGTTTTCCGTATTTTGTTTCCGGTCAGCGTCAGGGTAATCTGTTCGCGTTCTTCTCCTGGTTTGTCGTCTTTGGTCACATATTCCCGTTGTTGTATTGTACTGATTGTCGGAGCGTAGGTTGACGGGCGTCCGATACCCAGTTCTTCGAGTTTTTTCACCAGGCTTGCTTCGTTGAAACGTGGCGGTCTTTGTGTGAACCGTTCCGTAGCGGTGACCTCTTTCCGGTTGAGCGGCATACCGGCTGTTAGTGGTGGGAGCAGATTGCTTTCTTCGTCTTGTTCCTGATCTTCATCCCGGCTTTCGCGGTAAACTTTCAGGAAACCGTCGAATTTGATGACCTCGCCGGTTGCGATGAATTGTGCCGTCTGTCCGCTGATGCTGATCGTAGCCGTGGTTTTTTCCAGTTCGGCGTCGGCCATTTGTGATGCGATGGTTCTTTTCCAGATCAGATCATAGAGTCGTTTTTCCTGTGGTGTTCCCTCGATTTGTGTCTGGTCCATATACGTTGGACGGATCGCTTCGTGTGCTTCCTGAGCTCCTTTTGATTTCGTTTGGAACTGGCGGCTCTTGACGTATTCTTTTCCCATCATTTCCGTGATGGCTTGCGTACATGCGTTAATACAAAGTGATGACAGATTCACAGAGTCAGTACGCATGTAGGTAATCCGTCCTGATTCATATAGCTTCTGAGCCAGCATCATGGTTTGTGCCACAGTAAATCCTAATTTATGTGCGGCTTCCTGTTGAAGCGTTGAAGTGGTAAAAGGTGCTGCCGGAAAACGTTTCTGTGGACGAGTGGTAATATCTTCGATCTGGAAGGTTGCCTTTTCGCAAGCATGCAGGAAGGCTTCAGCTTCTTCCAGAGTTTTGAATCGTTGGTTGAGTTCGGCTTTCACTTCGCTGTCGCAACCCGGCACTTCGAACACGGCGGTGATGCGGTAGTATGCTTCACTCTTGAAATGTTGCACTTCGCGTTCTTTTTCTACAATAAGACGTACGGCGACGCTTTGTACGCGTCCTGCCGAAAGGGCTGGTTTCACTTTTTTCCAAAGGATTGGCGAAAGTTTAAAACCAACGACACGGTCGAGTACCCGGCGTGCCTGTTGCGCGTTGACCAGGTTCAGGTCAATGTCACGCGGATGTTCGATGGCCGAAAGAATGGCTGGTTTGGTGATCTCGTGAAATACGATTCGTTTGGTTTTTTCCGGACTCAGGTTCAGTACCTCATACAAATGCCAGGAAATGGCTTCTCCTTCGCGGTCCTCATCGGATGCGAGCCAAACGGTTTCTGCCTGATCGGCCTGTTCTTTCAGTTCGTTTACTAGTTTGGTCTTTTCGGCAGGTATCTCATACTTTGGCGTGAAATTGTCGGTATTGATACTGAATTCTTTTTTCTTTAAGTCGCGGATGTGTCCGTAGCTTGAAAGTACTTTATAGTCCTTTCCCAAAAACTTTTCGATGGTTTTGGCTTTAGCCGGAGACTCCACGATAACCAGATTCTTTTGCATCGTCAAATGGGGTTTTATGATATTTTGTGCGCAAAAGTAGGAAAAAAAGTATTATACACCTTATATATTAGTGTTTTTTTTGTCTTGTTGTGGTATAGATCTGTTTATCGTCTGTCATTCAGACGATTTTTTCTTCGATAATTTTTCGGATACCCCGTTTTACCGATTCCAGGCCGAAATCATCGGGATTTAGCCGGTCGATGCTGAGCCAGAAAGTTTCTGCCACATCGTCCATACCGTGTGGCTTTTCGTCGGAATGTATTTCGCACTGAAAAAAAAGATCCAGTGTATGTACCAGGAACCCTGAGTATAAATATGTGTTTGGCAGAGAGAATAAATATTTTGTGTGGCCCACATCCAGTCCAGTTTCCTCTTTAACTTCCCGGATGATGCCTTCTTCGCCGGTTTCCTGGCAGTCACAGAACCCGCCTGGCAGGTCGAGTGTACCTTTGGCCGGATCTTTAGCCCGGCGGCAGACTAACAGTTCTCGGCGTTCGTTGACGATAATTCCGACTGTTGCGGCGCTTGGGTTGAAATAATAAGTAAATCCGCACGCACGGCAGTGGCGTGATTTTTCGTTGTGGAGCTCAAATTCTGCGGAACCGCATTTTGGGCAGAAGTGAAATTGGGCGAAAGGATGTTCTTGAGATTTCATCTGATTGGTGTGTTTCTTGTTTTCCTGTTGCAAACATACGATTTTAAAACTGAAACCTCGCTTGTTTCTACTTTTATCTTGATTGAAACCGAAAGAATCTGGTTTTATGTCGATTTGTTTGCTTCCGTTTTGGATGATTAGGACTAATTTTTTAGTTGGGCATCTCGTGTCCATCAGTTGGGCATCTCATCGTAACGAGATGCCCAACTCGTAAAAAGCACTTTGTGGTTGCCGGATTTTCTGTCAATATTGGATCTTAAAAGTGTTATTTAAAAAGTATCGAAAACAAAGATTTTTTTGTAAGTTTGCAAGTATATCATTAAAGTTAAGTTTATGAAATATCCGATAGGTATTCAGACTTTCTCTTCTTCGTCGGTCACGGTTGGCGTTTGGGCTGTGGCGGACTGATATTTCTTTTTTTTAAAATTCTGGGCTTTGTTTCATTATTCGTCATCCTTCTGCTTATGTTGCATATTGAAGCTAAAATTCACGACCGTTTCACGCTGGAGTTCAAGGTGGGTTATTCGCACGATGGCGATCGCCTGCCCGTGAGCGATTTTCTGATGAACACGTGGGTGTTTGTGCCCGATGCGCTTTATATTAATCCGAAAACATATCCTAAGTCTGAATTTTATCGTGACGTGCGTTCGCAGGTGCGTTTGATGACGCCTGTTTATGGGTTGCACGAGCTGGTGGAGACTGACGCGCCGCCTTTTGTCCGATTGGAAGAAACTTGTGCCCGAGTGGTGGATGAAGAGGAGGGCGAGGCGTTGGCCGCCGATTTGGAACATCAGCTGAAGATGTTGGCCTGCGTGGTGCGCAGCGCCTTGCGTTCGCGGGTGCGTGCCTTGGAATTGGAACGCGATGCGGAGCGCCTGTTGTCGCTGCTCGAAGAGACGCTTTCGGATCTGGAGCAGGTGGAGCGGCGGATGCGCCGTCCGTTCGAGGGGGCGGATCGGGGGCGGATGCCCGAAGGCGTGCTGGGGGCGGCTTCTGTGGCCGACCGCTATGTGGGGGCCATGGCTTTGTATTATCTGAGCCGGCTTTCGGAACGGCTCTATGGGCGTTTCGCGACATGCAGGGGGCGGATCGGGGCGTTGCTCGGGGCGTATTTCGACCGTGCGGCGGCGCGCAGGGCGGCCCTGGGACAGCCTTTTCCGGCGCCCGGGGCAGGGGCGGACGCGGCAGGAGCCTGGCTGGACGAGGTGGCGGCGTTGCGCCGTGAGGTGGAGCACGACTTGTATCTCGAGGCCCGCAAGCGCAATAATACGTTTGTGGCGCGCCAGGTGGCTTTCATGGTGGCGGCGGGCCTGAGCATGGTGTTTGCCACCCTCGTGTCGTTCTCCTTCCAGCAGACGTATGGCAACTTCACGCTGCCGCTGTTCGTGGCGCTCGTGGTGAGCTACATGATGAAGGACCGCATCAAGGATCTGCTGCGCTACTGGTTTGCCAACCGCCTGGGGAGCCGCTTCTATGACTATCGCACGAAGCTCGACATGCGCGGCCGCTACATCGGGCTGGGCAAGGAGGGGTTCGACTACGTTTCGCCCGAGCGGCTGCCCGACGATGTGCGTGCGCTGCGCCGGGCTGTAGCCGGGGCGGCGGGAACGGATGCGGGCGCGCCGCGGCCCGAGACGGTGCTGCTCTACCGCCGCCGCATGCTGCTGCTCGGGCGTCGGCTGGCGGATGGTGGCAGTATGGTCTATCCCGGAGTGAATGAGATCCTGCGCTTCGGGCTGGGCGGACTGCTGCGCCGCGTGGATGGTCCGCACGGGCGCGTGGCGGCCTACGCGGGGCAGGGGCGTTTCCGTATGGTGGCGGCCGAACGGATGTACCGGCTCATCGTGGTGGTGCAGTTCCGGCATCAGGGACGCGTGTGCTACAAACGCTATCGGGTGGCGCTCGGGCGGCGCGGGCTGCATGCCGTCGACGAGGTGTAGGCACGCACACATACATATATCTGGGGAATGGTCGTATCGGACTCTGTCGGGAGTCGGGATACGACCTTTGTTTTGCCGGCCGGCGAGCGGGGCTCCGATTCTTTTTTTTGAGGTGTGCGTCCGTTTCCGGTGTGCGGGGGCGGACGATGTGTCCATTTCCGGACAGCGGGCCGTTTTGTTAAGCGGCTGACAGTTAGCGGATAATCGTTTTGGCACGGCTTTTGCCTGCTTTGTGGGGTGAAATCGAAAAAACGAATCAGTTGAATTATGGATAGAGCAATTCCGAAAGAGGAGATCCGCCGGCGGCGGATCGGGCTGGCGCTCCGGGTGGGCGTGGCGGTAGCGGTCGTGATCGGGGCGGTGGTCTGGATCGTAGGGCGGCTGCAGACGGGTGTGAAGCAAAAGTCTTTGGTCTTTTATACAGTGGATAGCGGCACCATCGAGATGGGCGTGAGCGCCTATGGCAAGGTGGTGCCGGCTTTCGAGGAGCGCATCACGTCGCCGGTGGGGTCGCGCGTGATGGAGGTTTATGCCCGTCCGGGTGATACGGTCGAGGTGGGCACGCCGCTTTTGCGGCTCGACTTGCAGAGCATCGAGAACGATTATAAGAAACTTCAGGACGAGGAGCGGATGAAGTGCTATCAGCTGGAACAGCAGGTGGCCGGCGACCACGTCTATCTGAGCGATATGGAGATGCAGATCCGCATAGCCGAGATGAAGCTCGACCGCATGCGGGTGGACTGGAGCAACGAACGCTATCTGGACAGTCTGGGGTCGGGTACGGCCGATCAGGTGCGTCAGGCCGAGCTGGCCTATACCACGAGCCGTATGGAACTGGAACAGCTGCGCCTGAAGGTGGCCAATGAGCGCCGGGCACGCGAGACGGATTTGAAGATCAAGCAGCTCGATCTGGAGATTTTCCGCCGTTCGATGGCTGAGATGCGGCGTACGTTGGAGGATGCGCGCATCCGGTCGCCGCGACGGGCGGTGCTGACGTTTGTCAACACGCAGATCGGGGCACAGGTGGCGCAGGGCGAGGAAGTGGCCGTGGTGTCGGATCTGAGCCATTTCCGCATCGAGGGCAGCCTGTCGGACACGTATGCCGAGCGCATCGGCGTGGGGGCCAAGGTGCTGGCGCGGGTGAACGACCAGGTGTTCGAAGGAATCGTGTCGGGGGTGACACCGTTGAGCGACAACGGCATGGTTTCCTTCACCGTGCAGCTCGACGATCAGGCATCGGCTCGTCTGCGTCCGGGGCTGAAGGCCGATCTCTATGTGGTGCAAGCCGTGCGCGAGGATGCGGTGCGGATGACCAACGCTTCGTTCTATACGGGGCCGGGCGAGTATCAGCTGTTTGTGCAGGAGGGCGACGAACTGGTGCGCCGGCGGGTACGCCTGGGTGAATGTAACTTTGATCATGTGGAGGTGCTCGAAGGATTGCAGACGGGTGACCGGGTGGTGGTGAGCGATCTGAGTGCGTATAAGGACAAACCGGTGCTGAAGATTCGTTGAGTGGTTGAGTGATGAGGGTTTAGGGTTGATGGTTGAGCGTTTAGGGCTGATGGTTGAGGGATGAGCGGAAGAATGAAAACTGAAGAAAAATGAAGATAAAGAGTGATTTGAAACAAACGTGGGCCCTGCTGTGGCAGAACAAGCTTTTCGGAGGGCTTTATCTGATCGGGACGGCACTGCCGGTGGCGATGACGATGATCGTGGTGATGTATTTTCATCTGCTGACGGCGCCTGTCTATCCGGAACTGAACCGCGACCGGCTTTACGAGCTGCGTGCCGTGATGGCGTATAATTCCGAGGGGGTGCTGAAGGGGGGCGGTTACTGTTCGGAGTCTATGGTGCGCCAGTGGTTTTATCCGCTCGGTTCGGCCGAGGCGGTTACGGCGGTTTATGCTTATGATTACCGGCTGGACGACTGGTTGCAGCTTGCCGACGGGCAGCGCGAGCAGAAGGTGCGTACGAAATATACGGATCCGAATTTTTTCCGGGTGTTCGATTTTGACTTTGTGGCCGGGGGGCCGTTTTCGTGGTCCGATCTGAAGGGGAGCCGTCCCTGTGGCGTGCTGTCGGCTTCGACGGCCCGCCGGCTGTTCGGTACGGAGCAAGCTGTGGGCAGGCGTTTCACGATGAATGATGTGGCCTATACGGTCGTGGGCGTGGTGCGCGATGCCAGCAGCCTGACACCGACAAGTTTTGCCCAGATCTGGATGCCTTATACGCTTTTGCCGGATTATGACAACCGGAATCCGGAAATCGGTTTCGGTGGGTTCACCACGGTGTTTCGGGTGAAAGATGAAAGGCAGGCCCGGCAGTTGCAGGCCGATGTCCGCGATTTGTTGCGCCGGCACAATGCGACGCATGCCGACGGGAGGCGGCTGGAGCTCGACGGACCGATGCCCGTGTGGAAACGGAATCTGGTGCCGGGCAACATGGAGGTGGATCTGCCGGCGCTGATTCGTCTGTGGGGCGGACTGCTTCTGGCTTTTCTGATTGTTCCGGCCGTGAATCTGGGCGGTATGATTTCGGGGCGCATGGACGGCCGTCTGGCGGAGCTGGGCATCAGCCGCGCGTTCGGAGCCGGAAGGGGATATCTGCTGCGTCGGGTGGTGCACGAAAATTTGCTGATGACGCTGTCCGGCGGTCTGTTGGGGCTGGTGCTTTCGTGGATGCTGCTGGGATGGGGACACGACTGGATTATCGGTCTGTTCGACACCTACGGCCGCATGCAGGCAGCGAATGAAGAGATGCTCGTCACTCCGTCCATGCTGTTCTCGCCGGTGCTCTTCCTGGCGGCTTTTCTGTTCTGCCTGCTGCTCAATTTGGCATCGGCGCTCATTCCGGCCTGGCGGGCTTTGCGCGTACCGATTGTTCGGGCGCTTGATGAGAAGAAATGAACCGGAACCGACGAATGTTTTTCAAAAGAATAAAATATAAAAGAAAGAATTTATGTTACGCATGATATTGAAAATGTTGTGGGCCCGAAAAAGACGCTACGGCTGGCTGCTCACTGAACTCGTGCTGGTCACGATGATTGTCTGGGTGCTGCTTGATCCCGTGGCCGTGCTTTTCTCCATAGAGTCGATGCCCAACGGTTTTGACGAGCGGAATCTTTACCGGGTGGTTCTGGCCGACTATAGTCCCCGGTCTCCCCGTTTCCGGCCCGATGAGGTGAATCCGGTAAAGGCCCGCGAAAACAGGTGGCACCTGCTGCGCCGGGTGCGTGCCTATGACGGTGTGGAATCGGCCACGTTCTTTGGCAATACCGGTCCGTTCTGGCAGACTTCCTATTTCCTGCGTTTTCAGAAAGACTCGCTGACGACTGATGCGTGGGTGATGGAAATTGTTCCCGGTTCGGATTATTTTCAGACGTTGCGCTTCACCGAGGCGGACGGTCAGACGAATGAACAGCTGGACCGCTTGCTGCAGGGCGAACCTTTTGAACAGCCCGACCGGGTGGTGCTGAGCGATGCCGCCTTTCCGGGGCAGTCGGCACGCGGCCTGAATGACACGGTGAACCAGCATCAGGTGGTCGGCACAACGGCGCTGGTGCGCATGCGTGTAGGAGGCGTTCCGATGCCGGTCACTTCGCGGCTGGTTTATCCTGTCGGTCGGAGCATGCTGCTGCGGGTGCGCGACGGGGTGGACGAGGACGAGTTTCTGCCAGCCTTTACCGAATGGGCTCGGAACAATCTGCAAGCCGGCAATTCTTATGTGCGCAGTGTGCAACCGTTCCGTGATTTCATGCACGAGGATGGCGACGATGTAAGGCAAAATCTTCGGGTGCGCAGTATATTGGCGGGCTTCTTCTTGTTCTTCCTTTTTATGGGAGTGACCGGTACTTTCTGGATGCAGACCCGCAGTCGGCGTGAGGAAATCGGTATTCTGAAAAGCTTTGGTGCCACGCGGGGCACCATCGTCCGCTCCCTGTTGGCCGAAGGTTTTATTCTGGCTACTCTGGCCGTGGCCATAGGCTGCCTCATTTATCTGCAGTATGTCCTGAAAGAAGGACTTTACAACCCTTTGGGAAATAATGGAAACAATATCTGTACGCTTTATTCGGGGCGTTTCTGGTTTGAGCATTTCAAGACGCATTTTGCGGTCGTCTCCCTGATCACCTGGGCGTTGTTGCAGTTCGTGGTTTGTCTGGGTATCTGGATTCCGGCACGGGGCATGAGCCGCGTCACGCCGACCGAGGCGCTGCATGAGGAATGATGCTTTGAAACCAATTAGCATATAAACAAACTAAAAAAATAAAATGATGAGCAACATGATTCAATTGACCGGTATCAACAAGATTTACCGTACGAACGAGATCGAAACACAGGCATTGGAAAACGTAAACCTGAGTGTGGAAAAAGGAGAATTCCTGAGTGTGATGGGGCCATCCGGTTGCGGCAAATCCACGCTGCTGAACATTATCGGACTGCTGGACAATCCCACGAGCGGTACGCTGGAGCTGGGCGGTACGCTGATCACACCGAAGATGAGCGACCGCGAACAGGCGGCTTTCCGCAACCGCACGCTGGGCTTTGTATTCCAGTCTTTCCACTTGATCAATACGCTCAATGTGCTCGACAATGTAGAGCTCCCATTGCTTTTCCGCAAGATGTCGGGCAGCGAGCGCACCCGTCGTGCCAAAGAAGTGTTGGAGCGTGTGGGACTGAGCCATCGTATGCGCCACATGCCTTCGCAGCTTTCGGGCGGACAGTGTCAGCGTGTGGCCATCGCCCGTGCCATTATCGGCAATCCGGAAATCATCCTGGCCGACGAGCCTACGGGTAATCTGGATTCGAAAATGGGTGCCGAGGTGATGGACATCCTGTGCCGTTTGAATAAGGAAGACGGGCGCACCATTGTTATGGTAACGCACAATGAGGAGCAGGCGCGTCTTTCTTCACGCACGATTCATTTCTTCGACGGACGACAGGTGGATTAAAACGGAATGTCACGATGCGGGGCATCAGCCGGATCGCGCCGACCGAAGCGCTGCACGAGGAGTAGAAAAATATAAAATATAAAGGATTTATGATCAGACGATATATCAGACAGACGTGGGCCATGCTGCGGCAGCACAAGCTGTTCGGCGTGCTCTACATCGTCGGCACGGCCGTTCCGATTGCGCTGACGATGATTGTCATCACCTTTCAGTATCTCCGGGTGGGCTCCATCTATCCGGAGGAGCACCGCGATGAGCTGTGGATTACGAATCGGGCTTATTCGCAGAGCTGGACGGCTTCAATCAGTTTATGGGCGGTGAAAGAATGGTTTTATCCCATGAAGGGTGCAGAGGCGGTGACGGCTTTCGGGGGCAATGGGGATGCTCAGGTGCTGCTGCCCGACGGCAAGGCGAGCGTGTCGGTTCAGAGCAAGATGACCGATCCGGGATTTTTCCGGGTGTTCGATTTCGATTTCCGGTCCGGCAAGCCTTTTACGGACGCCGATCTGGTGAACGGCAACCATTGCGCCGTGATTACGGCTTCGTTGTCGCGCCGTCTGTTTGGTACGGAGCAGGCTGTAGGGAAGATGTTTACGATGAACCATGTCCGCTTCACGGTGGCTGGGGTGGTGCGTGATGTCAGCGCCCTGACGCCGCTTACTTATGCTCAGATATATGCGCCCTACAGCTGTTTTATAAAAGACGAACAGACGCTGCGCCGGGATAATCTGATGGGACCTTTTACGGTTTGCATGCGGATTCCTTCGGGTGGCGGAGCGGCGGTACAGGCTGAAATCGAGGAGCGGAACCGGCTTTACCAGCAGATGCATCAGATAAAGGCGCCCAATTACTGTTATGTGCAGCCGCCCTGCCCGCTGTGGAAATACAATGTGAATGGCCGGGCGATGGATCAGGACGACGGCGCCGGCAAGGCACTTCGCCTTTTCGGCGGACTGGTGCTGGTTTTTCTGCTGGTACCGGCCCTGAATCTGAGCGGCATGATTTCGAGCCGTATGGAAGGACGCTTGTCCGAGATGGGCATCTGCAAGGCTTTCGGGGCCACGCGCCGTTATCTGTTGGGACAGGTGTTGGGCGAGAATCTGGTGCTGACCCTTCTGGGCGGACTGGTGGGTTTGTTGCTTGCCTGGAGCGTGCTGGTCTGGGGACGCGGCTGGATCTATGGCTTTATCTTTCCGGGCATCTATCTGCAGAACGGTCCGGATGTTCTGGTCACGGCGCAGATGTTGTTCTCACCCTGGGTGTTCCTGGCGGCTTTCCTGATTTGCGTGGTGTTGAATGTGGCTTCGGCCCTGATTCCGGCATGGAACGCCCTGCGTTCTGAAATCGTCTATTCGTTGAACCAGAAAAAATAAGTTTATGATACGTTTGGCATTGAAAAATATCTGGGCCCGCAAGAAACGGAGCGGCTGGCTGCTGGCCGAACTGGTGGCCGTGGCGGTCATCCTGTGTCATTTGATGGATCCGCTGATCGTGCAGACTTATGTGAACTGTCTGCCGGCCGGTTATGATCCGGAAAATCTTTATCGTTTGGCCTTTATGGAATACGATCCTGCTTCGCTGCGTTACAGCAAGGAGGCGGCGGAGGATGACGTGCGTGAGGAGAACATGTGGCGCATCCGCGACCGGGTGGGGCGTTATCCCGGGGTGGAATCGGCTACATTTCAGGCTGGTTCTACTACTCCCGGAAGCCAGTCTTATCAGATATCGGCAATCTGGTGGACCGATTCGCTGAACGTGCCTGTGTTTTGCATGGGTTTTGTTCCCAAAAGCAATTATTTTACCACTTTCCGCTATCAGACCGTCGGAGGACTTTCGCCGCAGCAACTGGACTGGATGGAATTGAAACATTCGGACCACATTCTGACGGAGACTTACATGCCCGACGGACCGATCTTCGGGCGGACGCTTCAGGATGTGTTTAAAATACATGAAGAACCTGTGGTGGCCACTCTGCTTCCGGTTAAAATCAATATGAATATTCCGCCTCAGCAGGTAGAGTTTGAGATAAAGAAAGCGCGGGAGGCTCAGGCTATCGTCTTCCGTCTGCGCGATGATATAGATCCGTCTGCGTTTCTGACGAATTTCCGGGAATGGGCTGATAAGGAATTGCAGTTGGGAAATTACTATGTGACTCGCGTAGAGTCTTATCAGGATTTTATCCGTTACAGTACGACATATTTTGAGTATGATTATTTGCTGAAGGTACTGCTGGCCTGCTTCTTCCTGTTCTGTATCTTCTTCGGCGTTTCGGGAACCTTCTGGATGCAGACCCGCAGCCGGTGTGAGGAAATCGGTATTCTGAAAAGTTTCGGAGCCACTTCCGGCCGTCTGCTACGCCTGTTCCTGTTCGAGGGGATTGGACTGGCCACCGTGGCGGTTCTGCTGGGCTGCACGATTTATCTGCAGTATGCCTTGCATTCGGGGCTTTATATGCCGGATAATATGTGCTGCAGTGCTTATGTACATTATTGGTTTGAATTTTTCGGTCTTCATTTTGCGGTGGTGTCGGCTGTGGTCTGGCTCTTGATGATGCTGATTGTGGGTTTCGGCATTTATGTCCCGATGCGGGGTATCAGCCGGATCGCACCGACCGAAGCGCTGCACGAAGAGTAGAACAATATAAAAACACAGGAAAAATATGATCAGACGATACATCAGACAGACATGGGTCATGCTGCGGCAGCACAGGCTGTTCGGCGCGCTTTATATTATCGGTACGGCCATTCCGGTGGCGCTGACGATGATTGTCATCACCTTTCAGTATATCCGGGTGGGATCCATCTATCCGGAGGAGCACCGCGATGAGCTGTGGTGTTCCGAAACTATCTATGGAAAAGGCGCCAAGGGATCTTTATCCCTGACGGCTGTCAATAATTGGTTTTATCCGCTTCAGAGCGCAAAGGCTGTGACTGCCATACACAGTGCTTATCCGGTTTTGGTGCAGCTCCCTGATGGAAAAAGCGTACTTCAGGTAAAGACGATAGCCACGGATGCCGCTTTCTTCCGGGTCTTTGATTTTCGGTTCCGTTCCGGAAAACCATTTTCTGAATCTGATTTCCGCAACGGCAAACAGTGTGCCGTGATTTCGGAATCACTGGCCCGGCGGTTGTTCGGTGAGGTACAGGCTGTGGGGCGGACCATGCAGTTCAACTATGCCGATTATGTAGTGGCCGGTGTGGTGCGTGATGTCAGCAGTCTGACTCCGCGTACTTTTGCGCAGATTTATATTCCTTACACCTGTCTGGATGAAAATCAGGATCCTTCAACTTTGTGTGGATCGTATACAGTTTCTATTCGGGTTGACCGGGATAAGGGGGCACAGATGCAAGCTGAGTTTGATGAGAGATTCCGTAAGTATCAGGTGGCAACGGGCGATACGTCGGTTGTGATTGAGAGCCCCCTTCCGGCTTGGCAATATTCGGCAAAGAGTATGCCGGGTACCTTCATCGATGATGATATGGTGCGCAAATCTCTCTACCTTTTCGGGGGATTGGTTCTGGTCTTTTTATTGGTTCCGGCTTTGAATCTGAGTGGCATGATTGCCGGTCGTATGGAAGACCGCTTGATGGAAATGGGTGTTTATAAGGCATTTGGAGCCACCCGTGGCTATCTGTTGCGGCAAGTTCTGAATGAGAATCTGATTCTGACTTTGATGGGCGGACTGGTCGGGTTGTTCTTGTCCTGGGCTTTGTTGGCGTGGGGAAAGGACTGGGTGTTCCGATTCTTTTCCATTGACTACTATCTGGACAATTCGGATATTCTGGTTACTGTGGAGATGCTTTTTTCACCCTGGATTTTCCTGTCCGCATTTCTGCTCTGTGTCGTATTGAATCTTGCCTCTGCCTTGCTTCCTGTATGGCACGCCCTTCGTGCGGAGATTGTTTATTCGTTGAACCAGAAAAAGTAAGCTTATGATACGTTTGGCATTAAAGAATTTATGGGCCCGAAAGAGGCGCAACGGCTGGCTGATGGCCGAACTGATTGTGGTCAGTGTCATTCTGTGGCATTTTGCCGATCCCGTGACAGTGCAGACTTATGTGAATATGCTGCCGGATGGTTTTGACTCGGAGAATCTGTACCGTATTTCCATTCAGGAGTATGATCCGTCTTCTTACCGCTACCGTGAAGAGGCGGCAGAGAGTGAGACACGACAGGAAAATATGTGGCGCATTCGGGATCGTGTCCGGAATTATCCCGGAGTGGAATCGGCTACATTTCAGATTGGAGGAGGCGGTCCGGGAGGAAGGTCTTACACTGCGACATCAATTCAGGTTACTGAAGATATTTCAGTGTTTCATATACAAGTTGATTTCGTTCCCAAAAGTGATTATTTTACCACTTTCCGCTATCAGACGGCCGGAGGACCTTCAACAGAGCAGATGGACCGGATGACTTTGGAGAATGGGGAATTGATTATGACCGAGAACATTCTTCCGGATGCTCCTTCGTTCGGGCACAGGTATAAGAATCCTCTTGGAGATGAATTAAAGATTGTAGCTTCCGTTCGGCCTGTTAAAATACATTTGAACAAGCCTCCCCTGCAAGTCCGTTTTGTGAAGTCTGGTGTTCAGAATGCGGAGGCTATTATCTTCCGTTTGCGCGATGATGTGGACCCGGATGCCTTCCTGACGGATTTTCGGGAGTGGGCTTTGCGGGAGTTGCAATTGGGTAACTATTTTGTGGTGCAGATCGAATCGTATGACCACTATATCAGTCAGGGATACTTTTCCAATACCTATGATTATGGGGTACAGCTTCTGTTAGGCTCGTTTTTCCTGTTCTGTATCTTCTTCGGAGTTTCCGGAAGTTTCTGGATGCAGACACGTGCCCGGCGTGAAGAGATCGGTATCCTGAAAAGCTTTGGAGCCACTTCCGGGAAGATGGTGCGTCTGTTCCTGCTTGAGGGACTGATACTGACCACCGTGTCTGTCTTCTTGGGGGCAGTTATTTATCTGCAATATGCTTTGCATACCGGATTGTACCAGCCGGAAAACACTTGCTACAGTCCCTTTGTGCACTATTGGTATGAGTCTTTCAAACTGCACTATCTGATAGTTTCGGCTGTGGTCTGGCTGCTGATGGTACTGATTGTCAGTTTCGGCGTTTATGTGCCTGTGCGTGGCATCAGCCGGATTGCACCGACAGAGGCGCTGCACGAAGAATAACTTACACGAACAAAACAAATACTTATTGATTATGAACCGTTTTCGGAAATATGTTTATCGTAGTTGGGCTCTGCTCCGTCAGAATCCGCTGTTTTCGAGCATCTATATTTTGGGCACCGCACTTTCGGTAGCCCTGCTGATGGTGCTGTTTATTATCTTTTACGTGAAATTCGCTCCCATCTATCCCGAAGGAAACCGGAACCGTACGCTGGTGCTGCAATACGTGCAGGCCGACGAACGGAACGGTCACGGTTCCAGCGGCGGCCCTCTTTCACCGCGCGTTCCGTATGAGCTCCTGAAAGGACTGCCGCATCTCGATGCGACGGCTGCGGTGTATGCTTCCTGGGGCGCGGAGGAGGGCAGAGTCGCGCAGACGGTGCGTTCGGCTGCGCTACCCGTATCGCCCAAGTATGTCGACGGTGGTTTCTGGCGGGTGTTCACCTTCCGTTTTTTGTCCGGACGGCCTTTTTCCGATGCCGATGCCACGGCCGCGATGCCGGTGGCCGTTCTTTCGGCCCGACTGGCCAACCGCCTGTTCGGTACGACGGAGGCCGTCGGCCGACAGTTTCTGTTCAATGGCAACGAGCTGAAAGTGGCGGGTGTGGTGCAGGACGTGTCGTGGGTCACTCCGGCTACGGCGGCCGACGTGTGGCTCCCGTTGGCGCTCAATCCGGATGCGCTCTGGGAAACGGGCGACGAACGTCTGCGGGGGAGTCTGTATGTATATCTGACGGCTCCAAACCCTTCCGACAAGGATGCATTGCGAAAGGAAGTGCGCGAAGCGTTCCGTCGTTACAATACCACATGTCCATTTTATGAGAACGACATCCTTGACCAACCGGACGATTACTGGAAAAGCTGTTTCCGTTCCTCTTATGTCCATGATGCCGGCAGCAGCCTGACGCCTTATATTGAAGCCACTTTGCGCCCGTTCCTTTATTTCCTGCTGGCCCTGATCTTCATTCCGGCTCTGAATCTGGGCGGCATCATCGCTTCGCGCATGGACAGTCGCGTCGGAGAGCTGGGTATCCGCAAGGCCTATGGCGCGTCCAACTTCCGGCTGTTGCGTCAGATTATGAACGAGAATCTGCTGTTCACTTCGCTGGGAAGCCTTTTGGGCTTGTTGCTCAGCTATGTGTGTCTGTGGCTCTCGTCCGACTGGATTCTGACCATTTTCGACACGAATATCGACCCCGCCATGCCTGCGCCCGAATTTACGGCCGGCATGCTGTTGCAGCCTGCGGTGTTTGTGGTGGCCGTATGCTTCTGCCTGTTGCTGAATTTCCTGTCGGCACTGGTTCCGGCCCTGCTGTCGCTGCGGAAAAGCATTGTGGAACAGTTGCATCAGAAGAGATGAGGGTTGAGTGTTGATGGTTGAGGGATGAGAGTTTAGTGTTGAGGGATGAGTGTTGAGGGATTAAAAATGATGGATAAAAACAGATTAGCGAGATAAAAAATCATGAACAGAATTATATTACATCAGTTTTGGAACCGGCGTCGCCGGAACATTTGGATTTTTCTGGAACTTTTGCTGGCGGGCTATTTCCTTTGGATGGTGCTCGACCCGATATGTGTGCTTACGGCCGACCGGATGATTCCCCGGGGCTACGATCCGGAGGGCATCTACCGGCTGAACCTGGGCGTTTACGACGAGACGTCGGGCCTGTACTATCAGGCTGCGGACGACAACGATGACGTGCGTGCCCGTCAGTTCCAGCTGATCATGAAAGAGCTGACGTCCTGTCCGGAGGTGGCCAGTGCGGCTTTAGGAACCTCCAGCTGCTTTCCCAACAGCAACAGCTGGGACGGCAACCGCTTGCTGGCGCCCGACTCCAGCGAGGTCAAGATTCAGGTCTATACGTATTATCAGGTGGACGGCAACGACCCGGCCGGTGTGCTGGGCCTGAAGGATGCCCTGACGGGCGATTCGTTGCGTCTGCCCTCCACGTTCTTCCGTTCCGACGGGCAGATCGCCATTTCCGAACAACTGGCCCGGAAACTTTTCGGCACGCCGGAAGCCGTCGGCCGGAAAGTCGGCTACAACGGACGTGCGGTGGAAGTGGCCGGCGTGTTCCGCGACATCAAGCAATTCGATGCCCGGCAACCTGTCCCGCTGGCACTGATGAGCCAACCTTTGTGGCGCGTCAGCAAAACCATCGTCTGGCAGTCCATCCTGTTCCGTCTGAAGCCCGAGGTCGATGCCGGCGCGTTCCGCGACCGTTTCGAACGCGAGGTGGTGCCGCGGATCAATCAGGGCAACTTCTACTATGCCGGTCTGAAATCCTTTGCCGACTACAGCCGCGAAGCCACTTTCGAAGCCGGTATCACCAGCAAGCTCCGGCTGAACTACGGGCTGGCCGCATTCGCTTTGATCTGCATCTTCATGGGCCTGTTCGGTACGTTCTGGATGCACGCCGTAGACCGCCGTTCGGAGCTTGGCGTGCTGCGCAGTCTGGGCGCTTCGCGCGGCGCGGTGGCAGGTCGTTTCTATTTCGAAGTGTGGCTGCTCGTCACGCTGGCCTTCCTGCTCGTGCTGCTGGCCGTGTTCCATTATGTGCGCAGCGAGGGGCTGGGCCCCGTGATGCAGCAGACGTTTCGGACCAAGGCGTTCCTGCCCGATCCCGCTTACTGGCAGAACCGCCTGTGGGCGCGCTTTGCCGTGGTGTCGGCCGTCACCTATGTGCTCATGCTCGTCCTTTCGTTTGTCGCCGTGTGGTTCCCCGTGCGTCGGGCTGTTGCGCTGCCGCCGGCCGATGCGCTGCGCGAAGAATAATCTTTAATCCTTACGAAAAAAACAGATTCACCAAAGAAATATAAATCCCCATATCGCCATGAAATGTCTACAGAACTTCCTGTCCCGTCTTTTCCGGATGCCGGCGGCCGTTTTCGTCGTGCTCTTAGTCGTAGCCGTCCCGCTTGCGGCGCAGCAGCTCACGCCCCGCACGCTGACTCTTTCCGAAGTCATCGTGCTGGCCCGCAAGCAGAGTGTGGATGCCGCGTCGGCGCTGAGCCAGCTCAAGTCGGCCTATTGGAGCTACCGCAGCTTCCGCGCCGAACTGCTTCCCGAAGTCAATTTTTCGGCCACGCTTCCCGGCTACCGTAAGAACTACACCGCCTATCAGCAGAGCGACGGTTCGCACACTTATGTGCGCAACGACTATATGAGCCTGAGCGGTTCGCTTTCCGTCGACCAGCGTATCTGGCTGACGGGCGGCACCCTCTCGCTGACCACATCGCTCGATTTCATGACTCAGTTCGGCACCGGAAACCACGAGCGGCAGTTCATGTCCGTACCGCTGGCGCTCAAGCTCAGCCAGCCACTGTTCGGCGTGAACTCCGTGAAGTGGGACCGCCGTATCGAACCGATCCGCTATGCCGAGGCGCAGGCTAATTTTCTGACTGCCACGGAGCGCGTCACGATGACCGTCATCCAGTATTACTTCAATCTGCTGCTGGCCCGCGAGAATGTAAGCATCGCCCGCCAGAACCTGCAGAATGCCGAAAAGCTCTGCGAGGTGGCCGAAAGCAAGCGGAGCATGGGGAAAATCAGCGAGAACGACCTGCTCCAGCTGCGTCTGAACGTGCTCAACGCACGTTCCACGCTGACGGCCAGCGAGAGCAGCCTGAAATCGAATATGTTCACGCTGCGTTCGTTCCTGGCCCTGGGCGAAAGGGAAGAACTGATCCCTGTGCTGCCCGACAGCGTGCCGCCCCTGTCGCTGGAATATCGCGACGTGTTGCAGAAAGCGCTGGAGCATAACGCCACGGTCTATAATCTGCGCCGCCGCCAGCTCGAAGCCGACTACCAGGTGGCCCAGGCCCGGGGCAATCGCCGGCAGGTGTCGCTCTACGCTCAGATCGGTTTTACGGGGAGCGATACGGATTTCGGGCGCACCTATGCGGAGATGAAGGACAACCAGGTGGTCGAAGTCGGCCTTCAGATACCCATTCTCGACTGGGGTAAGCGCCGAGGGCAGGTCAAGGTGGCTGAGAGCAATCGTGAGGTGGTGCGCCAGCAGCTGCGCAAGGAGGAAGCCGACTTCAGCCAGAGTCTGTTCGTACTGACCGAGCAGTTCAACAATCAGGCTGTGCAGCTACAGATCGCGCTCGAGGCCGATGCCATCGCGCGCCGGCGCTACGAGAGCAACGTGCAGACGTTTCTGATCGGGCGCATCTCGACGCTCGACCTGAACGACGCCCAGACCAGCAAGGACGAGGCGCGCCGCAAATACATTAACGAACTCTTCTCCTACTGGTATTACTATTATCAGATTCGCAGCCTGACGCTCTGGGATTTTGCAGCCGATACGGACATCGACGCCGATTTTGAGGCACTCGTGCGCTGAACGGACGAAAAAAAAGACTAACTTTGCCGATATGATATTGATTGTAGATGATGATCGGGCCATCCGTACCTCGCTGGCGCTCCTGCTGCGTCATGGGGGGCACGAGGTGATGGCCGTGGGCGGTCCGGCCGAGGCTGTGGCCGTCGTGCGGGAACAGACGCCGCAACTAATCCTGATGGATATGAATTTCGGCCGTCAGACTGACGGAGCCGATGGACTGACGCTTCTGCGCCAGATCCGCCTGTTCCGCCCCCAGACCCCTGTTATCCTGATGACGGCATGGGGGAGCATCGGGCTGGCCGTGGCCGGTATGCAGGCCGGAGCCTTCGACTTTCTGACCAAACCCTGGAATAATGCGGTGCTGCTGCAGCGCGTCGAGACGGCCTTACAGCTTTCGGCCGACGCCCTTCGATCCGACGCCGGTACCGATGATGCGGGCGAGGCGTCCGACGGGTTCGACCGCAGCCTGATCGTGGGCCGCAGTCCGGCCATTGTGGAGATGCTCGACGTAGTCCGGCGCATAGCTCCCACGAACGCTCCCGTACTGATTATGGGCGAGAACGGTACGGGTAAGGAACTTGTGGCCGAGACCATCCATCGCAATAGCCGGCGCGCGGCTCGGCCGCTTGTCAAGGTGAATCTGGGCGGCGTGTCGCAGAGTTTGTTTGAAAGCGAAATGTTCGGTCACCGGAAGGGAGCATTCACAGATGCCGTAGCTGATCGTGCCGGGCGTTTCGAACTGGCCGAGGGCGGTACGATTTTTCTTGACGAAATCGGCGAGCTCGATCCTGCCTGTCAGGTGAAGCTCCTGCGTGTGCTTCAGGACCAGACCTACGAACCGTTGGGCGACAGTCGGCCACGTAAGGCCGACGTGCGCGTGGTGAGCGCTACGAATGCCGACCTGCAGCAAATGATCCGCGAGCATACCTTTCGTGAGGACCTTTTCTATCGCATCAATCTCATCACCGTGCGTCTGCCCGCTCTGCGTGAACGCCGCGAGGACATCCCGCTGCTGGCGGCCTACTTTCTGGAACGCCAGTGCCGTCAGTACGGATTGCCACAGGTAGAGCTGCGGGCAGATGCGGGACGTTTCCTGATGTCGTTGCCTTATCCGGGCAATATCCGTGAACTGAAAAATCTCGTAGAACGTACGTTGCTCGTCTGTCGCAAGGATGAACTTTCGGCCGATGATTTCCGGGCGCAATATGTTCCGGCGGAACCGGTAGCTGATAGTTCTGCTCCGGCAGTGCCGACAGGGATGACGCTCGACGAAATAGAACGGCAGGCTATTCTGCAGGCGCTCGAACGTTCGGGACGTAATCTGTCGCAGGCAGCCGCAGCATTGGGTATTAGTCGTGGGGCTCTTTATCGTCGGCTGGACAAGTATGGGATTTCGTATACGGATGAGGGTTGATGGTTTAGGGTAGAGTGATGATGGATATATTCTGAGAAATTTGTAAATCTGATGAAGTCTGTTCCTTTTTTGAAGAAGGCGTGCCGTTCCGGCTTATCGGTAGGCGTACGGTCGATGAGGGTCAAGTGGTTGTTTGCTTTGTGGGCCGTACTTTTGGTGGCTGTCGGTTTGCTGCTGACTACGTTGATTTCCGTTTCCGACCGTCTTTTTTATGCGGCCGAGGCGCTGATTGTCTGCTGTTTGTTTTTTCTGCACTATTTTTATCGTCGCACGGTGAAGCCGCTCGACACGATCGGTAACGCCATGGACCTGTTGCGCGAACAGGATTTCAGTAGCCGGCTGGCACCGGTAGGGCAGCGTGAAGCCGACCGCATTGTGCAGCTTTTCAACCGGCTGATGGACCAGCTGAAGAATGAGCGCCTGCGGGTGCGCGAGCAGAATCATTTTCTCGACCTGCTCGTCAGCGCTTCGCCCATGGGCGTCGTATTGCTCGATTTCGACCGTCGGCTGACGTCGGTCAATGCTGCAGCTCGTAATTTCCTGGGTTTGCCGATCGATGCGCCCGTCGAAGGGTGCCGCTTGTCAGAGCTCGATTCGCCTTTGGCTGTGCGACTGTCTGCTCTGGCTCCGGGAGAAGTAGTTACGGTGCGTCTGAACGATGCCATGATCTACCGCTGTTCGTCGCTTTCGTTTGTCGATCGTGGCTTGTCGCATCCTTTCCTGCTCGTGGAACGCCTCACTTCCGAAATCTGGAAGGCCGAGCGCAAGACCTATGAAAAGGCCATCCGCATGATTGCCCACGAGGTGAACAATAGTGTAGGTGGGCTTACGTCGGCGCTTGACTGTCTGGGCGGATTGATCGCACCTTACGATGAGGGCGGCGAGATAGGTTCTGTTGTTGAAGTGTGCAGCGAGCGTTGTACGGCGATGAATCGTTTTATCGGTCGTCTGGCCGAGCTGGTGCGTATCCCCGAACCGCAGCTTAGGCCCGAGGCATTGGGGCGGCGTGTAACTGCCTGCCGGGTGCTGCTCGAGCACATTTGCCGCGACCGCGGTGTGGTGTTGCAAGGTCCTTTCGTAAACGGGGCGGACCCTGTGGTACAGCTTGACGCAGTACTCTTTGAACAGGCCTTGCTTAACATTGTGAAGAATGCGGCTGAAAGTGCGGCTACAGGCGGCGGACTCGTTGCGGTACATGTTGTGCCCACTGATGGAGGCGGTGGCCGGCTCGAAGTGGCTGACAATGGTCCGGGTATCCGCCCCGAGGACGAACCGCGGCTCTTCACGCCCTTTTTCACAACAAAGCCCGAGGGGCAGGGCATCGGACTCTTGCTGGTGCGTGAGGTGCTGACTCGTCAGGGTTGCACGTTTTCACTCAAGACTGATGCTGACGGGTGGACCCGGTTCCGGATTCGTTTTCCGAAGGCCTGACGGGATAAAGCACACCGAATCCGATCAGGAAAAATCCGGCAAGGGTAACGGCCGGAGCTACGGCGGTGCGCCGCACACTGAACAGATCGGGTTCGAAATGTGTACTGGTTGTGCCCGGGCCGGTCAGAAGCAGAAATCCGGTCAGCACCGTGAGATAGCCGATGACAATCAGTAGATAGTTGGTTCGGGCCAGCGGAGAGACCGACTGTTTCCGGTCTTTTTTATCTGTTTCTTTCATATCTTTGTTTCCTTTCTTTTATTCTGTTCTTTTTCTTTTTTACCGTTTTCCTGTTGTTCGATCAGGCGGTAGAGGTGTGCAATCTGTGCTTGCGCGTGTCGGTCGTCGTTGTTGAGTTCGCGGCAGCGGATAGTTTCTTGGCTTTTTTCCAAAACCTTCCGGGCACGTTCGGTTTGTCCGTCGCGGTAGAGTTCCATTGCCAGAACGATTTGGAGATTTTGGAGTAACGCGCCCATATTCCGATTTGTCTCGTCGAGATAAATATCCGGATTGTCTAATCCACCGTATTCGAAACGGTTCATAACACAATCGTATGTGCGGTCCAAATCCATACCGAGGTCGGTTGGCTTTACTTCGTAAGGAACAATGCGATAGGCCAGTCCTTCCTGAATCAGATGTTCGGACAGATCGATATATTCGTTCAATCCGCTGGTGATGGTCACGTAGAGCGGCCGTTCCCACTGCGATCCGGCAATCAGGTCGATCAGCAGCAGGCCGGTGCGAATCAGATGGCTCCGGTCTTTCAACCGTATGACCATCGTATCGGGTACTGTTGTGCCGGGCGGCACCGGTATGCCTGAGCGGGCCACGGTTTCTCGGTCTACCGGAATGTGAATCTCATCGGTTGGGATACAACGCATGGCCGGATCGTCGGACGTCAGCCAGTAGCGTACGATGTTCTTCCACTCGAACGGATCTTCGCCGAACGGTTTCTTTTCGGGGTTTTGCCGATAGATCGCTTCAATTTGTGTTTTCAGACTGACCTCCCGGGGTTGTCCGTCTGCATCGGGTACCAGAATCGACGGATTGACGCGGACGAAATCCAGAATGCCGTCCTGACAGAACTGCTCAGGCAGTGTGAACGGCAAGGGAGGCGCTTCGCGAACCGGAAGGCGCATTTGTGCGGCGTAGACTCCTCCGCTCAGATACATTAGGTTGCAGGCTCTGACGTCGGGTCGTATGCCTTCTACCTCACCGCCATACCAGACGGGGAAGGTGTCGTTATCGCCCATGACGAACAATACCGGATGGCCCTCCCGTTGCAGGGAGTTTCGGAAATTGGCACCCATGTCGCGACAGAGCGTGCGTCCGCTCCGGTCGTGGTCGTCCCAGTTCTGGCCGGCCATCTGCAGGGGCACAGCCAGTGTCACGAGACTGCCGGCCAGCCATGCTTTCGGGCCTTGCAGATAGCGGCTCAGCAGACGTATGAGTGCCACGGCACCCATACCGGTCCAAATGGCAAAGGCATAGAACGAACCGGCGAAGACATAATCGCGTTCGCGTGGCTGGCGTGGAGTGTCGTTCAGATAGAGTACGATGGCCAGTCCGGTCATGAAGAACAAAAGTCCTACGATGTGGCTCTGACGCCGGCCCCTGGCTCCCTGACGTCTTTGCCAGTAAAGGCCGATAAGTCCAAGCAGCAGGGGAAATGCGTAGTAGACGTTCCTGCCTTTTGTTCCGGCTCCGCTGTCGGGGTCGTGTCCGGCCAGACGGTCTATCGGGCCGATGCCACTCAGCCAATTGCCTTTCAGACTGTCGCCATGCCCTTGCTGGTCGTTTTGTCGCCCCACGAAATTCCAAAGAAAATAGCGTACGTACATGAATCCGATCTGATAGCGCAACAGAAAGCGCAGATGTTGGCCGGCGGATGGGATCGTGACGTTTTGCCGGCTACCCGTCTGCGGGTCATATCGGCTGATGGTTCGCCCAGTAGGTTCGCCGGCCCACCAGCGGTATTCGGCAGCATATCGGGCATCGTGCATACGTGGAAACCAGACGCAAGTTTCCGGTTCGTAGACGTAGTCGGTTTTTCTTCCGATCTCCACGTAGTGGGGACGTGAATGGCCGTCGGCCGGTTGCGCCCGACGGTAAATGGGGGCTCCTTCTTTGGTTTCATAACGCAGCGTATTTCCTTCCTGTTTCAGAGCCAGCGGACTGATGTAAGTTTGTCCGTAGAGCAGTGGCTTTTCGCCATATTGCTCTCGTCCCAGATAACTTTGCAGCGCGAACGGATTGTCGGGTGCCTGCTGGTTCATGGGCGGATTGTCTGACGCTCGGATCAGAATTACGGCATAGGTGCTGTAACCGATTACCAGCATCAGAAGGGCACAGGCCGATGTGTGCAGGATGCGCCAAGTGGTTGCAGGAGCCCGATGCCATCCCCGATGGAGCAGGTAGCCGAGGAGGACAGATGCGGTCAGTGTGATTGTCCAGCTTGTTGCTGCGGATTCGCGCAAGGTCATCCCAGTGAGTAACAGTCCGGACAGAGCGGCCGCGGCTGCTGGCAGACGGTGTCGGCTTCTTGCGGAAAGGATGATGCACAAAGTAAGTAGCATAAGTAGTAATAGGAAATGCAGACACGTGCCGGTGTGATAGGGTAGTCCTAGTCCGTTAACCGCCATCAGTTCGAATTTCCCGGCAAGTCGCATCATGCCGGGCAACAGACCAAACAGGACGAGGGCTACAATCAGAGCGGAAAGTATCAGGACACCTGATACTCCTTTGCCATTTGGTCGGGAGGACAGACGATAATAAATAACCAGGCCAATGGCTGGAATACAGAGCAGATTTAATAAATGGACTCCTATTGAAAGTCCGATGAGTAGGGCGATAAAGATCAGCCAACGGTCGGCTGACGGGGCGGGAGCGTATGTTTCCCATTTCAGAACCGACCAAAAGGTCAAGGCGGTAAAAAATGAAGAACAGGAATAAACCTCGCCTTCGACGGCTGAGTACCAGAAGGTATCGCTGAACAGATAAATCAACGCACCGATCAGTCCGCCTGTCAGTATGGTCGCTGTTTGTATCCGGTCTTCATACTGACGTGGAGTCAGGAGTTTTCGGAGTAAAGCCGTGATGGTCCAAAAAAGGAAAGTCACGCATGCCGCACTGAAAAGCGCGTTCATCCAATTGATCCACCAGGCGATTTTGGAAGGATCGGAAGCCAGATGGGAGAACAGATTACCCAAAAGCATAAACAGGGGAGCACCGGGCGGATGACCTACTTCGAGGCGAGCGGCTGAGGTGATGAACTCGGGGCAATCCCAAAAACTGGATGAAGGTTCGAGGGTCAGTGTATAAACAATGGTCGCAGTCAGGAATACACCGAAACCCGTAAGGCGGTTGTAGATGTGATAACTTTGCATGGCTGGATTTGATTTTTATGTTTTCGCCGGCAAAGTTAACGGATCAGATAATTGCTGTCAACGAATGGATGCGGACATTTGACTTTGTGTAATTGTTTGATAATTATTTGTTTATCTATGTTGATAGGTGGTCGGACGCGGACATTTGCCGGTCGTTCCCGATTGACACCTTCATTTTTTCACGGATGCGTGATTTAGCTTTTGTTATCGATCCGGACGAAATACCATAGAATATAGCCATTTGTCCGGAAGTAAATCCCAGTAGATCCAGACAATGAATTTCACGGTCGCGCGGCGTCAGATTCCGGGCTGTTTCGGCGGCTTGCATTTCAACCGGATGGAGCCGGGTTGCCAATAACTTCAGTGCATCCCATTCTTGGTTTGATTGGACGGGTTGGTAACTGGGGTGATTTTTGATTCGTTCCAATATGTTGAGTGCCCGGACATGAGTATCCGACATGAGTTCTGCTTGTAGTCGGTCGAGTCGTTTCTCCCTGTCGTTGAGTTTTTTTCGAGTCGTTTCCTGACGTGTCTGTTCTGCCTGTAATACGGCTGTATGCGTCTGTTCACATTGTAGCAGATGATAGAGTCGTTGCTCGTTTCTCCGTTTCTTTCCGTAGGCAGCAAGCAGACAGATGATCACCAATCCGCTGGCAGATGCCATGCCGGCATGGCGTCGGGCTTCCCGACGCCCTCTTGCCGCTTCTGACTGTTCGGCACGACATTCCAGATAACGGTCGATCCAACCGGAAAGTTTTTCACGTGTTGCAACATCGGTTGTTACAGTTCTTTTATTGGTTGGAATTTGTGGAGCTGGGGTTTGGCTTCCAAATGTTCGGAAATAAGCAGCCGTGTCGGGCTGATTCATGTGTTGATAGTCGTCGGACAAGGCCAATGCTGCTTTAGAACGTAATTGGATGCATCCGGCTGAATCAGCCATGTGAAAACTTTTTCGGTGACATGCTACGGCTTTTTCCAGTAAACCGTAACGAATCATAAGATTTCCCAGACGGCAATAGGTTTCGGCTGTCAGGGTTAAGGTGTCTGGAGTTTGTGTATCCTGAAGCTTTTCGATGGCGTTCCAATAACAGATGAATGCTTCCCGAGGATTGTTTTGTGCTTCATGGCGAGCAGCTTGTTCCAACTGTGTTTTTGCCTCTTGTGTATTCAACTCGGGTCTGTATTTGGATGATTCCTGACAAGCGGAAAGTATGCAGGTAAACGTTAATAGGATTATATTGAAATAAAGCAGGCTCTTCATAATAACAATCTAAGTTTATGTGATCTAAAGATATATTATTTCAGTAAATGTAACAAACAGAATAACAAAAGATGAAACCTTTTGTATTTCTTTTGGAAAAATTCTGTTTTAACATTTAAAATCAGATTTTCATCATACTGTCACAGTTACGTAATACGGTCAATGTACCTTTGCAGTACAAATTAGAACAGGGATATGAAAAAGGTATGGCTTCCGTTGATCATTGGTTGTATGGCGATACCGGTGAGCGGAAATGTAATTAAAGGTAAGATTAAGGATGCACAGACAGGCGAAGAGATTATTGGCGCCAAGATTTCAGTAAAAGAAGATCCTACACAGGCTGTAATTAGTGGTTTGGACGGAAGTTTTAATCTGAAGATTGGTAAACCGTGTACGTTGGTTTGCTCTTATATCGGTTATCAGCCATTTGAAATAACCGTGGATACTGATGATGAAATGGTTGAGATTCCTTTAGTCTGCAAAGTTTTTGAATTGAATGACGTGACTGTGACAGCTTCAAATCCGGGACGTACGGAAGCTGGGGCACGACTGATTGAGAAGAATGCCTTGAACGTCGTTAATGTATTGAGTGCACGTGCTATAGAATTGAGTCCGGATATTACGGTTGCTAATGTTATTCAGCGTATGAGTGGTGTTACGATTGAACGTAACTCCAGTGGTGAGGGACAGTATGCAATTTTACGTGGTATGGATAAACGATATAATTATACCTTAGTTAACGGAATGAAAATTGCCAGTCCGGATAATAAGAATCGTTTCGTTCCATTGGATATGTTTCCCAGTGAATTGCTTGATCGGCTGGAAGTGACTAAATCGTTAACAGCCGATATGGAAGGTGACGGTATTGGTGGTGCGGTCAACTTGGTTATGAAAGATGCTCCATCTGAACGTCAGTTTACGGCGAATATATCAACGGGTTATAATGCCATGTATTTTGATCGTGATTTTAAAACGTTTGCATGGAATAAAATAGTCCGTCAGTCGCCAGATGAACGTTGGGGAACGACGCAGACAGGAAGTCCGGTGACAGCAGATGATTTTAATTCGGCTTCTCTTCGGATGACAGAGAAGAAACCGATGCCAGACTTAACGGCCGGTTTATCTTATGGTGACCGGTTTTTTGATGATAAGTTGGGCGTTATGTTGGCTGCCAGCTACAACAATACCTATCGGGGTAAGGAAAGCGATATTGAATATAAACCGGGAGAGTCGGTACGTAATGGAGTGATTCATCGTGATTATTCCGTACAGCAAAGCCGACTGGGTAGTCACCTGAAACTGGATTATAAAATTAATAAGTGGAACCAGATTACCTGGTATAATGGATTTATGGATATGCGTGAGGCAGAAGTACGTGATGGTTTTGATGATGTGAACCGTTCTGTACGTCTGGAGTGGAATCATCAGTATATCTTTAATTCAACCCTAAAAGGCGAACATCAGTTTCTCAAAGACGGAAATCTAGTTTTAGACTGGGGATTCAACGGTTCAAGAGCCTATAATGAAACACCCGATCGGGTGAAAATGGAATTTATGGGCGGACGTATTATGAGTTCCGACTGTGCTGAGCGCCGTTGGGAACATAATTCCGACCGTGACCTGGAAGGACGATTGAATCTGGCCTATAAACTGAAGCTGGATCAAGGAACGCTTGATCTGAAAACAGGAGGTTTGTATCGCGACAAAGCTCGTACGAGTTTCTGTAATTATTATACGTTTAATTCAGATACTGGCAGTGATTGGGAGAATTTTGATGATATAGAGTTTTATCCGCGCCGTTCTTATGGAAATATTGGAGGAGCATTGAATTATGATGCATCTGAAAAAATCGGAGCAGCATATGCAATGGTTAAATATACCTTGAATGACTGGGAAATCAATGGTGGTGTACGTGCTGAACATACAGACCAAGGTTATCAGTTGCTTTTTCCTGAAGAAAGCGTGGATCCGGAAGGAAATCAGAAATATTGGGATATTTTACCCAGTTTGCATTTGAAATACGGGGTACACAAGAATGCTAATTTGCGTTTTTCTTATGCCCGGGCTATTAACCGTCCAAGCTTTTTTGAAATAGCTCCATACAGTATTATTGGTGATGATTATAAAGAAGAAGGTAATCCGGATTTGAAACACACCGTAGCCGATAACCTGGACTTGCGTTATGAATTCTTCCCAGGTACAAGCGAACAGTTTATGGTCGGTTTGTTTTATAAGAATATTCAGGATCCGATTGAATACGGTCTGATAACAGAAGGTCAGGATTTGAAGTATAAGCCGATGAATTTCGGAACAGCCCGAAATTTTGGTGTAGAGGTTGATATTATGAAATATTTCAACTGGTTTGGAGTTAAGGCCAATTATACTTATACGCATTCTGCTATTACAACAACCAAACGGCAGATGAATGGAAATAATGTGGAAATGATCGAACAGACTCGTCCTCTTTACGGTCAGGCTGCTCATGTCGCTAATTTGTCACTACTGTTTCGGAGTCCGAAACATGGATGGGAAGGTCAAATCTTAGGCAGTTACACCGGAAAACGTCTGGCTGATATTTCAAGCTGGTATAATGATGATATCTGGGAAGCCGGTTACTTCCAGCTAGATGCTTCTTTGGAAAAGAGTTTTAAATTTGGTCTGACCTTGTTTGCAAAGGCATCTAATTTGTTGAATACTCCCATATTGCGTTATATTCAGAATGGTCCGCACACGGTTAATGTTGATTCACGTAGAGAAAATGGTAATGTTGTGGAACGTGAATCCAGAAGCGGACAAACTTTTATGATTGGATTAAGATATAAACTTTAAAAAGCATATTCAAGAAATTTATTAAAATTATCAAGTTATGAAAATGAAGCATTATTTGACCTTTATGGCTCTGTTGGCTATGGTCGGAACAGCAACAGTTTCTTGTAGTGAGGAACCGAATACAGATGGAACTGAACAAGGGGGAGGAATTGGTAACGACAGTACCGGAGTTCAAACGGTATCGGGTGAAGTTTCGGGAATTTGGAAGCGGAATAGCCGAATCAATGTGTCCGGTCATATCACAGTGCCAGAAGGTAAAAGTCTGACTATAGAAGATGGTGTACAAGTGATTTTCTCGACAGAAGGTGTAGGTGCCAATCATGTAGCGATTGAGTTTGTGGTCAAAGGAAATCTTTATTGTAACGGTACAGCCGAAAATCCTATCTTGATGTCTGTTCCTGAAGATCAGCGTTTGGCTGAGAATATTTTCCAAGAAGCTCACCAATGGGGTGGTATTGTCGCTTATCCTTCTTGTAAAGAGATGTTGATTAATTATACGACTATTGAATATACAGGAGGCCAGGTAATTGAGGGTTCTCCGGCTGCTTCTGCAGGTATTTATGAGGCGGGCGATGATGCTTATCCACAGATTACAACCAACAATCCGGAAGGTAATTATGTGATTACGAACAGTATTATTCGTTACGGATGGTCTGATGGAATTTATATGATGGGCGGTAATGCAATTATAGCTAATAACATTTTCGCTGGAAACGGTTACGATGGAGCAGAAGCGGTTAATGTTAAAGCGGGCTGTAAAGTCGATGTTGCTGGAAATATCATGTATGCTCCGAACACTAATGGTTTGAAGCTTTCCAGTGATGGTCAGGATGATGTAACCCGTGCTCAAGGTAAGGTAAAGGCATACAATAATACGATTTTTAATGCCGGATGGCGTCGTGACGGAGAGAAAGGCGGATGTATTTATGCTGAAAAGAATGTGTTGGCCGATGTGTTCAATAATATGATGGTCAACTGTAAGTATCGTGCTCAAACGCCAAGCTGGAAGGATCCGAACAATATAGAAGAAGGTTATGATACGAAATCTGTAATCGATTATAACTGCTATATTTCCGGTTCACAGGAAAGCGATGTTATTTGGGGTGGTGAAATGAACGACGAAGGCGAATGGGAAGCAGGTTCTGGTATTGCATACGCTTGGGAAGGTTATAATTACGATCATAAGAATTACCATACAGAAGTATATACGACAAATGATGGAGTTCAGGTTCCGGGTGTAGATGTACATAGTATTATAGCAACAGAGGAAAATATGCCAAATCCTTCTTTTGTCAGCTATGATATCAATACGGCCAAGATGAGTAATGTCGTTTACGATGCTGCTTGGGATTTCCATACCACTACAATTCTTGCCGGTGCCTACAGTGGAAGTGAAGCTTTTGCGCAGCCATATTTCCAGACGAGTGGTTTGACAGTTAATGGAAATACTTATTGTTCACCAGCAGTAAAGCCATACTTCGGTGCTTACGGAACAAAATAATAAACATTGAATATCACTTTGTTATGAAAATATTCCATCCGATTGTGATATCGTGATGGAATATTTTTTATCAGAAAATTAGGAAAAACGAATTTATTCGATAAAACTTATGAAAATGATACGGAATATATTTTTTAGTGTACTGGTTTTGACTGGTTTAAATGTTTTTGCACAAAATACAGCGGCTTGGAAGGCTGTGGAGAAGCCTTTGAACTTCTATTTAGCTAACGATTTGGGTCGGAATGGTTATTATGATCAGAAACCCATAGCAGAAATGATGGGTAAAATGGCAGAGAATATAGATATAGAATGTGTTGTAGCAGCAGGGGATGTACATCATTTTGAGGGGGTTCGTAGCATATCTGATCCTTTATGGATGACAAACTATGAATTGATTTATAGTCATCCTGAACTGATGCTTCCCTGGTATGCTATTTTGGGTAATCATGAATATCGTGGCAACACGCAGGCCGTATTGGATTACAGTCGTGTAAGTGCACGTTGGAATGTTCCGTCATTATATTATACGAAAGTGTTGGAAAGCGATGATGTAACGGTACGTTTGGTGATGATTGATACTGCGCCACTGATTACTAAATATCGGAAAGATAAGGAAGATTATCCGGAAGCTGGTTTACAGGATGATAATCGTCAGCTTCAGTGGATTGATTCTGTATTGAGTGTGGCAAAAGAAGATTGGGTATTGGTTGTGGGGCATCATCCGATCTATGCAGACACGGAAAAAAGTGAATCGGAACGGACTGATCTGCAGAAACGGTTAGATCCAATTTTGAAAAAACATAATAATGTAGATTTTTACCTTTGTGGACATATCCATAATTTTCAACATATTCGTCAGAAGGGAACGTCGTATGATTATATTGTTAATACTTCAGGCTCTTTGAGTCGTCCGGTTCAGAAAATAGAAGGTACTCAATTCTGCAGCGATGTGACAGGGTATTCATTGATTACTGCAGATAAACAGGAGTTAGCGCTGCATTTGATTGATAAAGAAGGTAATATTGTGTATACTGTAAAGCGTTCCAAATAAAATTCTTAGAAGAGTTTTAGACATAGCGGCAGCCAGGATTAATATTCCTGGCTGCCGCTATGTCTATATGATATTTGAAGTGTTCAAATAAAATTGCAGGTGTTTAGTATTAATTAACTTGTAGAATTAGTTTTTGAACTATAATTTTTCGTTATTTGCCAAAAACAATTCGAATATTATGAAAAGACTGACCGCTAAAGAAGAAGAAATTATGGGTTTCTTTTGGAAAGAAGGTCCCATGTTTGTGAAGCAATTGCTTCCGTTTTATTCAGAACCCAGACCACATTTCAATACCTTGTCAACGATTGTCCGTGGATTGGAAGAGAAAGGTTTTCTGGCACATAAAACATATGGGAACACCTATGAGTATTATCCGTTGATTTCAGAGGATGATTTCAAGAAAGGGACGCTTCGTGCTGTAATTGATAAGTATTTCAATAAATCCGTGCTCGGTGCTGTTTCTACTTTGGTTGAGGAAGAAGAAATTTCAATTGATGAATTGAAGGATTTGATTCGTCAAGTGAAAAAAGGAAAATCATCAATCTAAAAACTGCCGGCCCAAGGCTCTACTCTTTGCCGGCAGCGAATGCATCTGATATCAATAAAAACGCATTACGATGATGCATGGGACAAAGGTACGAATAGATTTTCTGACAGCATCAGATTTGTTGTTAAAAATCGTAGCGATCCGATGAGTTTCATGCGTTATATTTCTCACGCTCTAAAATCTGATTTATGGAAACATTTTTTGCTTATCTGATCAAATCGTCTGTTTGTATTTTGTTTTATGAACTGTTCTATCGGTTGTTTCTACGGGGAGAGACTTTTCATCGTTTGAACCGGATGATATTGTTAATGTCGCTCGTTTTGTCTTTATTGCTTCCGTTGCTTGATGTGTCGGGATGGTTTTCGTTTGCTGGTCAGGATGGAGCAATGCCAGTAACCGAGTTGACTTTCTCACTGCAAGAACTAGTTGTTGACCAGAGAACTGCCGGTTTGTTGGAGCACCAGGGAATTGCTGCGTGGGCGGTGATTTTTGGCGTCTATTTAGCGGGTATCATCTTGTTGCTATTGAAAAATTTATTGGTTTTTGTTTATTTACACCGGTTGCTGAAGCGATGTCGTCAGGAACAGACTGCTGACGGACAAGTATATTATCGATGTCCGGACCGGATGGGACCGTTCAGCTGGTTGGGGCGTGTTGTGCTTTCCTCGGCAGATGACGGGCCACTGACCGATTGCATCCTGGCTCACGAAAGAGCACATGCGGCATTGGGGCATTCCTTTGATTTATTATTGGTTGAGCTGTTCCTTTGTTTTCAATGGTTCAATCCGGCAGCCTGGTGGCTGAAAAAGGATTTACGGCTGGTGCATGAGTATGAGGCAGATCGTTATGTGCTTGCTTCCGGCTTTGATGCACGCGCTTATCAGTTGTTACTAATCAGAAAATCTGTCGGACCAAAGCTCTACAATATGGTCCACAGCTTCAATAATTATTCACTCAAAAAACGTATTACGATGATGATGAAACGTAAATCAAAATTCTGGACGCAGGCTAAGAGTCTGTATGTCCTGCCGCTTGGCGGATTCGTGTTGGCTTTGTTTGCTTGTGTTGATGGAAAGAAGCCGACTGTTGAGGAGTCCCAATCGGTAGAAACCCATGAGATGACTGTTAAGGAACAGCCCGATGATTCTGTAGCTTCTTATGTGGATCCTTCTTTTCCAGGAGGTGATGTTGCCTGTATGAAATGGCTCAGTGAAAACGTCAAGTATCCGGCTGAGGCTGTTGAAAAGGGGATAAAAGGAAAGGTGATTGTTCAGTTCGTCGTGACAAAAGACGGGAAAATTACCGATGCGGAAGTTGCCCGTTCTGTTGATCCGCTGCTTGATGCAGAAGCGTTGCGCGCAATCCGTTCCATGCCCGATTGGGAACCTGCGCAGCGTGACGGGCAGAACATTGCCGTGAAATACTCTTTACCGATAGCATTCTCTTTACAATAAATGGATGTCGGTTGCGAAAGCAAAGCATTTAACTGTGCGTTTTATTAAGGAGTATATATAAATTCTGTGAAAACAGTCTGACCATTTCTATATGTTTTCTAGTTGACCGATGGAATTGTATAATTATGGCTCTATCAAACCTGAGTACAGGAATGGTAGAGCCATTTATTTGCAGTTATGATAACGAAACGATTTATTCGTCTTCAAAGTTTTTGCGGATAGCATCGGCTATAGCCTGAAACTCTTCCGGAGTAAACGTACATTTCGGATTACTGAATAGCATATCTTTTTCACTCTGCATCGGAATCAGATGGATATGTGCGTGTGGCACTTCCAGACCTAATACAGCCTGACCAACCTTGATACAAGGGAACGCTTTCTTGATGGCAATGGCTACATGCTTGGCAAAAACCTGCATGGCTGCAATTTCCTCGTCAGTCAGGTCGAATATGTAGTCTACTTCCCGTTTCGGAATAACCAGTGTGTGCCCTTTAACTAATGGATTGATGTCGAGAAAAGCGTAAAACTGTTCGTTCTCGGCACATTTATAGCTCGGAATTTCCCCGTTGGCTATTTTTGTGAAAATAGTTGCCATAATGTACTGATGTTTTTTACTGATTAATCGTAAGAAATACTCAGGATTTCCAAATTTATGAGTCCTTGTGGTATTTTGATCTCAGCAATTTCACCTACTTTTTTACCTAATAGTCCCTGGGCTATCGGAGTTTGTACGGAGATTTTGCCTTCTCTCAGGTTTGCTTCTGTCTCTGGAACAATTGTGTAAGTCATTTTCATGTTGTTCTTGACGTTTCTCATCTCAACTTTAGAGAGAATCTGTACTGTGCTAGTATCTAGCTTGGATGTATCAATGATTTTTGCATCACCGATAATTGCTTTGAGTTGGCTGATCTTGGTTTCCAGCATAGCCTGATGCTCTTTTGCGGCATCATACTCCGCGTTCTCACTCAGGTCGCCTTTATCGCGAGCCTCTGCAATGGCAGCCGAAGCAGCCGGGCGCTGAACGGTCTCCATTTCTCTAAGTTGGGCTACCAATTTGTCGTAGCCTTCTTGTGACATATAAGCCATATTTTTCTGTTTTTAAAATGATTAACTTTTGGATATAACGCTAAAAAACAAAAGAATTCCGGCAGGTTATGCCGGAACCCTTTTCTGTGTGTCTTTGTTGCAAAGGTACAGTTTATATTTTAAAAAACAAATTTTTTCTGTTTTTTTCTTGGTCTCTTTTATTTTGCCTGAAATTTTGCCTGAAATTGTATTTGTTTCTTTTTGATTAAAGCAGTTTTTCTATAGCAGCAGCTAAGTCTGGGATATCTGTTTCACGAGCTACCAAATCACAATTACGGTCAATCAGGAAATAGCTGGGCAATTGTCCGACGTTGTATACCCGTGCAAATGTTGATGCAGGGCCATTGGGATCGTGTACACAGATCCATGGCAAATTGTCGCAGGCTGTTTTCCAATAATGTTCATTCGGATCTAATGACACTTGATAGATTTCAAATCCCATTGGAGCATATTTTTTATAAAGCGATCTCATCTCCATAATCCTTTGTTGTGAATATGGAGCTGAATAAGCTGTAAAATCAAGCAGCACAACTTTACCTTTTAGATCAGACAGGCGGCGTTCCTTGCCTTGTAAGTCTTTTAGATTGACTTCAATAATTCCTACCTCATGAATTTTTCCTTCTTCAATTTCAATTGTTACGTTTTGAGGTTTACGGGTATTGCGTAATCCTTGTAATGCAATGTTTTTGAGGTTTTCCGTACGAGGGCAATTGGGATAATTCATGTTCCATGTGTTGGCTACCGCTGTAAACAAACGAATATCTTTCGGATTGTTTACGGGATTATATATCAGATTATTACCTAGAGTCAGGAATAATGTGTAATAGGCAGCAGGTGAGCCTGGATCGCTGTAAATAAATTCTTTTGTGGCTTTTTCTTTAAATCCTTCAACCAAAGAATTCATCTGTTGCATTTGTTCGCCAGCTGTTTTTGTTTTATCTGTTGCAATTGCCCGAATGCCGTTCTGTAAAGCAATATGTTGTCGGCTGATTTCTTTTAGCTTTTCACAATTGGCGGATCCGGTTACTTGATAGTCTGTTGCCATTTTGTTTAAAGATGTTTGGATTCCAATTGTTTCTGTTGAATCGATGCAAATGTTGATTCCTTGTTGTCCGATACGTAACCGATAGAATTCTGGATTTAAAGGTTTATTTCCATGAAAACAGAAATTGCCGTCATTATCCAGTTTTACTGAATCATTGATGACTACCCCGTTTAGGGTCATTGCTTCGAAATAAAGTGTTTTTCCTTCGGCCTCAGTTATGGTTCCTGATACTTCAAATTGGGGACCTTTCTTTTGACAGGCCATTATGAATAATAACAAGATAAATAGTCCAAAATAATTTTTTTTCATTCCTTAATTTGTTTTTCTGAGATGCAAAGATACCCTTTTTAGCTGTTTTTCAGGAGTACATCGGATATTTTTTATAAAAAAAACACCCGATTTTGATTTTTTGGCTGATTTACACTTCTTTAATTGATTAAAATGTTTAACTTTGCTCGGAATTTTGAAGAATGAAAATTCAGGAAATCATATTATTTTTATATTTAGATGAACGTAATTAAGAAGACAGTCGAATTGCCTGATGGAAGAACCATCAGCATCGAGACCGGGAAATTGGCCAAACAAGCCGATGGAGCTGTTATGCTGACCATGGGTAACACAATGCTCTTGGCCACTGTTTGCGCCGCAAAAGATGCCGTTCCCGGAACAGATTTTATGCCTTTGCAGGTAGAGTACAGAGAGAAATTTTCGGCCGCTGGCCGTTTCCCGGGAGGCTTCACCAAGCGAGAAGGAAAGGCTTCGGATTATGAGATCCTTACTTGTCGCCTGGTAGACCGTGCTTTGCGTCCTTTGTTCCCGAGCAACTATCATGCTGAAGTTTATGTGAATGTTATTCTGTATTCTGCAGATGGTGTAGATATGCCGGATGCTTTGGCCGGTTTTGCAGCTTCTGCTGCTTTAGCCGTATCTGATATACCGTTTGAAGGTCCGATTTCAGAAGTGCGTGTTGCGCGTATAAACGGAGAATATGTTGTGGATCCTACATTTGCTCAGCTTGAACAGGCTGATATGGATATCATGGTGGGTGCAACTGAAGAGAACATTATGATGGTGGAAGGCGAGATGAAGGAAGTTTCTGAACTCGACTTGCTTCAGGCATTGAAAGTGGCACATGAAGCTATCAAACCAATGTGCCGTTTGCAGAAGGAACTGTCTAAAGAATTAGGTAAAGACGTAAAACGCGAATATTGTCATGAAGTTAACGACGAGGAACTTCGTGAAGAATGTAAGAAGGCTTGTTATGATCAGGCGTATGCCATTGCCCGTGAAGGTAATCGCGACAAACATGCCCGTGAAGATGCTTTCCTTGAGATACGCGAAAACTTTAAGTTAGCTTATGCCGAAGCACACAGTGAACTGACCGAGGATGAATTGGCCGAGAAGAATACCTTGATCGACCGTTATTATCATGATGTAGAGCGTGACGCGATGCGTCGTTGTGTGCTTGATGAAGGCAAACGTCTTGATGGTCGTGCAACAACAGAAATCCGTCCGATTTGGTGTGAGGTAAGTCCGTTGCCTGGTCCTCACGGATCTTCTATCTTTACACGTGGTGAAACTCAGTCTTTATCAACTTGTACTTTAGGTACGAAGTTGGATGAGAAGGTTGTTGATGATGTCTTGGATCAAAGCAAGATGAAATTCTTGTTGCATTATAATTTCCCACCGTTCTCAACTGGAGAAGCTAAGGCGCAGCGTGGTGTAGGTCGTCGTGAAATCGGTCATGGACACTTGGCATGGCGTGGTTTAAAGGGACAGATTCCTGAGGATTTCCCTTATACAGTGCGTTTGGTTTCTGATATTCTTGAGTCAAATGGCTCTTCTTCAATGGCGACTGTTTGTGCTGGTACATTAGCTTTGATGGATGCTGGTGTTCCAATGAAGAAACCGGTAAGTGGTATCGCCATGGGATTGATTAAGAATCCGGGAGAAGATAAGTATGCTGTATTGTCGGATATTTTGGGTGATGAGGATCATTTGGGTGATATGGACTTCAAGACAACCGGTACAGTTGATGGTTTGACTGCAACCCAAATGGATATCAAATGCGACGGCTTGAGTTATGAAATTCTGGAGAAAGCTTTGATGCAGGCTAAGGCCGGACGTGAGCATATCTTGAATTGTATGGCTGAATGTATGGCTGAGCCGCGTGCAGAATTAAAGCCTCATGTTCCTCGTATTGAACAGATAACGATTCCAAAGGAATTTATTGGTGCTGTGATTGGTCCTGGCGGAAAGATCATTCAGGGTATGCAGGAAGAAACCGGAGCTACGATTACAATTGAGGAAATCGATGGAGTAGGTCAGGTGCAGATTAGTGGTGCCAATAAGGAAGTGATTGATGCTGCAATGGCAAAAATACGTAGCATTGTAGCGATACCTGAAGTCGGCGAAGTATATGAGGGTGAAATTCGTAGTGTGATGCCTTATGGAGCCTTTGTAGAATTTATGCCGGGTAAGGATGGTTTATTGCATATTTCTGAGATAGATTGGAAACGTTTGGAAACAGTCGAAGAGTCTGGTCTGAAGGAAGGCGATAAAGTCAAGGTAAAACTGATGGAAATAGATCCAAAGACAGGTAAATTTAAGTTGTCCCGCCGTGTTCTTTTAGAAAAACCAGCTGATTATGTAGAACGTCCGGCTCGTCGTGAGCGTCCAGAGCGTCGTGAGCGTCGTCCTCGTCAGGAAAATTCTTCTAAGGGAGAGGAATAATCGAATTTTGTTTAATGTTAATATGAATAGTGTACCTCATTTATGGGGTACACTTATTTTTTTATAGTCCGGGAGGTGTTTGTGGAAGAAAACAAAAAAAGGATGTATCATTATGATACATCCTTTTTTATGCGCTTCAGGATGGGCTTGAACCAACGACCCCCTGATTAACAGTCAGGTGCTCTAACCAACTGAGCTACTGAAGCAGTAGCAATTCAAGAAACATTTCTATAGCGCTTCAGGATGGGCTTGAACCAACGACCCCCTGATTAACAGTCAGGTGCTCTAACCAACTGAGCTACTGAAGCAGATGTTGTTGTTTCTCTCAATTGCGATGCAAAGGTATAACTTTATTTTTAATATGCAAAACTTTTCAGTAAAAAAATATATTGTTTGTGTGTTTTTTTAATGTTATGTCGTCCGCTTTCTTTAAAATATTTGTTTTTTCTGTTTGTTACATGTCTTATATGGTACTATGGGCTTGAAATTTGGTTAAAAAGTGACGATTGTTTGCATTTTGGACTTTGAAATCCTTAATTTTGCGTTATGAAAAAGATTTTTGTATTGATGGCTTTGGTTCTGTTTGTTGCAGGACCATTCCGTGCCCAGAAAAGTGGCAATCATAATTTTGAAATTAACCGGAATCTGGAGGTATTCAGTGATATCTATAAAAAGTTGGATATGCTTTATGTAGATACATTGGATGCAGATACCGTAATCGGTTGGGCAATTAAGTCCATGTTGCGTCAGGTAGATCCATATACGGTCTATTATTCTGAGGATAATATGGAAGAGTTGAAAACTATGACGACCGGAAAGTATGCCGGAATAGGTGCTTTGGTTCGTTATATAAAGAAAGAGGATCGGGTGGCTATTAGTGAGCCTTATGAAAACACCCCGGCTCAGCGTGCAGGAGTTCGTGCAGGAGATGTGATTCAGACCATTGACGGTAAAGATGTCAAAGGATTACCGGTTGACAAAGTAAGTGAATTGCTTCGTGGAGAACCTGGATCAACTTTTGAGCTGGTTGTAAAACGTTACGGTTATCAGGAACCGTTGGTTTTCCAGATAACACGCGAAAATATACAAATGCCTTCTATTCCTTATTATAATATGTTGGATCAGCATATTGGTTATATTGCTTTGAATAGTTTTACCGAAAATATTTCTCAGGAAGTTCGTCGCGCTTTAGTCGATTTAAAGGAAAGAGGGGCGCAGTCGTTGATTCTTGACCTTCGTGGCAATGGGGGCGGTTCATTGCGCGATGCAGTTAATATTGTTAATTTGTTTGTTCCTAAGGGTAAATTGGTCATTTCAACAAAAGGAAAGTTGAAATCAGCTAATGAGGATTATTATACTCAAAGCGAGCCGGTGGATCCGGATATTCCGATGGCTGTATTGGTTGATGGATGGAGTGCTTCGGCGTCAGAAATTGTATCGGGTAGTTTGCAGGATTTAGATCGTGCTGTGATCATTGGAATGCGAACTTATGGAAAAGGCTTTGTTCAAGGAGTTCGTGAGTTGCCTTATCATGGCGGTCTGAAGGTGACGACCAGTCGTTATTATATTCCCAGTGGCCGATGCATTCAGGCATACGATTATCGGCATTTGAATCCTGACGGTTCGGTCGGAACCGTTCCCGATAGTTTGACTCGGGTATTTAAGACTGCTGCAGGACGCGAGGTACGAGATGGCGGAGGTATTAAACCGGATATTGTGATGAAGCCAGATAGTTTGCCTACGGTGGTTCGTGAATTGGCCTTAAATGATGTACTTCCGGCTTATGTTAATGAATATGTTTTCCGGTACAAGCAGATTGTTGCTGCAGATAGTTTTGATATTTCTGATGAAGATTATGCTGCTTTTGTCCAGAAGGTGAAGGAGAGCGGTTTTACATATAACCGCAGAAGTGACGAAGTGTTGAATCTTTTAAAGGAAACTGCCCGTATGGAAGGTTATTATAATGCGGCTAAAGCTGAATTTGATGCATTGGAAGCTAAATTTACACAAGATCTTGAAACGGATCTGATGCGGAATAAGGATAAAATCAAACCTTTTCTTAATGATGAAATAGTACGTCGGTATTATTTCCAAAAGGGAGGGATTATGTTGCAGTTGCGTGATGACCCGGATGTCAAGGAAGCGAAACGAATTTTGACCGATCGGAACGCATATGAGAAAATTCTTCAACCTGTAAAGTAACGAAATGGCAATGAATAAAAAATTGAACCATAACATGAAGTTCATGTATGGTATTATGGCTTTAGCCTTGATTGTATTGGCTGTTGTTATTGTATTTTGGCTGTGGTGCTTTCCGCAAGGAACTCCTGATCAGAATCGTCCCGATCGCTTTCAGATTTTACTGGAGGATGGATTTACCGATGACAGTCTGCAGGTCGTTTTGAATGATAGTGTACTTTTCGATGGGCGGATTCCTTTTGAGCCTTATGCCTTGGAGGCCGAAATGCCGGTTCATGAAGGTGTTCTGATGATTGGAGATTATGCACGTGATGAAACTGCCGTATTCGAAATTCAGTCGGGCGGCAAACCATTCAGATTAAGAAAGGATGACAATGGAAATATTCTGGTTCGCAAGTGATTGTTTTTTTGTCTCATGTAGATAAAAAAAAGTTTGATTACTTGTCTGTAAATGGATTTTATATTATCTTTGCAACTGTTGGTGAAGTGAGGGGCTGCTTAAGTCTCTCACTTTCTTTTTAATCATATCTTATTCAAATGATAGACAAAAACGTAGTTAAAGGATTAGTGGAAGACTGGCTTCAGGGACGTGAATATTTCCTGGTGGATGTCAGTGTGAGTGCAGACGATCGTATTGTGGTGGAAATAGACCATGCGGAAGGTGTCTGGATTGATGATTGTGTGGCCTTGAGCCGTTATATTGAGGAACATTTGAGTCGTGAAGAAGAAGATTATGAGTTGGAAGTCGGCAGTGCCGGTATCGGTCAGCCTTTTAAAGTCCTTCGTCAGTATCAGATTCATGTAGGACGCAAAGTTGAAGTGCTTACGGCCGAAGGAAAGAAACTACGTGGTGAATTGGTGCAGGCTGATGAAGAGGCATTTGTCGTTGTTGTATCAGTTAAGGAAAAAGCTGAAGGACAGAAACGCCCGAAATTAGTTGATCGCGAATTACGTTTTACTTATGACGAAGTAAAATCTGTCCGTTTGTTGATTGATTTTAAATAACGTCTTTTGTATTGCCGATATGGATTATTCGGGCAATCGAATCTTGAACTAGGAGAAAAAATAAAAACAATATAAAGAAATGGCAAAAAAAGAAGATACAGTCAGTCTGATAGACACTTTTGCAGAATTTAAGGAGAACCGCAATATTGATCGTGCTACTTTGGTGAGTGTGCTCGAGGAAAGTTTTCGTAGTGTAATTGCCAAAATGTTTGGCAGTGATGAAAATTATGACGTGATTGTCAATCCTGATAAAGGTGATTTTGAAATCTATCGTAACCGTACGGTTGTAGCCGATGAAGAAGTTCATGATTCCAATCGTGAAATTCCACTTACTGAAGCGCGTAAGATCGATAAGGATTATGAACTGGGTGAGGAAGTCAGCGAGAGTGTAGATTTTGCACGTGATTTTGGTCGTCGGGCTATATTGACACTGCGTCAGACACTGGCTTCCAAACTGTTGGAACTGGAACATGATAGTCTTTATAATAAATATAAGGACAAGGTAGGACAGGTTGTCAGTGCAGAGGTTTATCAGGTCTGGAAAAAAGAGATGTTGCTCGTCGACGATGAGGGTAACGAATTGTTGCTGCCGAAGACAGAGCAAATTCCTGGTGATTTCTATCGTAAGGGTGAGGCTGCCCGTGCTGTTGTTCTTCGTGTAGATAATACAACGGGTTGTCCGAAAATCATTTTAAGTCGTACTTCTCCTGTCTTCCTGCAACGTCTTTTAGAGGCAGAAGTTCCGGAAATTCACGAAGGACAGATTGTAATCCGTCGTGCAGCCCGTATTCCGGGTGAACGTGCGAAGATTGCTGTTGAGAGCTTCGACGAACGTATAGATCCGGTTGGTGCTTGTGTTGGTGTCAAAGGAAGTCGTGTGCATGGTATTGTGCGTGAGTTACATGGAGAAAACATTGATGTAATAGCTTATACAGCCAATCCACAATTGTTTATCACGCGTGCTTTGAGCCCGGCTCGGGTTAACAGTGTAAAACTGAATGAGGCAGAGCGTAAGGCAGAAGTCTATCTGGATCCTGATCAGGTGTCACTTGCAATTGGTAAGAGTGGTATGAACATCAAACTGGCCAGTATGTTGACAGAATATACGATCGATGTATTCCGTGAGATTGGTGGAGATGGCGAAAATGATGATGTTTACTTGGATGAGTTCGCTGGTGATATTGATCCATGGATTATCGAAGAATTGAAGAAAATAGGAATGGTGACAGCTAAGGATGTTCTGGGTACTCCCCGTGAAACATTGATCACTAGAGCTGATTTGGAAGAAGAGACCGTAGACGAAGTTTTAAGAATTTTAAGAGAAGAATTTGAGGAGTAATAAAATATGGGCATCATCAGACTGAATAAAGTAACAAAAGAGTGTAACGTCGGATTGCAAACTGCTGTTGAATTCCTTCAAAAGAAGGGATTTAGCGATGTTGAGGCAAATCCGAACGCCAAGATTTCGCAAGAGCAATATGATTTGCTTGTTGCTGAGTTTAAGAATGATCAGGGGTTGCGGCGTGATGCTGAACAACTGAGTATTAAAAGACAGAATAACAAAGAAAACAATAAAAATTTTGTAGAGATTAAGGTTGATGCTCATGTAATGGGTGAAACTGCAAAGGCTGTTACAGATGCGGGCGAACGGCCTGTAGAGGTTAAATCTGCAAAAGAAACAGTTGCGCCGGTTGTTGAAGAGCCGGTGCATGAAGCTCCGCGTGAAGCAGAAAAAGTGAAAGCTGCTGTGAGTGCCGATGCTGTTCAGGAAGTTGTTGCACCGAAATCTCAGGAAATGCATTTCGATGAACCTGAGCCAGTAGAAGAAGCGAAACCACAACCACAGGAAGAGTTGGGTGTAGAAACAGATGGTGTATTCCGTTTGGCCATTTCTTCAAAAGACACACCGCAACTGAAAGTGAAGGGGCATATAGACTTGTCTGCATTGAATCAGTCTACACGTCCTAAGAAAAAAACTAAAGAGGAAAAGCGCAAGGAACGCGAAGAGAAAAACCGCCAGCAGCAAGATGCCCGTAATAAACAGAATAATAATGCGGGCGGTCAGAACAACGGAGAAAAGAAGAAACGCGTACGTGTAGGCAAAGAACGTGTTGACGTCAATGCTGTAAGTGCTAAAAATAATAACAACAATAATGGCAATGCCAATCATCATGGCAACAATAATCAGAACGGGAACAATAATAATGCAGGAGGAAAACATGGAAAGAAAAAGAATGTACCGCCACAGCCTGTAAAACAGGAAGTTTCCGATGAAGATGTAGCTAAACAGGTGAAAGAAACCTTGGCACGTCTTACGAATAAGAACAAGACGAACAAGGGAGCAAAATATAGAAAGGAAAAACGCGAGAATGCTCGTGCCAATATGGAAGAGCATTTGGAAGAACTGGAAGCAGAAAGCCGCATTCTGAAGCTGACGGAGTTCGTTACGGCAAATGAACTGGCGTCCATGATGAATGTTCCTGTAACTCAGGTTATCGGTACGTGTATGAGCATCGGAATCATGGTGTCTATCAATCAGCGTCTGGATGCAGAGACCATTAATCTGGTTGCAGAAGAATTCGGATTTAAGACCGAGTATGTTAGTGCAGAAGTTTCCGAAGCGGTCAACGAGGAAGAAGATGACGAAGAAGATTTGGTACCGCGTGCACCGATCGTGACTGTGATGGGTCATGTCGATCATGGTAAAACTTCCCTGTTGGACTATATTCGTAAAACGAACGTGATTGCCGGAGAGGCCGGTGGTATTACACAGCATATCGGTGCTTATAACGTAACCTTGGAGGATGGACGACATATTACTTTCTTGGATACTCCGGGACATGAGGCATTTACTGCGATGCGTGCGCGTGGAGCACAAGTAACTGATATCGCCATCATTATCATTGCAGCCGACGATGATATCATGCCTCAGACTAAAGAAGCAATCAATCATGCCGTTGCTGCCAATGTTCCCATTGTGTTTGCAATCAACAAAATAGATAAACCAGCGGCTAATCCTGATAAGATAAAGGAAAGCTTGGCTGCAATGAATTTTCTGGTTGAAGACTGGGGTGGTAAATATCAGAGCCAGGATATCTCTGCAAAGAAAGGTATTGGCGTTGATGAATTGTTGGAAAAAGTGTTGTTAGAGGCAGAAATGCTTGATCTCAAGGCTAATCCGAATCGTAAAGCAACCGGTTCTGTTATAGAATCTTCTTTGGATAAAGGTCGTGGTTATGTAGCTACTGTCTTGGTTTCAAACGGTACGTTACGTATGGGCGATATTGTTCTTGCCGGTACACATTACGGACGTATCAAGGCTATGTTCAACGAGCGTAATCAGCGTGTCAAGGAGATCGGACCTGCGCAGGCAGCAACTATTCTTGGCCTGAATGGAGCTCCTACAGCAGGTGATACCTTCCATGTGATGGATTCGGAACAGGAAGCACGTGAAATTACCAACAAACGTGAACAGTTGCAGCGTGAACAAGGTCTGCGTACCCAGAAGATGCTGACACTCGACGAAGTCGGTCGTCGAATTGCTTTGGGAGGTTTCCAGGAATTGAAGGTAATTGTCAAGGGAGACGTAGACGGTTCTATCGAAGCTTTGAGCGATTCTTTGATTAAGTTGTCTACTGAAAAGATTGCAGTCAATGTAATTCATAAAGCTGTGGGTCAGATTTCTGAGAGCGATGTTGCTTTGGCTGCGGCTTCTGAAGCAATTATCATCGGTTTCCAGGTTCGTCCGTCGCAGGCAGCTCGTCGTCTGGCAGAACAGCAGGGTGTGGATATTCGTTTGTATTCAATTATTTACGATGCAATCGAGGAAGTGAAGTCTGCTATGGAAGGTATGCTTGCACCGGAATTGAAGGAAGAGGTAACAGCTACACTTGAAGTACGTCAGGTATACCATATCAGTAAAGTAGGTACCGTTGCCGGTGCTTATGTAATGGACGGTAAGGTACAGCGTTCGAATAAGGCCCGTCTGATTCGCGACGGTATTGTTGTCTTCACCGGACAAATTAATGCCCTCAAGCGTTTCAAGGACGATGTGAAGGAAGTCGGAGTCAACTTCGAGTGTGGTATATCTTTGGTGAACTACAATGATATCCGCGAAGGCGATATTATCGAGACGTTCCAGGAAATAGAAGTAAAAGCCAAATTGTAGTCTTAGGAGCGAATCAGTGCCATGCATGGGATCGATATCATACTGTTTCTGCTGTTGCTCGTAGGAGCTTGGAAAGGCTGGAGTTCCGGCTTTTTCCGGCAGCTTACTTCGGTCGTAGGTTTCTTTCTGGGATTATTGATTGCCTGGATGTTTTACGATCATGTGGCTGAGTTTCTGGCGCCATATACAGGGACGACGGCAGAATTGGCACGCGTTTTAGCGTTTGTCCTGCTTTGGATAGGTGTGCCTATAGTATTATCTGTGATCGCTCTGCTTTTTACAAAAGTGGCCGATTGTCTGGCCCTTGGCTGGCTCAACCGTTTGAGCGGAGCCGCCTTAGGGGTTATAAAGTATGCTTTGGTACTGAGTGCTCTTTTGAATCTTTGTGTTGCACTCGATTTTATCAGTAAGGAGACCCGGCGTGCATCTGTACTCTGTGGCCCGCTTCAGGAAGGAGGATCCGTCTTGTTTCATTATGCACAAGATTCCTGCCTGGAGTCTCATGATAAACTACTGAAGCAGACAAAACGTAAGCTGGATCTGTAGATTGTGGTTACAGATTTTGCAAATATATTATATTCAAGATAAAAGCAGGAATGTTTCTCCGGTTGTTCCGGGGAACATTCCTCTTTTTGAATGGATTCATTTCATGATATATTAGATTTATTAGAATGGAAGATAAAAATAAGTTTGTCAAGGAGGTAGCCGAGAAGAAATATGAATATGGCTTTACGTCCGATATACAAACGGAAATAATAGAAAAAGGGCTGAATGAAGATGTTGTCCGTTTGATTTCTTCCAAAAAGGAAGAACCTGAATGGCTTTTGGAGTTTCGGTTAAAGGCTTTTCGTTATTGGCAGACCCAGGAACAACCCGAATGGGGGCATCTGAAAATGCCCGAAATTGACTATCAGGCAATTTCATATTATGCTGATCCTACGAAAGGTAATAAGAAGGATGGTTCGAAAAGTTTGGATGACATTGATCCCGAATTAATGAAGACTTTTGACAAGTTAGGTATTCCTTTGGAAGAACGACTGGCTTTGAGCGGAACGGCTGTTGACGCCGTACTTGATTCCGTTTCGGTCAAAACGACGTTTAAGGAGAAATTGTCGGAACGGGGCATTATCTTTTGTTCGATCAGCGAGGCGGTACGCGAATATCCGGACTTGGTCCGTCAATATATCGGTTCGGTTGTTCCTTATCGTGACAATTACTTTGCAGCTTTGAATTCGGCCGTTTTCAGTGACGGTTCGTTTGTTTATATTCCAAAGGGTGTCCGTTGTCCGATGGAACTTTCCACTTATTTCCGGATCAATGCCCGTAATACGGGTCAGTTTGAACGTACGCTGATTGTTTGTGATGATGGCGGTTACGTGTCATATCTTGAAGGATGTACCGCACCGATGCGCGACGAGAATCAATTGCACGCGGCAATTGTTGAAATTGTCGTAGGAGCCAATGCGGAGGTCAAATATAGCACAGTTCAGAACTGGTATCCCGGAGATGCCGAAGGAAAGGGCGGTGTTTTGAATCTGGTTACAAAACGGGGGCATTTGCGTGGTGCCAATAGTAAACTTTCCTGGACACAGGTAGAAACCGGATCTGCCATTACCTGGAAATATCCCAGCTGCATTCTCAGCGGTGAGAATTCTCAGGCGGAATTTTACAGTGTAGCCGTAACTAATAATTATCAGCAGGCCGATACCGGTACCAAGATGATTCATTTGGGTAGAAATACACGCAGTACGATCATCAGTAAGGGAATTTCTGCCGGAAAAAGTCAGAATTCCTATCGGGGACTGGTGCGTGTGGCCCCTTCGGCAGAAGGAGCACGCAATTACAGTTCTTGTGATTCTTTGCTTTTGGGAAGTACTTGTGGTGCTCATACTTTCCCATACATGGATATTCATAACGATTCGGCTATTGTGGAACATGAGGCGACAACTTCTAAGATTTCAGAAGAACAGCTGTTTTATTGTAACCAACGGGGTATTCCGACCGAAGAAGCTGTTGGCTTGATTGTCAATGGCTATGCCAAGGATGTCATCAACAAGTTGCCGATGGAATTTGCTGTGGAAGCTCAAAAACTGTTAAGTGTATCGTTGGAAGGAACTGTGGGATAAACTAAATAGAATGTAATTATGTTAGAAATAAAAGATTTACATGCCGTAATTAACGGAAAAGAAATATTGAAAGGCATTAATCTGACCGTACGTCCGGGTGAGATTCATGCGCTTATGGGGCAGAACGGGGCCGGAAAAAGTACCTTGAGTAATGTGCTTGTCGGTAATCCGGCTTATGAAGTGACTCAGGGAAGCGTCCTTTTTAATGGTAAGGATCTGCTTGCTATGAAACCAGAAGAACGGGCGCATGAAGGGTTGTTCCTGTCTTTTCAACAACCTGTTGAAATACCAGGAGTGTCGATGGTGAATTTTATGCGTGCAGCTTTGAATGCCAAACGTAAATATCAGGGGCTCGAGCCGATGAATGCCGGCGATTTTCTGAAACTGATGCGCGAGAAACGCAAAATTGTAGAACTCGACAGCAAACTGGCCAATCGTTCTGTAAACGAAGGATTTAGTGGCGGAGAGAAAAAACGGAATGAGATCTTCCAGATGGCCATGCTCGAACCGACATTGAGCATTCTGGATGAGACGGATTCTGGCTTGGATGTGGATGCTTTGCGTATTGTTGCAGAAGGTTTCAACAAATTGCGTACACCTCAGACCTCGGCTTTGGTCATTACACACTACCAGCGTTTGCTTGACTATCTGAAGCCGGATGTTGTGCATGTACTTCTTGGCGGACGCATTGTGAAGACGGGTGGTCCGGAACTGGCCTTAGAGATTGAGAATAAAGGTTTCGACTGGATCAAGGCTGAGACTGAATCTCTTCAGGGCATTTAATTCTGATTTTATCGAAATAAAGAAGCAATGAATAGCGAACAACAATATATAGATCTGTTCACCCAGTGCCGCGATATGATCGACCGGCATAGTGCGCCTTTACTCAACGGACAGCGTCAGAAGGCTTTCGAAGAATTCTGCCGACAAGGTTTTCCGTCAAAAAAGGTCGAACGATATAAATATACCGATTTGGCCGAAGCTTTTGCTCCCGATTTCGGACTTAATCTGAATCGTTTGGAAATTCCGGTGAATCCTTATGAGGCGTTCAAATGCGATGTACCGAACTTAAGTACTTCGCTTTATTTTCTGGTAAATGATGCTTTTTATGAAAAAGCACTTCCGGCTGTATCGTTGCCCGAAGGAGTGGTGGTGTGTTCCTTGAAGCAGGCTGCCGAATTTTATCCGGAGCTGGTGGCTTCCCGTTATGCTCATTTGGCACGCGTGGAAAAAGATGCTATTAATGCGTTGAATACCATGCTGGCGCAGGACGGTTTGTTTGTTTATGTTCCCGATGGTGTTGTGCTTGATCGTGCATTGCAGATTGTCACGATTTTGCGTTCGGATGTTGATTTGATGGTGAACCGTCGTGTTTTGATCGTATTGGGAAAACGGGCTGAGGCTAAAATCCTGTTTTGTGATCATGCTGCCAATGACCGTCAGTTCTTGACAACGCAAGTGGTTGAAGTTTATGCTGCCGAGGGGGCACATCTGGAACTTTATGATTTGGAAGAAACACATGCCCGAAACCGTCGTTTCAGTAATGTCTATATCGATCAGGCTGCTGACAGTTCGGTGACTTCGGCTAATATTACCTTGCTGGGCGGATTGACCCGTAATCGTACGGATGTTACTTTGTCGGGTGTTCGGGCCGAGGTGAATCTTTACGGTTGTGTGGTAGGAGATAAAGAACAGCATGTCGATAACAACACCTTGATCGATCATCGTGCAGAATACGGCACGAGTAACCAATTGTATAAATATGTGCTCGATGATCGGGCTACCGGTGCATTCGCCGGTCGTATTCTGGTGCGCGAAAATGCCCAGCATTCTGTATCGAACGAGCGTAATGCCAATCTTTGTTCAACAAAAGAGGCTCATATGTATACCCAGCCTATGCTGGAGATTTATGCAGATGATGTGAAATGCAGCCATGGAGCGACGGTTGGACAATTGGACGAGCAAGCCTTGTTCTATATGCAGCAACGTGGTATCAGCCGGGAGGAGGCCCGTATGCTGTTGAAATTTGCCTTTGTCGGTGAGGTGATCGATGCCATCGCGCTGGAAGCTTTGCGCGACCGTTTGCATCATCTTGTCGAGAAACGTTTTCGGGGCGAGTTGAGCCGTTGTGCCGGTTGCCGTCTTTGTCCTCCTGAATTATAATAACTCAAAGCAGATTTTGGATTATGACGAATTATGATGTAGATTTAATCCGGCGTGATTTCCCGATTTTGGAACGTCAGGTATACGGTCGTCCGTTGGTATATCTGGATAATGGTGCTACGACTCAGAAACCACGTCAGGTGGTCGAGGCTATGACTGAGGAATATTACAATGTGAATGCCAATGTGCACCGTGGTGTACATTTCCTGTCCCAGCAGGCTACTGAGTTGCACGAAGCGGCCCGGGAGACCGTACGCCGTTTCCTGAATGCACGGAGTACTTCCGAAATTATTTTCACCCGGGGTACGACAGAGAGCATCAATCTCGTGGCTACAACTTTTGGCGACGCTTTTCTGAATGAGGGCGACGAGGTGATCGTCAGTGAGATGGAGCATCATTCTAATATCGTCAGCTGGCAACTGGTTCAGGCACGCAAAGGTATTCGTTTGCGTGTTATACCGATCACGGACGAAGGTGAACTTTGTCTCGATGAATTTGAACAGATGTTCAATGAACATACCCGTATGGTGAGCGTAACGCATGTAAGCAATGTGCTGGGTACAGTAAATCCGGTAAAACGGATTGTTGAGATTGCTCATGCTCATGATGTTCCGGTTTTGATTGACGGGGCACAAAGCACACCTCATTTTCCGGTCGATGTACAAGCGATAGACTGCGATTTCTTTGCCTTTAGCGGGCATAAGATTTACGGACCAACGGGTGTCGGAGTACTTTATGGTAAGGAATCCTGGCTTGATCGGCTTCCGCCTTATATGGGTGGAGGCGAAATGATTCGGAATGTATCGTTCGAACAAACTACGTTCAACGACCTTCCGTTCAAGTTCGAAGCCGGTACGCCTGATTATGTCGCAACAACCGGATTGGCCCGTGCGCTCGATTATGTTTCGGCTCTTGGTATGGAGTGTATTCATGCACACGAGCAAGAACTGGTCCGTTATGCTATGGAACAGATGTCGGCAATTCCTGATTTACGCTTTATAGGAACTCCGAAAGAAAAAGATGCTGTCATCTCATTCCTTGTCGGTGATATTCATCCGCTGGATATGGGAACCTTACTCGACCGGCTTGGTATTGCCGTACGTACGGGACACCATTGTGCCGAACCGTTGATGCATCGCATGGGAATAGAAAGTACGGTTCGTGCCAGTTTCGGCCTGTATAATACTAAGGCTGAAATTGATGCTTTGGTGGCAGGTATCGAACGGGTAAGCCGTATGTTTTAATCTTTTTTCTGAATGAAAAATGAGATGCCCACCTCATGATGACGAGTTGGCCAACTGATAGCAACGAGTTGCCCAACTGAATTTCATGAGTTGTGTATACCGAAAAATCCGCCGGATAAGAAATCATCTTTATCCGGCGGATTTTTTTAGTTTTCAGTGTTGTAAAAACGGTTATTTGGTTATTTGTACCGAAATAGTCTTTGAGAATCTTCTTTTTTTCTGTAATTTTGCACAAATTGTTTTTATAAAATACAGTATATCTTAAAGATGAAGAATCGATACGTTTTACCATGCTTGCTTTTTTCTGTTTTGAGCGTGTTTACAGCCTGTATTCAGGAAGAGCCACTGAATTCGGAATGTGATATCGAACTGTGTTCTGTACATTTATCGGATCCTCAGTCAGTATTTTTTAAAGAAGCTGATACTGCAATAAATGTACGCTCTATAGATAAAGAAATCGTTTTTTATGTACGTAGTAATGTGTCAAAAGATATTTTGTCAGCTATACCTTTGAGTTTTAAACTGACATCAGGTGCTACAATAGTTCCGGAAAATGGTTCAGTTCAAGACTTTAGTGGTAGTGGCGTGACCTATACTGTTACATCTGAGGATAAGCTTTGGAATCGTACTTACCAAGTAAGATTTAAACCGATGCCAGAGCTGAATCCAGAGTTTAGTTTTGATTATTTTGAGTTGGAAACTTCACGTCAAAAATATTATCAATGGTTTGATTTTGATATTTTTGATCAACGACAAGACTTATGGGCTACCGGTAATTCCGGATTTGCACTAAGCCGTTCATCTGCATTACCGGATGAATATCCGACGGTACCGTCAGATACGGTCGCTCTTTCCGGTAAGGCAGTGAAACTGGAAACGAAAAACACCGGAAGTTTTGGTGCTATGGTGAAGATGCCGATAGCTGCCGGTAATCTGTTTTTGGGCACATTCGATACGCAGAGCGCATTGAAAGATCCGATGAAAGCGACACAATTTGGCGTTGCTGTACAGCATAAGCCTTTAATATTTAAAGGAAATTATAAATTCCTGCCGGGCGAAAAATTCAAGAACAAAAACGGTTATGTCTATGAAGACAGTATTGATGCTCCTGATGCTTATGCCGTGTTCTATGAGAATACGGATGCCGAAGGAATGTCGGTCGTGTTGCATGGTGACGATGTGCTGACGAACGAGCATATTGTGGCATTGGCTCGCGTGCCTTATTTTGAGATAACCGGTGTGACTACCGCTGATCCGTGGGTATATTTTGAGATTCCTTTTGAGTATAAGAAAGAAGTTGACGATTATAAATTGCGCAATTTTGGTTATAATCTGACAGTAGTCTTCACTTCCAGTATTTATGGTGCCGAATTTTCCGGTGCTGAGGGCAGTACGCTTATAGTGGATGATTCTGAAATTGTTTACGAATAATATTTATATGAAGAATAACATGAGAAAGATCATATTTGCCGTGTTCGCTTGTTTGTATGCCTTGTTGCAACCCGTTACGGCTCAAAATAAGGATAAATACGAAGAATGGGGGCCTTTGAATGGCAAGGATTGGGGCTGCCTGTTACGTACGGGATATATTTTGGGTGGAACTACACCGATGCCACTTCCTGCAGAGATCCGCAGTATCGGTCAATATCGGCCTCAAGGTGGTTTTACGGTGCATTTCGACGCCTATAAGATGTTTAACAAACGGTATGGCGTGATGGCAGGAGTGCACTATTTTATGGAAGGTATGTTCACGGGTGCCGAGGTCAAGAATTACGCTATGGGTATCCAAATGGGCGAGGATTATCTGGAAGGTCGTTTTACGGGTACGGATGAGACTGAGAGTTTTATGGCCGGTTTTACTATTCCGGTAATGGCTACGTTCCGTTTGAGTCCACGTTGGAACATGAATGTAGGTCCTTATGCCAGTTTCCTGATTTATCGTCTGTTCGAGGGATCGGTTTACGACGGTTATCTGCGTGTTAGTGACCCTACGGGTGAGAAGGTGGAGATTTCGAAGGAAAATCCGGCAACCTATGATTTCAGCGATGATATGCGTCGGGTGCTTTGGGGAATGGAAATCGGTTTTGACTGGAAGGCAACAAAGCGTCTGACTACTTTTGCCAGTCTGGACTGGGGTATGAACAGTATCTTTAAACGGAATTTTGAAACAGTTGCATTTCCGATGTATCCGTTCTATGCCACTTTTGGTATTGCCTATTTATTATTTTAAAATCAGATAAATGTTTATGAAGAGATTTTTACTGACAACAATTTTGAGTGCAACTGTATTTTGGGGCTTTGCACAGACTGAGAAGACTTATACAGATGATTTGGTCGTAACAATTAATGATCAGAGCACGGAACCGCAGAAAGCAGAGATTCAGGTAGAATTTTTGGATAATAATAAGTGTAATCTGTCTTTACAGAACTTCTGTTTAGGTTCTGGTGATGAAATCATTCCGGTGGGTAATATCGTATTGAATGATATTGAGCTGACAGCAGGTGAAGGCTATCAGACATTTGATGTAGAGCAGACGATTATGATTACCCCTGGAACTCTGCCAGGTGCGACAGAAGACTCTTGGATTGGCCCGATGTTGGGCGAAGTGCCTATCAAGATGACTGGCAAGGTGAACGACGAGCGTCTGTATTGCGAGATTGATATCGATATGATGGCTACGCTGCAGCAGATTATTAAGGTAACTTTCGGTAGCGATATTGCAGCATCTGTTTCCGGTGTTTCTGTTGCTACGGGAAAGGTTGATGTTTATTCCGTTTCCGGCGTATTGGTGCGCAAACAAGTAGAGGCTGCTTCTGCTTTGAATGGTTTGCAACGAGGTATTTATATCGTTGGCGGACGTAAAGTGATAAAAAGATAAGTCACCATTTATAGAATATCCTATACGGCCAGTTGATGTTGATGAATTATTTCAACTGGCCGTATTTCTTTTTTAAGAATTCGTATTTGAGAATCTTAAAAAAGGCTGTTATACCATATTTCTTACCGAAAAAAACACGATACCAATTTCTATCATTTTATTTTTGTTTCGTTATAAAACATCATTAATCATATTTATATGAAAAAATCACTACTTTGTTTTTTAGCGTGTGCCGGTTTGATGACAGTGCATGCGCAGGGAGTTTATCAGATTCCTAATTCGGATTTTGAGAATTGGGTGAGTGAAAAAGAACCAGGAAACGGATGGAACTCTTTTGCATCAGCAGGAGGAAGTTTTTCTTTTGCATCAAGTATGTCGCCTGCTCCTGAAAAAGTGGAAGGTTATAATAGTAGCTATGCCGTTAAATTAAAATCGATTTTTGCAGGAATTGGTTCATTGGGAGCTAATGCAAATGGAAATCTTACCACGGGAAGAGTTAATATGGGCAGTATGACTCCGACAAATGCAGCAAATTATAACCATACAGACTCGACAAGCACGAATCATAGTCTGGTCTTTGCCGGTATGCCTGATGCAGTTTCCTGTATGGCTAAATTCAAATCGGGAGGAAGTGAGCATGGTCGTGGTCAGTTTATTTTGCATGATAAATATGATTACAAAGATCCAGAAACTTCTAATGAAGCCGGATACGAAAGTCATAAAATTGCTTCTGCTTCTATTTTAATTCCAGAAACTGCCGAATGGACTTATTTTGAGGCCGGTTTTGAATATACCGGGAATACAGCTCCTTCAGGTGAACAATATATTCTGGCTTCATTTACTACGAATCCTGTTGCCGGAGGTTCAGTTAATGACGAGCTTATTATAGATGATGTGAAGTTTATCTATCATTCTGAACTGGCTTCACTTAATTATGATGGAAAAGATTATTTGATAAAAGATTCTAATGAGTATGTTATTGATGCCGTTTATGACGCAAGTAAGTTAAATTGTACGTCGAATGGTAAAGGGGCGACAATCGATGCTACGTCTTATAATGAAGAAACGGCAGTGCTGACTATTACGGTTCAGGGTAATGATGTTAGTGTAAATCCAACTAATGTACATACTTATACCATACAATTTGCTAAGCCACAACCGATTGTGACGGAATTTGAGAATGATTTGCTGGTTGTGCTCAATGGGCAAGGTCTGCCTAATCAAGCTGCAAAGATTCAGTTGATTCAGGAATTGGATAGCACCATATCTTTAGCTTTGAATAATTTCATTCTGGGTAATGGTCCTGATGCCATACCTGTGGGTAACATTAAACTGACTAATCTTGAGATTACGGATGGTAAGATTAAGGCCTCTCAGGATATATTCATAACTGCTGGCGATGATCCAGCCTATAAGGAAGAAGACTGGTTAGGTCCGATGTTGTCTGCGATGGGAGCAATTACGGTTAATTTGGATGCTACTATTCAGTCAGAGGATCAGATGGAAGCTATCATTGAAATTCCAGGATTTATGGGAATGAATATTAGAGTAAATTTCGCAGAGACTCAAACTTACACAGATGGTGAAGCATTAAATCTTACCACAGGTCTGACGAATATTGCTTATCACCGTACTTTCCCTGCTGGTTGGAGCACAATTTGCTTGCCGTTCCCAACATCAGTTGTTGCGTTTGGAACAGAAGTAAAAGCTCAGGAATTTGCAAGTGTTGATGATAAGGGAGTGAATTTTACAGAAGTTACAGAACTTGAAGCGAACAAACCTTATTTGATTTACTTCAGCGAAGCAAAGGAAACTCCGACATATTTTGGCACTGAAATCAGTGAGACAGTTCCTGTCTCTGTAACTTATGGTGATTTCACTTTCTGTGGATCTTATGCTGCAAGTACGAGTATGGACGGTAAGTATGTTTTAGCTGAACAAGATGAGGTTCAGAAACTGATTTTGGCAGACGCCGGCACAGCTTTGAATGCAACCCGTGCTTATTTCACAAAGACTGGTGATCAGCCTGCAGAAATTCGTCTGAATCTGGAGGGTGTTACAACTGGAATAGGTGAAGCGGAGCAGATTGAAACAACGTTTACTGTTTATACGTTGCAGGGCATATTGGTACGTAAACAGGCCACTACATTGAATGGACTGCCAAGGGGCATTTATATTATCAATGGCAAGAAAATGGTTGTGAAATAGAATTATAGCAATTACAATAAGAAAAATGGGAAGGTTTGATAACCTTCCCATTTTTCTTATTGTGTAGTGTGTGAACGTTTAAAACAAGTTTACTTTTCTATACTGGCAACAATATAATAATTTTGGGGCCGATCCATAGAAATAGTCTTGGTATCGAGGATGAAGTCTTCCCCATCTGTGTTCGTTGCTTTAATTGTATATTGTATATTACCGCCTTCGTACAAGTTAAAGTAGGTAATAGCGGTATTGTTTTTACAGTCGATATTTACAGTTCTGCCTGATGACGAAAGCAGGTGACATGTGATGGATGTAAAGGCTGTATTGAACAGCTGGTCTGTGAGCTGAAGGTAAATTCCTATATTATTTTGTCTGGCCTCTAAAGGAGGAACAATGGTTGTTTCATTGGTTTCTACCATGAAGTTGCTCTCAGCATAATAAATAGGGGTTCCTGCTTCCTGGTCTGGAGCTTCAGCCATGTTCGGTGTATGTGCTACAAGTTTGTAGTTGCCGACCGGTAACACGATTGGAGCATTCAATGCAGGGTCGCCCACTAAATAGGTTTTGATGATGGTTGACCCCTGATAGATATCTATCTGGATATCACTTGCAACTGTAGAACGGGACAGCTCTTGGATTTCTACGTCTGTGTCAATGCTTATTTCCGGCATTTTCAGATAGCCGGTGTTTGTTTGTTCCAGATTGTCTGAGCAGGAAATTCCTGTCAGTAGAATGAATAGGAGATATATCAGTTTTTTTTGCATATAATGACTGTTTTATTTGTCGTATACTAAAGAGATATCATCGATTCGGAGGATGCTGCCATAATGAGTGGTTTCGTTTCCATAATCAGCCAAATAAATTTCTCTTTTCTTTCCATATGGAACATTGCCTTGACCTGCATTTGAGGATTGAAAGAAAACATATATCTTGGCGGCTTTGTTGATTGTTTCTATGGGATAATTGATATCTACGAATGTTTGTGTCCACTCTGAGACAGCTAGGCTCGATGTGAAAGAACCGCTACCTATAATATTGTTTTCGTTGTCGAATATTTTAATAATTACTTCGTAGGTGTCGTTCTCATATGGTTCGTAGGTATACCAGAAACCTAATTTTGTCGGTCTGGAATTGAAAGATTTGCCTTCGTCTATGCTGACACTTCCATTTGCTCCTCCCGTTGAGGTAGTACCCGTATAAGTACCTGTATAAAGCATTCCTGCTATCCTGTTGTTATCGTATACTACAGAACTTGTACCAACAGGACCTGCTGCAGTGTTTCTTAGTTCTGCAGATCGGTTCCCAGAATGTTTGCTTGCGGAATAAGAAACGGCAGGAAAACCATTATATGAACTATCATACCAGTCTTTGGGCCAAGGAATATTATAACGGAAAGTAAATTTATTATTTGTATCCCAAAAATTAGATGTTCCTGGAATATATGTCGGAAATTCCCAGTCTGTGTCTGCTGTACTCCAATCTTCCATGTCAGAATTAGGTAATTGGGTAGGTTCTTCTAGTTCAAAATCTACTGTTTGAGTAGCCAAGGCGTTACGATAAAGACCACGTACTTTATAAATTTTAGTTTCAGGTTGTTCTGAAAATATTTGTGTTGTGCCATTGTTGAAGTCTATCCATTTATTACCTCCATCAGTACTGTATTGATATACCATATTACTGAGAATTTCATCTTCGTTACCAGATGTGATTTCGCAACCTTTTACAGAGAATGTTCTCGTCCAAGTATCTACATTGTCTGCCAATAGTTTAAAGTCTGGCTTAATGGTTCTAATTGTATATTGTTTTTCTTCACTCCATCTGTGATTGGATAAAACTTTAACTTTAATTATGTTGTCTAATGAAGAACCGTCATTAGCACATAATAAATCCTTGGTTATCCCTGTAAAATCAAGATTACCGGAATTAGTATTGAGATCAGGTAAAAGAATACCTGCGTTGTTTAGGTCTGACTTTTCTTGCATACTTAGACTAGACAAATTGTATGTCTTATTTAATTTACTTAAGTTCGGATCAGAAAAATCTAGAGTGAAAATCATTTCCTCAATAGGCAGAAATGATTGATAATTTATTATCGCAGTAAAAGCGTTATCAGTTTCAGTATGTTCTATAATTCCAGATTCGATAAGTCCTTCTGCTGTAACCGTAGCTTTTGGCAACCATTCCTGTGGAATCGTTTCGCTGATGCTGACGATATCTACTTGAGCATCGACAGAAATGTTCAGTTGGGCGTCGCCTTCCTGACTACCGCCAAGAATTAATGTGTATTTATAGTTTTTCTGTCGTTCTGATTTTGTAATGGTGGCGAATGTGTATTCTACAGGCACATCCTGAGCAGAGATGCCTTTGAGAATAAATTCTACGGTCTGATCTTCCTGAAAATAAGGATTTTTCCCGTCGCCGACCGTGCAGGATACTTCTGTATCACCGATTCGGGTGATGATTTCATAAGATTTCAGATAGCTGGATACTACTTCGGGATTTTCAAAGGCAAAAGAAGCCAATGCATTTGCTACGGTACAGGTCATTGCTACCGTAGTGGTCTCTCCTGCAGTGATTTCATATTCTCCGGGAGTAGCTTCATAGTATGGAGCATCAAGAGCCAAAACCTGATTCTCGCCGAGATTTGCTGAAATCAGGTATTTCCCCGGTGCAAAAGACGGCTGCTGTTCATTATATTTTTGCATGCTGCCTTTAAAAGCTTTGACACCATTTTCTTTGTTGATTGTCAGATTGAAATTGTTTGCCATTTCGTCGGTGATTTCCGATGGCAGGCTTCTTGTTTTTGCGATATCGTCTACTAAAGTGATATCGAAACGTCCTCCTCCTTGTGTGAAAATATCAATCTCCTGTTGTGTGCATGAGGTTATGATAAAGAATGGTAGTATAATGTTGACCAGCAATCTTAAATATCTCATTTTAATCAAGTTTAATCGTATAATAATTCAAATTCATCTACCCACAAAGTACTTCCATCGCCAACCTGTCCGATAATCTTGGGACCAGAGAATTCGCCTCCGTATCGGCTTGATGTAGCTACGATTGTGATTTTTGCCGGTTTGGCCTTTTGATCGGTATATTGAATGTCAATTTCAAAAGGTTGATATGTGTCAGATTGTTCGGCACTGTAAAATTCACCGTAGGCGATTTCTTTGTCCGAAGCATCCCAAAGACGGATATAAATGTGACATTCGTCGGATTGCAGATTTCCGGGAACTGTTCCGTCATTTGTAATTGGCATCGGTTTATATTTGTAATATCCTGTCAGTTTTGTAGGACGTGCACCATTATATGGTCTGCCAAAAGAAACGCTGGCTGCTGGGTTACCCATATTTGTCTTGTAGGTACCTATAAATAAATTTCCAGCTGCAGCACCGACAAGTATGACTCCTGTTATGGAGCGCATTTTTGCTGCTTTGCCTTTATAGGCATCTGTTCCGCTTACCGGTTGTGTCGTGGCATCATAACCTCCGGCCAGTGAAGATGTGATACCTTCGTTTCCGGTTGCCCACCAAGCAGACGGGTCGTCGTAGTTGTTAGCTACGTTATTGGCGTACCAGTTTTTTCCTTCCTGAGTCCAGGTGTCAAAACTCATATTAGGGAGTTCGACTATTGTTTCTGTTGTAAAACTCTTGGGCTCAGTTGCCGTTCCGTCTACAGATACGCGCCATTCGTATGCCGTACCGCTTTGTAAACCCGTGAGGATTGCCTCAAAAGATGTAGACGATGTTAAAGTCACTTGTTCTGAGGCTACGGCTGTCCATTCGGAAGATGTTGTTTCTTTGTATTCTATAACAGGTGTTGCACCACTTTTCATTTCGCCTTCGACGTAGGCTTTGGTGGCCCAGGCGTTTGTTTCGCCAGCAGAAGCCAGAACGGTTGCAATTTGAACATCGACAGTCCAAGCACCGATATATTCATCTTCTTTGAAATAACGGAATGTTCTGGAACGTGTGAAATCGGTAACTGTTGACGGATCCGGCAGCACTTCTGCTTTGCTGCCTTCTAAATTCAGGGTCTTGATATGGACATTTTTTAGTGATTGTCCTTCTTCGATATAGATGATGGCTTTATGGTTCTGTATATCCAGCTGAGCATTGCCTACCTGATATTCTACTTCTACGGTTCTTTCGATTTCCTGTTTTACGGTTACAGTCCAGATATAATCTTGATATGTGCGTAGAATGAATCTTACGGGATTTGTAAAATCAATATTGGTGTTGGCATTAGCCGGTAGATTGTCAGCAGAAGTGAAACTGAAGTTCGGAAATTGATTAAAACGTTCGCAGACAGCGGAGTCTGGAATGATTTCTGCATCGGATGATACGGTCAGTTTGGTAACTTTTAGTGAGCTGAGCGTCGCATCTTCACCAACAGTGATTTCCACTGTCTTGTTCTTCGTGTCGATTTGGGGATCTCCTATCATGTCGTAAACAGCAATTTCCTGAATCACACTCTCCAAATAAGGGTAGGGAATATCGTTTCTGATGCAGGAACTGAGCCCAGTTAGGGTGATGAGTCCAATAAATGGTATGATAAATCTTATATTGTGCAGAGTCATATTGGCACTTGGGATTAAAAATAAGTACAGAGTCCTATATTGATCGAAAAAATATCGATTTTAAAATCGGCAGAACTGTTGCGGAATGTTCCGGTTTCTACCTGATTGGTTTTCTGGTTAATCCATTGAAAATCCAATCCTAAAATATCTACTGATACTTCAACAGCCAGATTGTTGGTAACAAATGCTGTAAGTCCAGGTGTCGCACCAATCTGCATCTGATTCATAGTTTGGTACGTTCCCGTAAAAGATGTTCCAGTTCCGGATACAGTCTTACCTTGACTGTAACCGTAAGTCAGACTCAATTCATTGAAGAAACCGAAAATTTTGCTTTTCCCCAAACTCATGTAGGTTCGGATAAAACCGGTAGCAGATATACCGTGGCTGACATAGCCATAGTTTTTGATGGCCAGACTCAGATCGTCTCCTAAATCCAGATTGATGTTACCTATATCGCCATAGGTTCGTTGGTATTCTGCACGGAATCCGGCACTGATGTTGTCCTTGAAAAAATAGGATACGTGCGGACTGATTTTGAAGGTATAGCCTTCGCCAATCACTTCGTCAAGGATTAGGAATTTATAGTTGTTGCTTTCCATCTCCATATAAGAGAAGGAAAGACCGCTGGCCCAAGTTCCTTTAGGAACAAAAAGCGTACTTTGTATTTCGCGATCAAAACCTTTGCGGGCGTAGCCAGAGACTACGCACACAAAGGTTGATAAAAAGAATAGAATGAATTTCTTCATAAAAATTATTCGTATGATAAACTGAACTCATCAACCCAAAGGGTACTGCCGGCAGAGACTTGGCCAATAACCTGCATACCACTGAATTCGCCACCATAACGGCTTGATGTGGCAACAATAGTAATTTTGTCTGGATGTTTGGTCTTGTCGGTATATTCGATTGGGAGTTCAAAAGCTTCGTAGTTATCCATGTGTTTGTTATCTACGAGGTGAGCTTCGCCAATTACGCTTTCACCGGCCCATAGTTTGATGTAAATCTCGCATTCGTCCACAGTCAGTGTGCGGTCGCTTGGAACTGAACCGCCACTCATACTAGTTCCCGGTTGATACATATAATGTCCTTTGAATTTTGTAGGACGAGCACCGGAGTAAGGTCTGCCGAAAACAACATTTTCAGCGGGTTTACTTGTATTTAAGCCATTTGGTGCAAAAGCTCCAATAAAGAGATTACCTGCTGCATATTTTGCTAACAAAATGGATATCGTTTCCAATTTCGCAGCTTTTCCAGATATGATTTTGTCTTCGACTGGATAGGAATTTGCATTTTTTAAGGTTGTAACACCCGCATTTCCTGTAGCCCAATAGGCTCCTTCTGCATATTTATCGTCTGCAACAGAATTTGGATACCACATTTTTTCGTTTTGAGTCCATGCATCTAAATTCAGATTTGGAATTTCTTCGTAAGGTTCGGTTGTAAATGTCATGGTTTCTCCTTCGTCCTCACCGCAAACCAGTTTATATTGGTATTCGGTGCCAAATTCAAGGGACGTTATTTTAGCTGAGTAACCATAAGTACTACTTTCGTTTTTCTGTGCCTCTATTGTTTCCCATTCAGAGTCGCTAACTTTTTTATATTGGAACTGTACTGGTGAAACAGGCTCTACGAAAGAACATTGTCCGGACAAATAGGCAAACGTACCCCATACTTTTGATGCGTCACCTGCTATAGCATCAGTGGTTATGCCATCTGGTTTTAAAGGTACACCTAAGGTAATCTCATACTCATGGCGGTTTTGATCAACAGAAACATCAATGTCGCCAGAACCTTCCAAATCAACATCATATTTTACATTATAACGGTAGGCCGGCAGGGCATTTTCAACGATGCTTTGGGTTACACTAGTTTCTTCACCTCCGTTTGGAGTTAAAGTTAAAGTAATTTGTAGCGGTTGATTAGCTTTAACATAGGCTGCTCGAGTTTCGGTTGCACTAAAAACTAGATTCAAGGCTTCATTACCGGTAACTGTTGCTGAATAGTCAGAAAAATAGTTCTTGAAATTATCAGAATAAGAAACTGTGACCATACTTTGTGCAAGTCCACAAACAACATTTACGGTATGTGCGGTGTTAGCTTTAACAATCAGTTCTTCAGAACCACTGTAATACGGACTTGCATCAAAGCCTTGTTCTATAGTTTTTCCGTATGAATATGCTTGGATCGTATACGTTTTACCAGCCGGTACTAGAAAACTTTTTCCTTGTAGTTCTGTCCAGTCATTTGCCTCTTGGAATATGCTTCCATCGGAGTTTGTGATTTTGACAGACATAATTTCGCTTGCTGTACGGGTTTGAATATTTTTATCTAATTCTACTGAAGATAATTGAATATATCCATCACCATGCTCATATTGGATTAGTTCGTCTGATTGGCAAGAAACAGTTAGAGCTATTCCTATAACTACTAAAAGTAGTATTTTTATATTAATAAACTTATTTTTCATTTTTTTTCGTATGAGGTTATTTAACTACAGTGATTCTCAAATCGCCTGATGCTTCATTATCTTTCAAGTCAACGACCCGAATAGAAAATGTATTCAGACCAGAACTAGCTATTTCTAAAGGTCCCATAAATCCGGTAACATCAAAGATGTAAGTAGTTTTACCTTCAATGGAAACACCTTCTTGAATTAATCCTAACCCAATAAGATTTCCTTTGACTTCAGCACTTGGATTTACTAAATCAAATTCTTTATCAAAATTTAATCCAGATAGCATTTCATTGAAACCTGCATTTTCAGAAGAAATGTTCACAAATATGTTTTTAATGCCATTTGTGGCATTCATTGTGACTTTAACTTCGTCTCCGTTTGTTGCCGGATTTGTATATTCTTCCGGTAAGCCTATAAATGTGATAGGATCTGTCGGTTCCGATGTGATGTTTTCAGCCGGAATCTCAATAACTTCTTCTTGTTCAGCAAAAGAGAAGTCTACGGACATGCCAAAGTCAATGTAAGATGAAGTAGAACCATCCTCGGTCAGGTTGATGATGAATGCATCGCCTCCGGCCAAAGTATTGTTGCCTTCTGCATCCTCCGGTTTGGTAACGGTGTATGTACGCTGAATGAATTGGTCACCTTCTATTGTATTTGCTTTAACAGATACGGTGATACTGTTTTTGTTTTCAGGCACCATAAAATAATATTTCGTACCGATGTTGTCGGCTGTAAAAGTCTGGATAGCTCCTGCACCGTTATCGACTGTGATTTCATAATCACTTTGGAAACTGCTTTTGAAGCTTTGGTCCAAAGAAATGGCGACTTCTATGTTCTGAAGTTTACAGTTTACGGCCGTGCTGGTCGTTTTTCCTGGAAGAATGGATAAAGTACTTGTACCGAGGAAGTAAGGACGGGTAGAAACGTTGACATTGCTACCGTCGTAGTTGTAGGCTTTTACGGTATAGCTGCCTTCTTCTAGTGCTAATGTAACTTTTCCGTTACTGCCTAAATCAGAAATTAGTCCGCTGGTTACTTCAGTCTCTTCGTTTTCTTGATCGAAAACTTTAAGTGTGTAGTTGTTGACATCAACTTCTTCGGCTGGGAATACGCCCGGTTTCAGTCCGTTATCATCAGCTGCGGCACGTGTTTCCGTACTGATTGTTGCTTTATTGGTCACGTTGACTTCCAACCGACCTATTTTTTCTGATTGTGCTCTGTCGCCCCAAAGTTCATCTTTCATTTCACATGAAGTGAACGATGCAGCTAAAGTAAATGTACAAAGTGTATATATAAACTTTTTCATACGTTCTTTTTATAATAATGTTATTGGTTAAAAATGTCGCTTGGAAGAACTATGTTCACGTCTTCGTCAATCACATCGGTGTTAACGGATACGTTAATACCAAATTTACCACCTTCGATTTCTGTAACGTCTGGTTTAATGGTCAGTTTTAACCAAGTTTGGGGAGTAACGGTAATGGTTTTTGTATTTGTAAAACCTTCAGGAGATACTGAATCACCATCTTTATCTTTTATATCAAACGCCAGTTCTACGCTTTCTTCAGCGTCGCATTGCAGATAAAGTTCTTTGCCTGCATCAGTTTTGGACATTTCCCATGCTTCATCCAGATGTTTGGTTTTTATGCTGACAATACAATCAGAAAAATAAGAAGAAAAATCTTCGGAATATGCAACACTTACTTTCGCTGCTTGTGGCTTACATTGAAAACTTACGGTTTTTGTAGAACCTGACTGGACTGTAAAAGTTTCACTACCACTTACTAATAATTGGTCATAGCTGGCAGGGACAGCTTCTCCATAAGAAGCACTCAGACGATATTCTACTCCAGGTTCAACTTCGTATGCCAGATCCCAGTTGCTGTATAAATCTGAGTGGATAAGTTGGTTTCCGGCTGTTTTTTCCAATTTGACAGTGTATTTGCTGATATCCTTGTAAACGCTCTCGTCGATGCTACGCGTGCTGGCACTTTTGAAAGATACGTCTGCGCCTAAATCAACAATAAGTTTACTTTTTTCAGCAGAGGATGAACTCTCCATGTCTTGGGTGCATGCTGTGTTGACTAGCGATGTTGCCCCCAAAATACATACATAAATCAGTAGTTTTTTCATTATAGACTTCTTTAAAAATGATATGCAAAGGTCATTCATTTCTACGTTTTATAATGGAAAAAACGGTATAAAAAGAGGTATTTTGTCTGTTGTGTCCTATTTTTAGTTTTTATTAACTATGAATTTGACCCTTTAATGTAGGCATCCAGAGTGATCCCCTCCATACGTTCGAAACAACTTTTTGCTGTCTTTCCTGAACCGAAACCAACAATGACGGCGTCATTAGCTGTCTGAATTTCTCCTCGTGAAATTTTCTTTTTGAGAGCAGCAATCCGATAGGAGTTGATGTAGTCGTGAATATTATTGTAGCCCTGACTGCGTAGACACTGTAGTAGCAGATGACGGTTAATTCCGGTAGCTTCACATAAGCGGTCTCGTCCAAATGTATTGTCAGTCCATTCTCGTTTAGACTGCATGAAAAATTCTACACGCTCGAATCGTTGACGATTGGCTTGGTTGAAATCTTCTTGTTCTGTTTGTTCAATTTCTTCCGGTTCTGGCGCAGTCTGAACGATGGTGATGTCTGGCTTAGGTAGATGTTGTGCCATTGTTTCCAGTGTCCGGAAAAATATATACATGTTTAAGGCGGTGAAGAGATATAAATAAACGAGTAGAAGTGATTCGTTGAAAAACAGCATGACACAGACGTAGTAGGAAGCAATCAGGCCGAGAGCAGTTGCATAAGCTTTAACGTAAGTCGGAATGGTGTATTTTCGAACCAGTAGGTGAGGTAACCTATAAATGTTGACAATATAATAGACGGATAAAATAAATGCCAGTATACGGAACAGAATATCAAAGGTTTGCAGTTTGGAAGAAAGTTCTTGAAGTGTATAGATGACATTGGGTTGCCAGCCTAAAAGACGGGCAAGCAGGTAAACGGCAATAAGGCTGATTGCCGGACTGGCATAAATCCACATTCTCTTCCATTGCAGATAACCTGGCATACAGATTCCCAGTAAATGAATACTTTGCAGATAGGAGCTGGCCATAAGTGTAATGAGTAGGGCGGGATGGAAAATGCCCATATCTGTGACTTTATAATAGTACATGGTGGGAATTCCAATCAGAAAGCTGGAGCAGAATATAAGCATAATCCAAGCTAATGCCAAATATTCAATTTTATAACGGGAATATAAAAACAAAACACAGCTCATGAGAAAGTGTGCTGTACTGCAAAAAACTAATGTCGATAATAATAATGTTTCCATACGCTGCAAAAATACGGGTTTTTGGCAGGATAGTTTTTCTTTTTTACGTTAATATTTATTTAATATAGGTGTGCTTGTCTGCTTGTAATCTCAAGTTTTATTATGGTGTTTTTCTATTTTAAGTAGTATTTAATTTATTTTGAAATAAAATAGATTAAAATTTGCATATATAAAAATGTTTTAATATGTTTGTGATGAACGTTTGAAAAATAGTGGTACTGCAGTAACCTTAAGTTTAATATTTATATAAAATGAAGGTGGAATGAAAAAAAGAAAGTTAGTAAATAGTTTTATGGGACTATATTTATTGTTTTTCTCATGTGGCGTATTTGCACAGGAAAATGTTGGTCCCATCGGTACGGCGTTAGCTGCCGAAGTGAATGGTAACTGGTATGTGGTACCAACGGTGAAACATACGGGTTATAGTCGAATACAAGTACTTCATGTTGGCTTTATAGATGGGAAAATAATACTTCCAGAGGAACAAATTGATGCGGGTAATTGGATTATTGAAGGTAATCGGATACATACTTCAGATTATAAATATTTATTTCCGGCAAATTCTTTTTATCTGATAATTAATGATAATTTGGATGATGAGATTCCAGACTCATGGGAACGTTATTGGTTGGATATAGAACATAAACGATATGTTTGGCGGTTTAATAATGCAAGTTTTGTTAATAATGGGATGTTTGTTTATCATAATGGTGATACTTGGATGGTTGCGTATGTTCCTTTGTCTTCATATGAGAAAGAACCGAATAAGTATTTTCCTGTAACTGACAATCCTATTTATGATGGTTGGTATCGTCATTATGATACTGAGTATCTTTATAGTACTTTTTGTCCGTCGCGTAATGTCGCTTCGGTTGCAGATATCTCTGGAGCAGAGTTTTATGCATTGCTCGGTAAGGTTGTAGATAAAACGGGACAAGTAACTCAACTCGTTTTTGAAGGACCTTGTTCGCGGTTGGATGCCGGAAAATCCTATTTGTTGAAGCGACAGGAAGGGGGGCAGACTGTTTCTGTGTTGTATAGTGGAGAAAGAAAAACTGAACCTGTAGTAACTAATGGGATGACTGGAAGTTTTGCAGGAATTACTGATGGTAACGAACTGACAGGGAAATATGTTCTGTATCAAGACCGTTTTGTGAAATGTGCAAAAGGATCCAGTTTGATACAAAATGGAGCTTATATCGATTTGGATGCAGTTCCAGAATTGACTACAGAAATTCCGTTTGCTGCTTTGCGTTTTTCTTTGCCCCAGCATAATGGTACAACAACGGTTGAAGCTTTGCAGTGTGAACCGGGTGAAACATTGCAGATTTATTCTCTGTCAGGTAAACTCTTGATGAAAACTTCTAGTCCGGACTGGTACTCAAATTTGAAGTCGGGTATTTATATTGTTAATGGAAAGAAAATAAAAAAATGAAGCTTATGAGAAAGTATATAAAGCCTCAAGTAAAACTGATTACAGTAGAAACACATGCATTATTGGCGAGTAGTGGTGAACAAAAAATATCTATTGAGATAGACCATGATGCTCAAGTGGTTTCTGGCTGTTCCAATCAGGAAGGATTCGGCTCTATTTGGGATTAAACCGTAACGTGTGGTTCATGCCATAGTCTTTTATATAAAAAAGAAGCAGAATCTTTTGTTTTTTGAATAGAATTACTTATTTTTGCATAGTTTTAAGAAGATTATGGATAGAAATAAAATTTTTGTAAATAGTTTGCGTGAAATATGCCTGTTGCTTCTCGCTTTTATATTTGGCTTGGGTGTTCAGGGTTTTGATGCAGTTCCTGCTGCACAAGGCAATGATACGATTCAAATTTATCGGAATACCACAATCGGTGAGGGAAGCAATGTGATGAAAACAAAAATGGTACACTCTGCTTTCCCCGTACAAATAAAAGTACGGGGAAAGACCCTGCATGTGACCAGTAAATTTAATCAAGTTTTGCCTGTATATAATGCAGGAGGAACTTTTTATGGAGTCTTTAAACTGAACAAAGGAACAAACTGGATCAACGGTTTGCCACGGGGTACGTATTATATAAATAATACGAAAGTGACCATTTCCTAGATTTTTTTTGTTGATTATTCGTCGGTTTCGTTCAGATAGACTATTTTTGTATCTTGGAAAAAAATTTTGTGGAAATATGCAGAATCATTCTATCACGGAGATCGATATAGAGAAGATTATTCGTAGCCGGGCGGGCAAAAAAACAAAATATATACCCGGTTTTTTAGTGAAGGGCCTGAAACGGCTGATTCATCAAGATTTTATTAATGCCTATTTGCGTCAAGGATATGTCGGCGTGGATTTCTGTGAACATTGCCTGAAGTATTTGGATGTTCAGGTGGATGTAAAAGGTTTGGAGAATCTTTCTGCAGAACCGGGGAAAAGGTATACTTTTGTTAGTAATCATCCACTTGGGGCAATTGACGGTGTTACTTTAGGAATGGTGTTGGGGCGGAAATTTGATGGACATATCAAATATCTTGTAAATGATTTGTTGATGAATCTAAACGGACTTGCTCCATTGTGTATACCGATCAATAAAATCGGCAAGCAGGCGCGTAATTTTCCTCAAATAGTTGAGGCGGGTTTTCACTCGGAAGATCACATAATTATGTTTCCTGCCGGTTTGTGTTCGCGTAAAAATAATCAAGGGCTTATTCGTGATATTCCTTGGAAAAAGACGTTTATAACAAAGAGTGTTGAAACGCAACGTGATGTTGTTCCGATTCATTTTGTTGGGCAGAATTCACCCCGCTTTTATAAGATTGCAAATATATGTAAGGCGTTGCGTTTAAAGTTTAATTTTGCTATGTTACTGTTGCCTGATGAAATGTTTAGAAGTCAACATGGCCATTATCAGGTTATTGTGGGAAAACCAATTCCATGGCAAACATTTGATAAATCAAAGACAGCTGCTCAGTGGGCTTCTTATGTGCAGGATGAAGTTTATCAGCTGAAATAAAAAGAGAACAGAAAAAGAGTAAAAGCATAAAGAACGATTTATATGGAAGAAATCATTGCTCCTGTCGGCAGAGAGCTTCTAAAGGCAGAATTAACGGAAGACAAGAGGTTGCGTTTTACAAACAAAAGTAATAATGAGATTTATATTGTTACTTGGCAAAATGCTCCGAATGTGGTGCGTGAGATCGGACGGTTGCGCGAGATTGCATTTCGTGCTGCAGGTGGTGGTACGGGCAAGGCGCTTGATCTCGACGAGTTTGATACCATGGAGAATCCTTATAAACAACTTATTGTCTGGAATCCGGATGCGGAAGAAATTTTAGGAGGCTATCGGTATATTTTAGGTTCTAATGTTCAGGTTGATGCTGATGGGCAGCCTAAACTGGCGACATCGCATATGTTCCGCTTCTCGAAGAAGTTTATGGAGGAATACATGCCATATACGATTGAATTGGGCCGTTCGTTTGTAACATTGGAATATCAGAGTACGCGTGCTGGCTCCAAGGGGCTTTTTGCTTTGGATAATCTTTGGGATGGTTTAGGTGCCCTGACAGTGGTGAAGACCAATGTGAAATATTTTTTTGGTAAGATGACGATGTATCCGTCGTATCATCGGTTTGGTCGGGATATGATTCTTTATTTCCTGAACAAACATTTTGGCGATAAGGAAGGATTGGTCATTCCTGTTACTCCCCTGAAGATAGAAACAGATGAAAAAGTGCTAGAGAAATTGTTCTGTAAAGATGATTTTAAAGAAGATTATCGCATCTTAAATTCTGAAATCCGGAAATTGGGATTTAATATTCCTCCTTTGGTGAATGCTTATATGGGGTTGTCGCCTACAATGCGTATGTTTGGGACAGCTATTAATAACGGTTTTGGTGATGTTGAGGAGACAGGTATTTTAATTGCAGTCGATGAGATTTTAACTGAAAAACGTATCCGTCATATTGATTCGTTTGCCAAAAAACATCCTAATGATGTCTTTTTTACTTCAGGAGCTAACAAATTAATCTACGAAACGGACAAGAAATAATCTTGCTGAAGTTGTTTGTGGGGAGCAAGTTTGATCAATGGAATAAATCGCCGCATTAGATATTGGGCAGATTTATTCCATTGATTTTTCTGTATAAATCTAAAGCATAAACATCTGTCATTCCTGAAATATAGTCGAGTACGGCCATGACACGGTCGTAAAGTTTGGGAGCTTGGATCTCATATTGTTGTGATACTCGGTTCATCAGCAGTCGGGAATAAGCTCTCTCCGGGTGGGTTACAGCATCGAGCATGAGGTCGATGAGAGTGGTAATAACTTGGAAACCGGCTAATTCGATATCGACGACGTCTTTGCTTCTGTAAATGCGTTCGTAGGCTGTATCCGAACAAGTCTGATAGGCTTTCCTAGGAAGATCATCGATATGTTGGATTAAAGAGCCTTCAAATGTTCCGTTTAGAATTTCTTCTTCATGTTCGGTAAAAATGCGGACGCACTCCCGTTCCAAACAACCGATTGCACATGAACGGAGATAGACAATTTGTTCATTGCTGTCACTGATCAGTGACATGACTTTGCGGATTTTTTCTTTGCGTTCTTCGGTAAAAAATCCCATTAATAAATCTTGCGTTTCCGTTGTTGTGAGAATCTTTAGTTTGTGGGCATCTTCAATGTCCATAATCTGATAACAGATGTCGTCGGCAGCCTCGACTAAATAGACTAATGGGTATCGGGCAAACTTAAGACTGCCTTGTGGACTGTCTAGTCGAATAATACCTAATTCATCGGCTATTTTACAGTAATCTTCCATTTCGCTTTGGAAAAATCCAAATTTAGCATGGTTTCCGGCTAAGGATGATGAAAATGGATATTTTACAATAGATGCCAATGTAGAATAAGTCATGACGAATCCTCCTTTACGGCGTCCTTGAAAATGATGCGTTAACAGACGGAATGCATTGGCATTACCTTCAAAATGAATCAGGTCGTTCCATTGAAGGCTTGAGATTCGATCTCCGTTTTCGGTATTCTTGTAATCTTTGAGCCATAATCCTTTCCCTTCGCTGAAATAGGTGCCAATAGCTTGCTCGCCTGAATGACCAAATGGCGGATTTCCTAAATCGTGAGCTAAACAGGCTGCAGATACGATTGCCCCCATTTCTGTGAGATGGCTCTCTGCTAATTCGGGATGTTTTTGGATTAGTATTCGGGAAACATCATTACCAAGTGAACGTCCGACACTGGAAACTTCAAGACTGTGTGTCAGGCGATTGTGTACGAAAATACTTCCGGGGAGTGGAAAAACCTGTGTCTTGTTCTGTAGGCGTCGGAATGGTGCAGAAAAAATTAACCGGTCATAATCCCTCTGAAACTCAGTCCGGTCGTCTTTTTTAATTTCGTACATATTTTCTAAACCAAGTCGTTTGTTTGACAGAAGTTGTTTCCAATTCATAATGGATTTTTGTTTAGTCGTTCTACTATCGGGATAACTTAAATGCAAAAGTAATGTAAAATGATTAGGTAAACTATCATTTTCGTGAAAAACAAAAGGAAATAGACAAGAAATGGCTATTTTTGCATGTTAATCAAAAACAGGAAGAAACTCATGAATATACGTATTGTGAATAAATCACATCATCCGTTACCTGCTTATGCTACATTGTTTTCGGCAGGAATGGATTTGCGTGCCAATCTGGATGCTCCCATTTTATTGGAACCAATGCAGCGTTGTTTGGTTCCGACCGGACTTTTTATTGCTTTGCCGCAAGGAACTGAGGCACAGGTACGTCCTCGAAGTGGATTGGCTTTGAAAAAAGGGATCACGGTATTGAATGCTCCAGGTACTATTGATGCTGATTATCGTGGTGAAGTCTGTGTTATTTTAATCAATCTCTCTTCTGAAACTTTTGTTATTCAAGATGGAGAACGGATTGCACAGATGGTTGTAGCCCGTCATGAGCAAGTTGTATGGGAACAGGTAGATATGTTGGACGAAACCGAACGCGGGGCCGGTGGCTTCGGTCATTCTGGGTGTCAATGAAACAGGTAGGAAATTTATTTAGATCAGTTCTTTTTTTGCTGCTTTCCATTTTTATGGTGGGATGTGGCTCAACTGGACGTTTGATGTCGGTACGGAAAGCGAACGCCTTGTCCGATGAAGCTATTGAGGCCAAACGACGTTTCGACTATTATTATGTTGAAGCAGTCAAGCAAAAGGTCTTGGGAAATCATGATGCGGCTTATGATCTGCTGCAGCATTGTAGAGAGTTAAATCCTAATGCAGGGGAAGTTCTTTATGAATTAGGCCTGTATGCGATTTATATGAACGAACGTGAGGAAGGAGTACGTTTGTTACAGGATGCTTCATCCCTGGAACCAGGGAATATTTGGTATTTGGAAACTTTGGCTTCATATTATCTTTCTCGGAGTGAAGTAGAACAAGCACTACCATGTTTGGAAAAAATGGCAGAAATAAATCCGAATCGTTCGGATATACTTGGTCAGTTGGTTAACTTGTATCAAGAACGTCAGGAATATCAGAAAGCAATCGATGCATTGAATCGTATTGAGACTCTAGAAGGAAGAGATGTACGAATCAGTCTGCAAAAGTTCCAGATGTACATTGAGCTTAAAAACGAGGATAAGGCTTTTCAGGAGCTGGAACAATTAGCTGCTGATCATCCGAATGATTTGTCTTATCGTGTTTTGATTGCTAGTCAATATATGTTGTTGGGACATATGGATAAGGCAAAAATAGTATTTGATGAAGTAGCTCGGATTGATCCGGATAATACTTCGTTGCGTTTTGCTATTTTGGATTATTATAAACAGACGAAGAACGATTCTTTATATCAGACTTGCCTGGATTCTCTGCTTTATGGTGAACGTACAGATGAGGCGACACGGGTACGTGTGATGCGGTCGTTTATTATTGAACAAGAGAATGCAAAAGCCGACACTTCCGTTGTGATGCATGTTTTCCGCAGAATTTTGGATCGGCCTCAAACTGATTTGAATATGTTGCAGTTATATGCTTCGTATTTGGATTTAAAGAAAGTTTCTCCGGAACTGTTAGCTGATGCTTTTTATCGTATTCTAGCTTTGGAGCCCGATAATAAAGGGGCTTTGCTGCAATTGTTGCAGATTAATATTCGCAGTTTGAATTTTGCAGAAATATCTCGGCTGTGTCGAATAGGAACAACACATTATCCAGATGAATTGCCATTTTATTATTATCAAGGGTTAGCTGATTATCAGACCGATCAGGAGGATGCTGCCATTGCTGCTTTTGAAGCGGGGGTACGTCGAATTAAATCGGACAGCGATGCAGAGATTGTGTCAGACATGTTTTCCATTTTAGGGGATTTGTATCACGATCAAGGCCGTAATACAGAAGCATATGCGGTTTATGATTCTTCTTTGGTGTATAATCCGAATAATTTGGGATGTTTGAATAACTATGCGTATTTTCTTTCTTTAGACAAAAAAGATTTGGATAAAGCCGAAGAAATGAGTTATAAAACAATACAGGCAGAACCTGACAATATAACATATTTAGATACTTATGCTTGGATCCTTTTTATCAAAGGAAAATATACGGAAGCCCGTTTGTATATTGACAAGGTTTTAGAGTATGCTGAAGAAACGTCTGATGCGGATTCTGGTGATGATCGAAAACTTAGTGGTGGGGTTTTAGAGCATGCTGGTGATATTTATTGTCAATGTGGAGAAATAGATCAGGCTCTGGTTTACTGGAAGAAAGCGAAGGAATTAGGCGGAACGACAGATTTGTTGGACAAGAAAATACGGAACAGAAAATATTACGAATGAAGAAAAAACTATTAAATTATATAGTATTTGTTTTTATTCTGGCTTCCTTGGCGGCTTGTCGTTCGACTAAGTCGGTTCAACAAGGGCGTGAAAAAGACAATGTAGCAGAACTTATAGATAAAAATCTCAAGGCTCGAGAAGGATTAAACGCTTTGTCTGCGAAATTAAATGTTACGCTTCTGTCCGACGGTAAGGAATTGTCGGTAGGTGGAACTTTGCGTATGAAACGGGATGATGTGATTCAGATTTCATTATCAGCTTTTTTTGTTGAAGTGGCTCGTTTGGAAATTACTCCAGATTATATATTGGTTCTTGACCGGCTGGGAAAACAATATGTAAAGACAACTTATCGGGAACAGGCTTTTTTAGAACGTGCGGGGCTCGACTTCAAGACATTACAGGCTTTGTTTTGGGGGCGTTTGTTTGTTCCCGGGCGTGGAGAAGATGTTTCGCTTTCTGATTTTGTTTTATTATCAGATTCTTCAGATGATCAATTGATCCTGCAATTGCAGGATTTGAAACACACCGGATTGAGCTTTACATTGGGTAGACCTGAGGGTGAGACCCGTCGAGTGGAATTTACTGACACAAAATCGTCTGGATCTTTAGGATTGTCGTGGGATTATAATAATTATAAAACAGTAGATAAGGCGACTTTTCCGGGGCAAATGGTTTTACAACTGAATGGTATGGAACGGCCGATGAAGGCTACCTTGTCCTTCTCTTCTTTAAAACAGGACGATAATTGGGCCGGACGTACACAAATCTCTTCAAAATATAAACAGGTATCAGTTGATCTGCTTTTAAAACGATTGTTAAAATTGTAACATGAAAAAAATATTAGCTGCTTTGATTTCATTTTTGTTGTTTCTTCCTCAGGGGATAGAAGCCCAGGTAAGTCGTAAGATGAAGTCTTTGCAGAACAAGAAGAAAGAGATGGTTCGGACTGTTTCTGAATCGCAGAAACAGTTGGATGCTACTAAGATGGATGTTGCAGAAAAGGTACGTACCATTGATTTTATAAATGTCCAATTAGAGAGCCGGTTGAATTTCATTAAAGAAATGGAACCGAAGATAGCTCGTACGGAAAAGCAGATTCAACAGATTGCAGCGGATATCGAAAAGAAAACAGAGAAATTGAATACGGCACGAAAGCGTTATAAGCAGGCGTTGATTTATTCTCGGACAAACAGGGCTGTTCAGAATCCCTGGTTATTTGTCTTTTCTGCCGAAACCATTACTCAGATGTATCGTCGTGCTCGATATGCTCGGGAATATGCAACCCATCAACGTAATATTGGTCTTGAAATTAAAAAGAAGCAAGCTGTTCTGATGGACAAACAAGAAGAGCTATTAGAGGCTAAAAGTGCGATGAGCCGTATGGTTGCCGAAACCCAGCAACAGCGTAAGCAGTTGTTCGAACAGCAAAAAGAGCAGCAAAAGTTGATGGATGGTTTGCAGCAACGGGAAAAGAAATTAGTACAGCAATTAAGTCGTCAACGTAAGGAATTGGCCGAATTGGATAAGAAGATAGATGATCTTATTGCTTACGAATTGGAACAGGCCCGTAAACGTGCCGAAGAAGAGGCACGCCGGAAAGCAGCTGCCGAAAAGAAAAAACAGCAAGCGATTGAAAAAAAGAAAAAAGCAGGTGTAAGTAATAAGGACAAGAAGTCTAAAACAACGTCGCAAAGTTCAGAAGAAAAGTCTTGGCGTACTTCTGTCGATCATAAGCTGGATGGTAATTTTGAACGGAACAAAGGAAAGCTTCCTGTTCCTATTACCGGTTCATATATGGTTAGCGGTCGTTTTGGAACTTATAATGTTCCAGGTTTGAAGAACGTTCGTTTGGAGAGTAAAGGTATTAATTATATTGGCCGTTCTGGAGCAATGGCACGTTCTGTATTTGATGGGGAAGTGACGGCAGTTTTCCAATTTGGTGGAACCATGAATGTTTTGATTCGTCATGGCAGTTACATATCTGTTTATTGTAATTTGTCATCAGTAAAGGTGAAGAACGGGCAACGTGTTCGCGCTCGGGATGTTCTTGGGGCTGTGGCGAATGACGGGTCTGGTAATTGTGTCCTGCATTTTCAGTTGCGTAAAGAGCGGACGAAGTTAAATCCGGAATTGTGGATCGCAAGGTGATCTTGTCATATTAAGTATATCCCCCTTTTTGAAGGGGGATATTTTATATTTATCAGTTGTTTTGTATTTTAATTTGGTCTAAAATTTCTATGTAAAGTCCGATTGCTTCCTTTATTTCTCCTATTTTAATATATTCGTTGGCAGTATGAGAGCGGGCAGAATCTCCGGGTCCCATCTTAAGTGATGGGAAACGCATCAAGGCCTGATCGGATAATGTCGGCGATCCAAATGGTGTCCGGCCTTGTTGTACGATGCGTTGTACCAGAGGATGAGTCTCGGGGATGCAGGAGGAATTTAAACGGAAAGAGCGTGCCTGTGCGTTACCCGCAATATGTTTAGATACAAAATCATAAATTTCTTCGTTCGTATATTTTTCGTTACTACGAATGTCTACTGTAAAGACACATTGGTCGGGTATGACATTATGTTGTGTTCCTGAATTGATAATAGTTACTGTCATTTTGACTGGGCCAAGTAGTTGCGATTTCTCAGGAAACTCAAAATTCTGGAACCATGAGATGTCTTTTATTGCCTTGTATATGGCATTGTCTCCTTCATTTCTTGCAGCATGTCCAGAACGGCCATGTACAGTTACATCGAGTACCATCAATCCTTTTTCTGCTATGGCAGGCTGCATGCCGGTAGGCTCACCTACCAACGCAACATCAATTGGCGGCAGTTGTGGTAATACTTTTTCAATACCGTTTTTACCAGATACTTCTTCTTCGCATGAAGCCAGAAAAATCAGATTATATGGCTGTTCTTTTTTTATCAGTTCTCGAAAGCTTTGTAATAAACAGACAACGCTGGCTCCAGCATCATTGCTGCCTAACCCATATATGCAATCATTTTCGATTGTAGCTTCAAATGGTGCATAGGTCCAGCCGTTTACCGGTTTAACAGTATCAATATGGGAATTTAATAAAATTGTTGGTTTGTTTGCATCATAATCAGGTGCTAAGCACCATACATTGTTTCCGTCGCGCCATGTTGATATGCCACAATTTTCAATAAATTGCTGCAATACGTCTGCTGCGCCTTGTTCTTCACGGCTAATAGAGGGGGTCTGAATAAGTTTCTGGAGCAATTCGACAGCTTCGTTAGTGAGAATGTCTATATTCATTGTTCGTTTTATTTTGGTTTAGAGCAAAGATATAGGGTTTTTCAAGAAAAATAAAACATTTTTTAGGAATATTGTAGTTAGTTACAAATAAAACTATATCTTTGTGGGAAATAATAACTGAAGCTATGCTAAATACATGTCCTTTTGCCGTCCTGATTCAGGAGCAAGCCAAAAAGTATGGTGAAAAAACGGCACTGTCTTACCGAGACTATGAAAAAAATCAATGGATTCCGATTTCTTGGAATGAATTTTCGGGTACAGTCTGCATGGTGTCTAATGCTTTATTGGCTTTAGGTGTAGGTGTTCAAGAGAATCTGGCTGTTTTTTCTCAAAATAAGCCGGAGTGTCTTTTTGTGGATTTCGGTGCTTATGGTGTTCGTGCTGTGACGATTCCGTTTTATGCGACTAGCTCTGAGGCACAGATCAAATATATGATTAATGATGCAGAAGTGCGTTTTGTTTTTGTCGGTGAACAATATCAATATGATACTGCTTTCCGGACAATGCCTTTATGTCCTTCATTGGAAAAGTTGATTTTGTTTGATCGGACGATACAGAAACATCCTGCAGATCAGGTATCGCTTTATTTTGATGAATTTTTGGCATTGGGAGCAGGGTTGCCTTTTCAGGACGAAGTCGCTAAGCGTAGTGCGGAGGCAAAGTCCGAGGATTTGGCAAATATTCTGTATACTTCGGGTACTACCGGCGAGAGCAAAGGGGTTATGTTGACGCATGAAATGTATCAGGCTGGAATATCGGCTAATGATCGGGTCCTGAATTTGAGTGAACGTGATGTCTTCTTGAATTTTCTACCTTTTACACATGTCTTTGAACGTGCCTGGTCTTATTTAGGGCTTGCCGAAGGAGTCCAATTGGCAATTAACTTAAAACCTGTGGATGTTTTGCAATCGCTTCAAGAGGTACATCCGACATGTATGTGCGCTGTGCCTCGTTTTTGGGAGAAAGTGTATGCTGGTGTTCAGGAGAAAATAAATACCAGTAGTCCCATGCAGCGTAAGCTTTTATTAGAGGCGTTACGGGTAGGTAAGGAATATAATGTACGGTATCGGATGAATATGCAGACCCCGCCGTTAGGTTTACGCTTACGTTATAAATTCTTTGAGAAAACAGTTATTTCCATCTTGAAAAGAACACTGGGTTTGGAAAATGCCAATTTCTTCCCAACTGCAGGGGCAGCTATTCCACCGGCAGTAGAGGAGTTTGTTCATGCGGCTGGAATTAATATGGTAGCAGGATATGGTTTGACGGAATCTACGGCTACCGTAAGTTGTGATCGTGATAATCAGGTTATTTCTATCGGTTCTGTCGGACGTCTGATAGATGGATTAGAAATTAAAATCGATGATAATAATGAGATTTTACTTCGGGGTGCTACGATTACAAAGGGGTATTATAAAAAATCAGAGGCAACGAAAGCGGCTATAGACGAAGACGGTTGGTTTCATACTGGTGATGCCGGTTATCTTAAAGGTGGCGAATTGTTCCTGACAGACCGAATCAAAGATTTATTCAAAACTTCTAACGGTAAATATATTGCTCCGCAGATGATAGAATCGAAATTGGTGATTGACCGTTATATTGACCAGATTGTCGTTATTGCTGACCAAAGGAAGTTTGCTTCAGCTTTAATTGTTCCTGATTATCAGTTGCTGAAGGAATACGCTGCAAAGAAAGATTTGCAATATACGGATATGAAAGATTTGTGTAAGCATCCGGATGTTGTTCAAATGATAATGGATCGTATTCAAACACTGCAACAGGAATTTGCTCATTATGAGCAGATCAAGCGGATCACGTTGTTGCCCGAACCTTTGAGTTTGGAGAAAGGTGAACTGACAAATACATTAAAAGTAAAACGCCCCGTAGTCAATCAGCATTATGCAGCCGAGATAGAGGCAATGTATTTGGTTTAATTCGAATGATAAAGAATGTCCTTATTTCCATATAAATATTTTAATGGGAATAAGGACGTTTTTTAAGATTAAAGAGTATTTTTCAGGCCTAAAGCCAATTGTATGCCTTGTAGTGTATCCGGAAACTTGATACCGAATTTTTGTATGCGTGTAGTATCCATAGTCAAGTTCCTTGGATGTTCAGGGAAACGTTCTGAGTCGGGAATAATCCATTGTTCAGGCTGTTCCAGTCCCATCATATAGGCTGTCTCCAGGAATGTTTCATAACTATTCAGATGATTTTCACTTCCGAAATTATAAATACCTCCTGGTAGATTTACACAATCTTCAAGCCGATATACGACATCCCACACATTGGTGATTCCGCGCATTTCCCGTGTTGCAGCCTTGATGCAGGTTTTGTTTTCAAATGCAGTTTTCAGATTGACCAGCAAATTACGGTTCAGGCGGTAATGACTGTTTGGAAGATCGTACATCCAGCTGAGACGCAGACCAACGGCTTCCGGTAATATCATCTGTACTTCACGTTCTGCCTGTAACTTGTGTCGTCCGTAAACATTCTCCGGGGTCAGTTCTATATCTTCAGGAAGGAGGCCGTTTTCCGTATTTCCATTATAGACTTGGTCTGAACTCATATAGATTAATTTGCTTCCGGTTCGGGCGCAGGCTTTGGCAATATTAATCGTTCCTTGCAGGTTTACAGCTTCCGATTCATCGGGATGTAGTTCTGAATACCCTGTGTCGGAAATAGCTGCCAGATGAAAAACTACGTCGGGTTGTTGGATTTCAAAGAATGATTCCACCGCCTTGGCATGTGTAATGTCCAGACCGGCATGTCCACAGCATACCACTTCGCACTTGGTGATATAATGCATTGTTGTACGAATGCCCAGAAAACCGCTGGCGCCGGTGATGAGGAGTTTTTTCATAACCTGTTACTGTTCATATTTCTTTTTCCGGTGCAAAGATAGGGATAAAAATTGTTGCTTGTCAGCCGAATGCCGTAAATATTTCAAATTCTATTCGAATAGCTTGATGTAGAAAGCTTATCTTTGTACTTGTTTTAATGTTTAAGGATTAGCTATGGAGAAGCTAAAATTGGATGTCTTTCCCCGTTTGTTGCACTTTAAGAAACCAGCGGGGACTTCGCGTGGCGTTTATCTGACGCGTAAAAGTTGGTTTGTCCGGATAACTTCTATTGATTGTCCGGAAAGAGATGCTTGGGGAGAATGTGCACCTCTACCCGTGTTAAGTTGTGATGATCGTCCTGATTATGAAGATGTTCTACGGCGTATGTGTACTGCTGTAGAACAGTGGAGTGTTTGTGGTGATCCGGTGGAGTGGGAACAACCTGAGACTCTGGATACGATCTTTTCCGGTTTTGTGCCGGACTGGAAGAGTTTTCCGTCTATAATTTTTGGATTGGAAACTGCCATGCGTTCTTGGATTTGTCGTGGCTTGGCTCTTTGGGATACTTCTTTTTCTCGTGGTGAGGAAGGTATTCAGATTAACGGGTTAATCTGGATGGGGGATTATGATGCGATGTATCGTCAGATACAGACAAAGATGGAAGCCGGATACCGTTGTATCAAGTTAAAAATTGGAGCTTTGGATTTTGAAAGGGAATTGGATTTATTGCGTTTTATCCGAAGTCATTTTTCAGCCAGCGAGGTAGAATTGCGTGTGGATGCTAATGGAGCCTTTTCACCGGAGGATGCTGTCAAACGTTTATGTCAGTTGGCCGAACTGGATTTGCATTCTATAGAACAGCCGATAAGGGCTGGTCAGTATGATGCCATGGCAAGATTAACGGCCGAAACACCGCTTCCAATCGCATTTGACGAAGAATTGATCGGCATAAACACTCGGCAGGAGAAAGCTGAATTGTTGGATCGGCTTTGTCCGCAATATATTGTGCTTAAACCGTCGTTGCATGGTGGCTTTCTGGGATGTCATGAATGGATAGACGAAGCAGAGAAACGGAATATTGGCTGGTGGATTACTTCTGCATTGGAATCAAATATAGGTTTGAATGCGATAGCTCAATGGTGCGCGTATTGGAAACCGCAATTACCGCAAGGATTAGGCACAGGTCTGCTTTTTACGGATAATGCTCAGTTACCGTTAGAAATTCGAAAGGATGCTTTATGGTTTGCTGCTGACAAACAGAATTCGGGGGCAATAGCAACATTTGTCGCACGGACCGAAACATTTTAATTTTTGGTGAGCGTTGTTATGGAGCAGAATGTAAATATGAGGCTGTCGTCATCAGAATATGTATTGGATCCGACATTACAATATCTGATTTTTGAAGGACATCGGTGGACTTATACTGATTTGGCTTTGATTCGTCATCAGGTTTCCTTAGAAAAGGAGGGAATCAGAAAGGCTTTTTGGGAGTTTCTTAGAGATTGGTTTTCGGACGGGCCGACTATGGAAGTTCAATCTTCCGGTTCTACCGGACAGCCGAAACGCTATGCTGTAGGTAAAGAACAGATGATGAACAGCGCTTGTCGCACTTGTCGTGCTTTGGGCTTGAAGACAGGTGACCGAATATTACTTTGTATGGATTTGCGTTATATTGGAGCCAAAATGATGATCGTCCGCGCATTGGTTGCCGGTTTAGAGGTTGTTTTACAGGAACCTTCAGCCCATCCGCTTGCCCGATTGGAACAGTCGGTCGATTTTTTATCTGTAGTTCCGTTGCAATTGTTTCATTCCTTGCAGATTCCAGAGGAACGGAGAAGGTTAGAGCAGATTCGTTTGGTACTTGTTGGTGGTGGGTCGGTAGACAAAAAGTTGTGGCAGGCTGTGCGTAATCTGTCATGTCGTGTCTATTCTTCCTATGGGATGACAGAGACGTTGTCACATGTTGCTCTTTGTGATCTCCAGGATGAGGCGCAAATTCATATTGGAAAGGGTGATGATTTTCATTTGCTTTATACTCCGTTACCAGGGGTGGGCGTAAGACAGTCCGAAGATGGTTGTCTGATGCTTGATGTGCCAGATGTTTGTGCCGGAACTCTAGAAACGAATGATTTAGTTGAATTACGCTCCGATGGTTCTTTTATTGTTTTGGGACGTAAGGATAATGTTGTTAACAGTGGTGGTGTGAAAATCCATTTGGAAGAAGATGAAGCAGTGTTAAGCCGTATTCTTGTTGACCAGTGTTTTGCATTGACGGCGGTTGCCGATCCGGCATTGGGAGAGGCGTTGGTTTTATTGATTGTTGCGCCTCAGCAGGAAACTGAAAACTTAATCGGAGTGTTGAAACAATGCTTACCGCGTTATCATGTACCTCGTTATATTTTTCCCGTATCGGAAATTCCGGTTGCGGGGAGTGGCAAAATAGCTCGGGCTACATGCCGGGCATTGGCTGAACAAGAACTGAAAAAGAGGGTGTGTCAAAACTAAAATGACTACTCTTCAAAGTTACAGATTATAACTATAATATTTAAAAGGGTCGTATCAAACTCTGTATTGAGTAATGATACGGCCCTTTCTTTAGTCTTTTTAGGATGCTCAAATTTCAAATTATAAGCTCATATTTTCAAAAAATGAGTTTTGACACACCCTCTTGTTAATTATATAAATGATAGTCAGGTTATACCAAGTGTGCAATCAGTTCTTCGCGTTCACCATAGAGAAGATCGATAACTGGAATTTCCACCATAGTGTAGCAACCGGGTTGTTGTTTCATGGATGCACGAGCTACACAAACCAAAACCTGAGCGGTTAGAGCCGGATTGTTGATACGCATGTTGAATTCAAACAACTGGTTTTGAGTTGTACCTGAAACACCTTTTCTAGTCAGGTTTACACCATGGCCCATATCCAGCAAGTCGTCCACACATGGAACTTGAATAACGTGTGTTTCATCGTTGACAAAGTAGGCATCTGCTTTGATGGCTGCAGCTACTTTTTCGAATTCGTAACCTTCTTCTACCTCAATGTAAACCATACGGCGATGGATTCCTGTGCCGGTCGGAATGGTCATGGAAAGAGCTGCTTTGACGCCTTCGATCGCCTTGACGGCAACTGTATGTCCCATACTCATACCTGGACCAAAATTTGTATAAGTGATTCCTTTAGGTGCGATCGCTTCAAGCATTGTACGTACAATGGAGTCACTTCCCGGATCCCATCCGGCTGAGATGATGGATACTGCATTACCGGCCTTTGCGCTTTCATTCAGTGAACGGCGTAATGAAGTAATCTGTGTATGGATGTCAAAGCTGTCAACGGTGTTGATTCCTAATGCCAGAATATCCTTAGCGTATTCTTCTACTTTGCGTGTTGGAGTTGCCAAAATAGCAACATCAACATCTTGTAATTCGCGAATATCCTTAACGACGGGATAGTTTGCTAATTCTTCCGGTTTGTTTTCTGCACCGTTACGGCGAACGATACCGGCGATTTCGAAATCGGGTGCTGCCTGCAAGGCTTGCAGGGTGTAGTGGCCAATGTTGCCATAGCCGACGATGGCTGCTCTGATTTTTTTCATATGCTTTGTATTAAATGAATTTATGTTCTGAGTGCAAATATAGGATATTTGTCAGAAAATGGAAATGACTTAATGTCTTTTATGGCTTAAAATCGGTTAATGCAGACATAATGAAATAAAATCCCCTTATTTCGTGTTGAATTGAAACGAAATAAGGGGATTTAAAATAGGATTCTTTCTATCTCTAAGATTTATAGGTGTTAAAAAATCTTTTTACCTATATTACGGATAATCGGAGCTTCTTGTTTACAGTTCATTACTGAACATCGGGTCCCATGCAGGCAGCTGGATTGGTTTTTGTTTCAGCAGGTCGAGGATGCGCTTCGGACAATATTTCTTGTTTACGACAAGGCGGAACATGTATTCATTGAACCATTCGTCGGTCATGATCAGATGTCCGGCAAATCCGTGAGCGGGTCCCCAGCTGTTTTCTACTTTCCATTTCTTAGGTTTTCCTTCTTTATCCAGATCGACGGCCATTAGAGTCATTGCATGACTGCTTCCACTGTCGAAACTTTGAACGCGTTGTTTCTTGTCCATACCAAAGGTCGTGTTAAACAAGCTGCCGTAGTCAAAGTTGTTGAGATCGAGCATACCTCTTCCATCCAAATATTTACCGACATCACAGCTGAAATAAAGCATTGTACTGTCTTTCAGACTGGCAATGGCCATTTCTTTGATATCTTCGATCGGCAGATTCAGGTAAAGCCAGTTGTTTCCATCATAGGTGTGCCGGTCATATTCAATTTCATATACTTTGTTGAATGGACGTGAAGGGTCATTCATCAGCATAACATAATTGCCGTTCATCTTTTCGCCACCACATACCTCTTTATAAAAGCTTTGTGGTGTATAAGTTTTAGGTCCTTGCGTTGCCTTTCCACCTTTTTTCGGAGCCCAAGTAAATGATTGTACTGGTTCACCGTATGCCAAAACCAGCATCCGATAGATGGTTTTCATCATTTCTACCTTGTTCTTTTCGAGTTCTTTCGTTGAAGCTCCTTGTTCCGATTGTTGGCGCAATTGCATACCGAATTCGCGGAGTTTACGGCTTATTAGTGAGGAAATTTCTGACGTATTGTTGCTGTGATAGGTTTCAGCTACAACTTCTTTAGGTACGACACCATATTTTTCAATCAAGTCGGATACGCCGGTGAATTGTCCGCCGTCGCTCAATGGATGACGGAACAACCATTCCACCGTTTTGTCTTCCAAAGGCTTCTCTCGTGTGTCAATGATGCCTTGCAGGAACAGATTGCTTTTTTCCAGCTGGTCGTAGAAGAATAAGTATAGCTGGGAGAATTCCATGCCGTCAAGGTCATATTTACTGATCATCTTGGCGCGGAGTACGTTTAAACCGGTAAACATCCAGCAACGGCCACTGCTTTTCTGATCTGTGATGCCCTTGCTGTTTACGGAGATGCTGAAGTGGGTGTCCGGTTCTGCCGAATTTTCTTGGTTGACGGCCAGTTTTTTGATCGGGTTGGCACTAATAGCATTTTTCAGGGCCTTGTCGGTGGCTGTGTTCTGATAACTGTCTGACAAAGTTTTCAGAACTTCCGGTGTGATGGCCTCTTGAGCGTTCAGGCTACTGCATAGAAGCAGGGCGCCTAACAAAAAGCATTGTTTTTTCATCTTTATTTTTTAGAAAGTTTTTATTGTATTATTTGTTCGATACGGTTCAATTCCTCTGAACTGAAAGGCGTTGAGTTGATACATTGCAGATTCATGTCGAGCTGTTCTGGCGAACTGGCACCAATCAGTACGCTGGTAACACCCTCCAGTTGGAGAATCCAGGCAAGAGCCATTTCGGCCAGTTTTTGTCCTCGTTCGGTTGCCAATTGGTTTAGTTGGATGATTTGTGCTCTTTTTTTATCTGTCAGCATATCACTTTTCAGAAAATGTCCGATAGCCATACGTGAATCAGCTGGTATGCCATTCAGATAACGGTCGGTAAGCAATCCTTGGGCTAAAGGTGAAAAAGCGATAAAGCCTTTGCCTTGATTGTGACAACCATTCAAAATACCTGAATCCAGACAGCTACGGTCGAACATATTGATTCTCCCTTGATAAATCAAGCAGGGTACGTGTTGTTCGGCCAGATAGTGAAAGCCGTATTCAGCAGCTTCTAGTGGCCAGCGGGAAAGGCCTACATAAAGAGCTTTTCCCTGTCGGACGATGTCGACAAGCGCCTGAAGGGTTTCTTCTAAAGGTGTTTCCGGATCATAACGATGACTGTAGAACAGGTCAACATAGTCTAGTTTCATCCGTTTCAGGCTTTGATTCAGACTACTGATTAAAGATTTGCGGCTACCCCAGTTTCCGTATGGACCGGGCCACATTTCATATCCGGCTTTTGTCGCAATAAAAAGTTCGTCCCGATAGGGCCGGAAGGATTGTATCATCAGCTGCCCCAAGGTTTCTTCTGCGGCGCCTGGTATCGGACCATAATTGTTGGCCAAATCAAAATGTGTGATGCCGCAATCGAAAGCATGATGAGCAATGGCTTGTGCGGTTACAAAAGGGGTGGTTGTTCCGAAATTGTGCCAGAATCCGAGTGATACGGCTGGAAGCAGTATGCCGGACTTACCGCAACGGCGATATTCCATACCGCATGTGTATCGTGATGCGTTGGCTTGATATTCCATGTTTTCTTTAATGTTTTTCAGGATTTTCCGCAAAGATAATATAAAAATGTGAGATAAAATAAAAAAAGAATTCGATAGACATATTAACTTGTGTAATGAGTTGTGTGTCTATGTGTGATTATCACGTTTTGTGTAAGGATGTTTTTTGAGTTTGTTTTATGTTTATTCGGTGGAAATCCATTATTTTTGTTTTCGTAATAAAAAATAGAATAATCTTATGGATTCGAAACAAGAGAAATCAGAGAGATATGAGGCTTTGTTGAGAAGGCTGGAAGCTTTGATGGAAGGCGAAACAGATATGGTAGCAGCAATGGCCAATTTTGCAGCCGAGATCCAGGAAACTTTCAGGTTCTGGTGGACTGGTTTTTATCGTGTTGTGGGCGAACAGCTGGTGTTGGGGCCATTTCAGGGGCCGGTGGCATGCACGCGGATTGGATTTGGAAAAGGTGTATGCGGTACGGCCTGGAAAGAAAAATGCACACAGGTTGTTCCTGATGTTCATTTGTTTCCGGGACATATTGCCTGTTCATCGGCATCTGAAAGTGAAATCGTGGTGCCGGTTTTCGATAACTCGGGAGTGGTTCGTGCCGTTTTAGATATAGACAGTGAGTCTAAGGCTACTTTTGATGAAACGGATCGCAAATATCTGGAGCAGGCGGTTGTGTTGTTGATGCCTGTCTTTTAAAAACTGGCAAATAAACGAATATGTAATTGCAGGTGTGTTGACAAAATGATAGTTTGTCAACACACCTCTTCTATATGCCTAAATATTCTGGTAGAAATATTGGGATAATAAAATTCGTCAGATTTATGGCAGTTTTCTATTGTAATGTATAGTAAATTAGAATGTTACTCGTTTTACGGATTTTCTGAACTGGGAGCGTTTTTGATAATGGAAGCGTGTGTCGGCCATCTGAGAAAATTGAGTTCCCCATGTGCTTTTAACGAGATGCCGGTCATAAAATCATATAATGCCGGACTGATTGCTGATAATTTCCTCCAGATATATTATGTCGGGTTGGGTTATAGGGCTACTTTACGACCGAAAATGGAATATTTATGAATATAAATGATGGTTTTACTCCTTATGATGTTGCATAATTATGCGAAATAATGCATTTTTATAAAGTGGATTAAAAATAAAATGTAATCAGTAAGTAACTTGCAGTGTTAAAATGCAATGATGGTTGCAGATTCTGTGACGATATGCTCTGTTGTGTTATAAGAAAATCACCTCAGTCAGACAGTTCCAACTGAGGTGATTTTTATTGGCTTTTTGTTTTTATTTCAAATATTCGCTCCAATCTGTCAGGCGCATATCTCCTTTGCGACGTAACGTGTCGTGCATGGCAAAAGCGGCCGACAGGCAATGATGTGTATGTCCTTTAAATTTAGAGGCAATGTGCAAATAGTCCTGGAGTAATGGACGATAGTCCGGATGGGCAACTTTGATTAATTCTGCAGCTTTATCCATTGCACATTTTCCACGAAGGTCGGCAATACCATATTCCGTAATCACTGCATCGATGAAATGGCTTGTATGGTCGATATGGGAGCAGAATGGTACGATGCTACTGATAGCGCCTCCCTTAGTTGTTGAACCGCAGGTGAAAATACTCAGATAAGCATTGTTTGTAAAGTCTGCCGAACCACCGATTCCGTTCATCATCTTAGTACCACAGATTTTTGTAGAGTTGGCGTGGCCATAAATGTCCACTTCTATCGCTGTATTCAGTGAACAGACTCCGATACGGGCTATGACTTCAGGACAGTTTGAAATTTCAGATGGGCGGAGTACCAGTTTGTCACGGAAGAAATCCATGTCGTTATAGATTCCTTTCAAGCAGTCATTTGTGACCGTTAGCGAGCATGTAGAGGCTGAAAGAACACGGCCATCGCGAATCAGCTGTACTGGGGCATCCTGAAGGACCTCTGTGTAGATATTGAAGTTAGGAACTTCCGGACATTGTCCCAATGCACCAAGTACGGCATTGGCTCCACTGCCTACACCGCTTTGCAAATTGAGGAAGCTGGCAGGAATCTTGCCACTTCTCAGGTTGGAAAGCAAGAAGTCGGCTACATTCTGACCAATAGTTGTAGTTACTTCGTCGGCATCTTTAAATGCTCTGGCTTCGTCGGGGATGTTACATTCGACGATGCCTTTAATACGACTGGCGTCTACTTCAATATAGGGTTTTCCGATACGGTCATTGGCTTTCATGATCATGACCGGTTTGCGGAAAGGATGATTCTCCAGTTCGTATACATCGTGAATGCCCATACAATTTTTGCTGTGAAATGCATTCAGTTCAATGATGATACCTTTTTCTGCCAAACGGCAGATGGTTGGGCTGATACCGCCACTTGCTGTCAGATAAATGTGTGCTTTGTCTCCATGCTGTTCAATCTCGCAGGCTTCGATAATAGCCCAGTCTACTTTTCCTAAATAACCTTGACGGATTTGAGTCGCCATGTTAGAAAGGTTCAGGTCAGAATAGCAGATTTCGTTGTTGTTGACATGCGTACGGAAGTCTTTGTTGGTTGTATAAGGTGCCCGGAAATTAATTGCATCCGCATTAGCCAATGCACCGTCGCAACTTTGTCCTGTCGATGCCCCAGTAAAAATATTTATTTTGAATGCTCTTCCTGCTGCATGTTCTTGTTCTGCCTTTACAGCTATTTCGGCAGGAACTGATTTTGGGGTTCCGGCCGGTGTGAAACCACTAAGGCCGATGGTTTCACCGTTAGAGATGAAAGATGCTGCTTCGGCAGCTGTAATTCTGTTGAATGCCATAGATTTATTAGTTTTATTCGTTTTTCATGTTTCTAGCGAACAAAGTTATGTTTTTTATCTTTAAAAACCAAGGTCTGTTTTAAATCCATGACGTTTTTTATAGAGAATAAAAAAAGGGGGCTTCACAGCTCCCTTTTTCTTTTAAACTAAACCTTAACTATGAAAAAATCTAATGTTTTTATTCATTGCAAAAATCAGGCTTTTTTTTAGATTGACAAAATTTCTCTATAAGAAAAAATATAAGGTTAACATTTTTTATGCTGAAGAGCTTCGCGTTTTCCGTTCGGATTGTTTTATAGAGTATCTATCCTTTGATTTTTTGCTTATCTTTGCAGCCTAAAACTATTTGAATAAAAATGAAGAAACTCTTTATAGAAACCTATGGCTGTCAGATGAATGTGGCAGATAGTGAAGTTGTAGCTTCGGTAATGAAAATGGCCGGTTATGATGTATGTGAAACTTTGGAAGAAGCTGATGCCGTATTTTTGAACACTTGTTCTGTACGGGAGAATGCGGAGCAGAAAATCTTAAACCGCTTGGAATTTTTCCATGCATTACAACGTAAAGGGAAAAAACTGATCATTGGCGTATTGGGATGTATGGCCGAACGGGTTAAGGAAAAACTGATTGATGATTATCATGTGGATGTCGTTGTCGGACCTGATGCCTATTTGTCTTTGCCTGATTTGATTGCACAGGTTGAATTGGGGCATAAGGCCATTAATGTAGAGCTGTCCATGACAGAAACTTATCGCGATGTGATTCCTCAGCGTATTTGTGGTAATCATATTTCCGGTTTTGTCAGCATCATGCGTGGCTGTAATAATTTCTGTCATTATTGTATTGTGCCTTATACACGCGGACGTGAACGAAGTCGGGACGTGGAGAGTATATTAAATGAAGTGCGCGATCTGAAACAGCGGGGATATAAGGAAGTGACCTTATTGGGGCAGAATGTGAACTCATATCACTGGCAAGGTTCGGGCGAAGGTAAGGAGGATGTTGATTTTCCTCATTTGCTACGTCTTGTTGCTCATGAAGCACAAGGCATGCGCGTGCGTTTTACGACTTCACACCCCAAGGATATGAGTGATGAGACTTTACATGTCATAGCAGAAGAGCCAAATGTATGCAAAAGTATTCATTTGCCGGTTCAAAGCGGTAGTTCCCGTATTTTAAAATTGATGAATCGGAAGTATACGCGTGAATGGTATCTCGAACGTGTTGCAGCTATACGCCGGATTATTCCGGATTGTGGTTTGTCGACAGATATCTTTTCCGGATATTGTTCGGAGACGGAAGAAGATCATCAGATGTCTTTGTCATTGATGCGTGCTTGTGCATATGACAGCGCATTCATGTTTAAATATTCTGAGCGTCCGGGTACGTATGCTTCAAAAAATCTGCCCGATGATGTTCCGGAAGAAGTGAAAGTGCGTCGGTTGAATGAACTGATTGCGTTGCAGAATGAATTGTCGGCAGAGAGCAACCGGAAAGATATCGGTAAGGTGTTCGAAGTGTTGGTTGAAGGAACCAGCAAACGGTCCAGAGAACAACTTTTCGGACGCACGCAGCAGAATAAAGTGGTTGTATTCGATCGAGGGGCGCATCGTATCGGTGAGTTTGTTTGGGTGCGTATTACGGATAGTTCATCTGCTACATTAAAGGGCGAAGTAGTAGAAGGACCGGTTAAATAGAGTTAAAATAGACGGGGTTCGTCGTTTCTTGAATTAATTTTGCAGAATTATCCGATTTTGAATGAATTATGGGACACGAAAGTAAAAAAGGTTTCAGTGGGATGCAGGCGTTTACGTCGTGTATCAGTACGTCTTTAGTATTGGTACTCCTTGGTCTGGTGGTGCTTTTTACCATGATAGCCCGTAAACTTTCAAATTCGGTGCGTGAGAATCTGGTCGTGACCGTTCTTTTGGTGGATGATGCAACAGAGAAACAGATAGGTGTTTGTGCAAAGCGGTTGAAGAATCGTCCTTATGTCAGTGCTGTGCATTATATTTCGAGCGACGAGGCTTTAAAAGAGCATATTGCTTCGATGGGGACAGATCCGGAAGAATTTATGGGATCGAATCCATTTCCTGCGTCATTTGAACTTCAGATGAAGGCCGATTATGCTAATTCGGATAGTTTGCGCTGGATTGTCAAGTGGTTGGAATCGGATGCACTTGTGGCTGATGTAGTTTATCAGCAGGATCTTGTTGAAAATCTGAATCGGAATTTGCAGCGCGTGGGAATTATCTTGTTAGTACTTGCTCTGCTGTTGACTTTTGTTTCTTTCGGACTGATAAACAGTATGGTGAAAATGAGTCTTTATGCGAACCGTTTCCTGATTCATACGATGAAACTGGTTGGAGCGCGATGGGGATTCATTCGCAGGCCATTTTTAGCGCGTGCATTTAAAATCGGGCTTATTGCTGCGTTATTGGCAGATGGTGTCCTGATAGGTGGATTATATGTCTTGTTGCAGTACGATCCGACTCTGTCTTCATTTGTGACGCAAGAGATGATTTTGGTTATGTCGCTCGCAGTGTTTGCTTTTGGTGTCTTGATTACGCTATTTTGTTCCTATTTGTCTTTGAACAAGTTCCTTCGGATGAAAGCCGGCGAACTTTATGAAATGTAATTCGAGTAGAACGAATATAAGACCTTCAGAATAATAATTATGGATTAAACGATATGGAAAAAAGAAATTTTGCTTTTGATAAGGTGAATTTTACCTTGTTGGCTATCGGCATGTTGATCATTGTTATAGGATTTGTCCTGATGTCCGGAAGCGGCAGTACTGAAACAACCTTCAATCCGGATATATTCAGTGCCCGTAGAATTAAGGTTGCCCCATTAGTGTGTTTGTTTGGCTTCTTGTTCATTATTTACGGTATATTGCGCAAACCGGTGGAGAAAACCTCGGAATCAGATGTTCTAGATTTTAATAAAAAAGAATAAATATGAGTGTGTTTGAAGCTTTGTTCATGGGTATTCTGCAGGGACTGACAGAATACCTTCCAGTAAGTAGCAGCGGGCATTTGACGATTGCTTCTAATCTGTTTGGAATTGAAGGTGAAGAGAACCTGACTTTTACTATTGCTGTGCATGTTGCGACGGTATTTAGTACTTTGGTTATTTTGCGCAAAGAAATTTTCTGGATTTTCAAGGGAATGTTCGATTTTAAGACTCCGGGAATTAATGAGGAGCAAAAATATACGCTGAATATTTTAGTTTCTATGATTCCGGTAGGTATTGTCGGTGTCTTTTTTAAAGATTATGTTGAAGATATATTCGAAAGTGGGTTGTTAGTCGTCGGCTGTTGTCTGTTGGTAACGGCTGCACTGCTTGCTTTTTCTTATTTTGCCAAACCGCGTACCAAAGAAAAAATTTCTTTGGTGGACGCTTTCATTATAGGTCTGGCTCAGGCTGTGGCTGTTTTGCCAGGCGTTTCTCGTTCTGGTTCTACGATTGCTACAGGTTTGTTGTTAGGAAATAAAAAGGAAACATTGGCACAGTTTTCGTTCCTGATGGTGATTCCTCCAATATTAGGTGAAGCTTTATTGGATATCATCAAGGCGGTTCGGCATGGTGCTGAGGCTGCAGCTGGAGATTTGCCACTTATGTCGTTGTTGGTTGGTGTACTGGCTGCTTTTATCTCCGGATGTCTTGCCTGTAAATGGATGTTGAATATTGTCAAGAAAGGCAAGTTGGTTTATTTTGCCATTTATTGTGCAATCGTTGGTATTATACTCGTTGCGACCAATTTGATGTAATCTAATTAAATACTTAACTGAATTGTAGTGGATTTTAAAAAAGGAGAAATTCTTTATTTTGACAAACCATATGGCTGGACTTCGTTTGGTCTGGTTGCCAAAGTGCGGTATGCTTTGTGTAAAAAGTTGGGGGTGAAAAAAATAAAAGTTGGTCACGCTGGAACTTTGGACCCTTTGGCTACCGGTGTCTTGGTTTTGTGTACGGGAAAGGCGACCAAGCTGATACCGGAATTGCAGGCACATACTAAAGAATATGTGGCTACGATCAGACTGGGAGCTACAACTCCATCGTTTGATCTGGAAAAAGAAATTGATGCGGTATATCCTACAGAACATATTACGCAAGCTTTGGTTGAAGAAACTTTGAAGAAATTTATCGGAGAGATTTATCAGGTTCCACCGGTATTTTCTGCTTGTAAAGTAAACGGAGATCGAGCCTATGATCTGGCACGAAAAGGTGAAGCCGTCGAATTGCAGCCTAAGTTGCTGGTCATTGACGAATTGGAACTTTTACGTTGTGAACTTCCTGAAATTGAAGTACGTGTAGTTTGCAGTAAAGGTACTTACATACGGGCCTTGGCTCGGGATATTGGCGAAGCGCTTAACAGTGGTGCACACCTGACGGCATTGCGCCGTACGCGTGTCGGAACTGTGCGTGTAGAAGATTGTTTGCAGTTGGACTCATTTCAGGAATGGCTCGATAACCAGACAATTGATAATACGGAAGAATAATCATAAAAATAAAAAAGAGTATAAGTATGAAGCTGTCTCAGTTTAAATTCAAATTACCCGAAGATCGTATCGCGTTGTATCCAACCTTTCATCGTGACGAATCTCGTCTGATGGTGTTGCATAAAAAAAGCGGCGATATCGAGCATCGTCAGTATTTCAAGGATATTTTGGATTATTTTGACGATAAGGATGTTTTTATTTTTAATGATACAAAAGTGTTCCCGGCTCGTCTTTATGGAAATAAAGAAAAAACCGGTGCCAGAATAGAAGTTTTTCTGTTGCGTGAGCTGAACGAAGAACTTCGTTTGTGGGATGTTCTTGTTGATCCGGCCCGAAAAATTCGTATTGGAAACAAATTGTATTTCGGAGAAGACGATTCGATGGTTGCAGAAGTAATTGACAATACGACTTCGCGCGGACGTACGTTGCGTTTCTTGTATGATGGTAATCATGAGGATTTCAAGGCGGCTCTTTATGCTTTAGGTGAGGCTCCGCTGCCTCGATTTATTAAAAGAGAATCTGAACCGGATGATTTCGAACGATTCCAATGTATTTTTGCTAAAAATGAGGGAGCTGTAACAGCACCTACTTCTGGTTTGCATTTTTCCAGAGAGTTGATGAAGCGTATGGAAATCAAAGGCATTGATTTTGCATTTATCACGTTGCACTGCGGCTTGGGAAATTTCCGTGAGATAGATGTCGAAGATTTGACCAAACATAAGACGGACAGTGAAGAAATGTTTGTCGGAGCCGATGCTTGCCGGATTGTCAATACAGCCAAAGATGGTGGTCATAAAGTGTGTGCAGTTGGAACTACGGTACAGCGTGCTATAGAATCGGCTGTAGGAACGGACGGGCATCTGAAGGAATTCGAAGGATGGACGAATAAATTTATTTTCCCACCTTATGACTTCGGTGTGGCTGATTCCATGGTCGCAAATTTCTATTTGCCGCATAGTACCTTGTTGATGTTGACCGCTGCGTTTGGAGGTTATGATCTGGTTATGGAAGGTTATAAGCAGGCACTGAAAGAAGGGTATCGTTTTGGTACTTATGGTGATGCTATGTTGATTTTGAACGATTAAAAAATTAATATCTGACGAATGGCAACATTGTATGTCGGGTTAGGAAGTAATCAGGGAGCGCGTCTGCGGTTAATGATGTGTGCCCTGAATCTGATTGAAGAGCGGATTGGTCGGGTTGTCGGCCGGTCCGCTTTTTATGAAACGAAACCATGGGGCTTTGTTTCTGAACATCCATTTCTGAACGCTGTGGCTAAGATCGAAACCACAATGAAGCCTCTGGAGGTTTTGGCAGTTACCCAGCAAATCGAACGAGAATTGGGGCGTATCCGAAAAAGTATAGACGGACAGTATGCTGATCGTACGATGGATATTGATTTACTGTTTTATGATGATATGTGTTTGAATTTGCCGGAACTGGTTTTACCTCATCCTCAAATGCATTTAAGGGATTTTGTCTTACGGCCTATGGCCGATTTGGCTCCAGATTTTTATCATCCGCTTCTGAAACAGACAATGGCAGAACTACTGCGGGATTTGAACCTTCATTCTGGTGAAGCAACAATAATTAATTCTTGAGAATTTCTTTATTTGTCGGAAACTGCTTATCTTTGCAGCCGAATTTAAATGTGGATAGATTTGGGCAGCTTGCAACCACAGTAAAAAATGCTAAATACAGTCATCATGAACTGAACGCATTCTTTCCCAATGAAACCCCATTCTTCTTATTTTTTAATTTTTTAATACACATAGAAATGGGTTACTTATTTACTTCAGAATCTGTGTCCGAAGGACACCCAGACAAAGTGGCTGATCAGATTTCAGACGCCGTTTTGGATGAATTGCTCGCTTTTGATCCAACTTCAAAGGTAGCTTGTGAAACATTGGTTACAACCGGACAAGTCGTTGTAGCTGGTGAGGTTAAATCGGAAGCGTATGTTGATCTACAGGAAATTGCGCGCCGTACAATTCGTAGAATTGGATATACGAAAGCTGAGTATAAGTTTGAGGCTGAAAGTTGTGGCGTGCTTTCGGCTATTCATGAACAGAGTGCAGATATTAATCGGGGAGTTGAAAGAGAAGATCCTATGAATCAAGGAGCTGGCGACCAAGGAATGATGTTTGGTTATGCTACCAATGAAACGGAAAATTATATGCCGCTTTCCTTGGATCTGGCTCATAAAATACTTCAGGTATTGGCTGAGATTCGCCGTGAGGGTAAGGAAATGACTTATCTGCGTCCAGATGCAAAAAGTCAGGTGACGATAGAGTATGACGATTGCGGAAAACCTGTTCGTGTGGATACGATTGTCGTTTCAACTCAACATGATGAGTTTATCAAGCCGCATGATGGCGATCAGCATAAGGCTGATATGCAAATGTTGGATATCATTCGTAAGGATGTAATTCACATTCTGATGCCTCGTGTTATTTCTGGTATTCATAATCCGGATGTATTGCGTTTGTTCGACGATCATATTGTATATCATGTGAATCCGACTGGTAAGTTTGTTATTGGTGGCCCTCACGGAGATACTGGTTTGACAGGACGGAAGATCATTGTGGATACCTATGGGGGTAAAGGCGCACATGGCGGCGGTGCTTTTTCTGGAAAAGATCCTTCGAAGGTAGACCGTTCGGCTGCTTATGCAGCACGTCATATTGCCAAAAATATGGTTGCAGCTGGAGTTGCAGATGAAATGCTGGTACAGATCAGTTATGCCATTGGTGTTGCCAAGCCGATTAACATCTATGTGAATACATATGGCAGAAGTAATGTTCAGATGACCGATGGGGAGATAGCCAAAGTGATCGATCGGTTATTTGATCTTCGTCCGAAAGCAATTGAAGAACGCTTGCAGTTGAGAAAGCCTATATATGAAGAAACTGCTGCATACGGTCATATGGGACGTGAGCCTAAGAAAGTAGTGAAAACTTTCCATAGCCGTTATATGCCTTCAAGAAGTATGGAAGTGGAGCTTTTCACGTGGGAAAAGCTGGATTATGTTGATAAAATAAAGAAGGAGTTTGGATTATAATGAATTCAGTTTGGTCTGTTTGTGTCTATTGTGCTTCCAGTACAAAAATAGATCCGGTTTATTTTGCTGCTGCAACGCAGTTGGGGAGTTTGTTGGCCCAACATCAGTTGAAACTTGTCAACGGTGCAGGAAGTATCGGTCTGATGCGTGCTTGTTCTGATGCTTGTTTGGCCGGCGGAGGACACGTGACAGGGGTAATTCCGCATTTTATGGTGGAGCAGGGGTGGCATCATACTGGACTGACAGAATTGATCGTTACTGAAGATATGCATAGCCGAAAGCAAACAATGGCCCGTCTGTCTGACGGAGCCATTGCCTTGCCTGGTGGATGCGGTACGATGGAAGAGTTGCTTGAGGTGATTACTTGGAAACAATTGGGATTATATTTGAATCCAATTGTTATTTTGAATGTGAATGGTTTTTATGATCCGTTGATTTCTATGTTGGACAAGGCAATCGCCGGAAACTTTATGCGTCCGGAGCATGGACAAATCTGGCGAGTTGCTTCAACACCGTCAGAAGCTTTGGAGCTGATTTATACAACGCCGATATGGGATCAGAATGTCCGTAAGTTTGCGGCAATATAAATAATATTCAGAAGGTTGCTCATATGACACAATCAACAGAACAATGGTGTGATTCTTTGTTGTCGGTAAAGATGCTTGAGAATCAGCCTTTTTTCTTCTCGGAGAGTCCTTTCTATCATCCGGAATTATCTTCAGACTGGTGTGGATTTACGGGTGAAAGACTCCCACATCTGTTGCGTATGGATGATGGCCTTACTTTGTTTTTGTTGTTTATATTGCTTATGGCTTTTGTTTGGTTGGCAGGTTCAAAACGTTTGATTCTTCATTTGACAAAGCGTTTTTTTGCTCCGCTGCGTGATCAGGCTAATCTTTTTGATGGAGATACTAAAAGTGAACGTATGAGTTTGCGTATGCTGACCAGTTTGAATGTATTTTTGCCAGCTATAATGCTCTGTGATTATATTTTACGGCAGGGAGAACTTTGTTTTTTAAGAAGAAATGACGCTTGGTTCTATTTTATTTTTTCTATTCTATCCTTCCTGTTATATTATCTGCTGAAACGGGTTGCCACCGCTGTTGTAGATTGGTCTTTTTTTGACAAAAGACAGAGTCGGACTTGTTCGGAAAGCCGTGATTTTTTATATGCAATTCAGGGTATTCTGTTTTTCCCGCTTTTGTTTTTATCTGTTTATTTTGAACTTTCCATTCCTGATCTCTTGTTATATACACTTATTTTAGTCGTTTTTGTGAAAATTCTGCTGCTATATAAATATTGGACAATCTTTTTCGCAAAAACGTATGGTTTATTGCATTTTATTGTGTACTTTTGTGCCCTCGAAATAATACCAGTATTTGTGTTATGGAGGATATTAGCATTCGTAAATAGTAGTTTCATATAAAATTTAGGACATTTATGATTAAGAAGATATTGGTTTCACAACCAAAACCAGCTTCCGAAAAGTCTCCTTATTATGAGATCGCCTCAAAGTATGGCGTGGAAATAGTATTTAGACCTTTTATTAAGGTTGAGAGTCTTTCTTCAAAAGAGTTCCGGCAGCAGAAAATCTCTATTTTGGATCATACGGCAGTGGTTTTTACTTCGCGTCATGCAATTGACCATTTTTTTCAGTTATGCAAGGAAATGCGTGTTACCATTCCGGAAGACATGAAGTATTTTTGTATTACTGAAACAGTTGCTCTTTATATACAAAAATATGTTCAGTATAGAAAGAGAAAGGTGTTCTTTGGTTCTACTGGAAAAATCAATGATTTGATTCCTACTATGGTGAAACATAAAACAGAGAAATATTTTGTGCCATTGTCGGATGTTCATAATGATGAAATCAAAGATTTATTGGATGCCAAGAAATTACAGCATACAGAAGGGGTGATGTATCGTACGGTGAGCAATGATTTTGCGCCAGATGAACCATTTGATTATGATATGTTGATTTTCTTTAGTCCTTCAGGGATTCAGTCGTTGCTGAAGAATTTCCCAAATTTTGTTCAGGGGGATATTGCAATTGGATCTTTTGGTCCTACAACAGCAAAGGCTGTTCGGGATGCTGGACTTCGTTTGGATCTTGAAGCACCTTCTCCAGAATTCCCTTCCATTACAGCAGCTCTGGAGGATTATGTGAAGAAACACGCTAAATAAACACTTTAATGAATAGATAATAGAAATGGACGCATGTAAGTGCGTTCATTTTTGTTTTGTCGTCTCTTTATTTTGTTGTAACTTGCAACGCGAAAGATGAATATAATGGAGAAAACGAGTTGTTCAAACAAATGTTCCTTTCAGAAGTCGGAACGATTATGCAGTAAGCGGATAATTGATCAGCTTTTTGCCGGTGGAAACCGGTCGTTTGCTGCTTATCCGATACGCGCTGTATTTTCGCCTGTAGACGAAGGGATTGAAGAGCCGGTGGCTATTTTGGTTTCTGTTTCTAAGAAACATTTTAAGCGGGCGGTTCGGCGTAATCGGGTAAAACGACAGCTTCGTGAGGCTTATCGTTTGAATAAACATATATTATGGCAGGCTTTGAAACAGGACGGCATGCCGAAGCACTTGGCTGTTGCTTTTTTATGGCTGAGTGATGATTTGGTGTCTTCTCAAGTTGTTGAGTCTAAAGTACGTAACCTGCTGATTCGAATTTCAGAATATTATCAAAAGGAATTAAAGAACAATGAAGCGTCTGTGGAATCTTGTAAATAGAATATTGGTTCTGTTTTTGGTTCTTCCCATAGAATTTTATCGAAAGGTTATTTCTCCAATGACTCCGCCGTCTTGTCGGTTTACACCGACATGTTCACAATATGCTTTGGAGGCAATTCGTAAATATGGCCCTTTTAAAGGATTTTATTTAGCTGTTCGGCGTTTATTGAGATGCCATCCATGGGGTGGTTCCGGTTATGATCCTGTGCCTTGATTGTTAAGATGGATTTATTGAATTTTCATACTCATCGGCCAGCTGTCTTGGGGGAGCGTGTTGTACGTTCTTTGGATTTATGTTCTGAATGCGGCCTTTTTGATATAACGTCATCTCAGAATGAACTTTTTTCTGTAGGTATTCATCCATGGTCTGTTTGTCAAGCGGTAGATTTAAACGCTTCTTTAGAGCGATTGCAGAATTTGTTGGCACTTCCTGAGGTGTGTATGCTTGGTGAATGTGGTTTGGATAAATGTTGTCGTACTGAATTTGATTTACAATTACTTTTTTTCCGTGCACAAGTAGAATTGGCGGAAAGTATGGGAAAACCAGTTGTTATTCATTGTGTGCGTGCTTATGATGTTTTACTGTCTGTACGTCGTGCTTCTACATTTCGTCAGCCTTGGATTATTCATGGTTTTCGGGGAAAGGTTGCCTTGATGGAACAACTGTTACGTATGGGCTTTTATTTTAGTTTCGGACCGTATTTTCAGGAAGATACTTTACGGGTATGTCCTGAGGATCGTTTTTTTATAGAAACAGATGATTTTGCAGATTCTTTGTTGTCTGTTTATCAGCATGTGGCATTAGTAAGAAACATGTCGGTTGAAACGTTAATTGAGTTGCAGCAGGAGCGTTTTTCTTTCTTGTGTTTAAATCGTCAATTCTTCTGAAGAAAAAGTGGAATTTCAGTTGCACATCTTCTATAAAGGTCGTACTTTTGCAATGTGCAGATGTTTCTGGATAAAAAGATTAGCATATTGAAATGTCTTATATATATTAAAAAGTAAATTTATTCGATGTTAAATTTTGTAGAAGAGTTAACTTGGCGAGGTATGGTGCATACCATGATGCCTGGAACAGAAGAATTATTGGAAAAAGAACAAGTGACAGCTTATTTGGGTATAGATCCGACTGCTGATTCATTGCATATTGGTCATTTGTGTGGTGTGATGATGCTAAAGCATTTTCAGCGTTGTGGACATAAACCATTGGCACTTGTTGGTGGAGCTACAGGAATGATTGGTGATCCGTCTGGAAAAAGTCAGGAGCGCAATTTGCTTGATGAGGCTACACTGCGTCATAACGTGGCTTGTATCAAAGAGCAGTTGGCTCGTTTTCTGGATTTTGATAGTGATGCTCCTAATCATGCAGAATTGGTGAACAACTATGACTGGATGAAAGATTTTACATTCTTGGATTTTGCACGTACGGTTGGAAAGCATATCACGGTAAATTATATGATGGCCAAGGATAGTGTGCAGAAACGTTTAAACGGAGAAGCACGCGATGGACTGTCTTTTACAGAATTTACTTATCAACTTTTACAGGGTTATGATTTCTTGTATCTGAATGAACATAAGAATTGTAAACTTCAACTTGGAGGTAGCGATCAATGGGGAAATATAACAACGGGAGCTGAATTGATCCGCCGTACAAATGGTCGAGAAGTTTTTGCACTGACTTGTCCGTTGATAACGAAGGCCGATGGTCGTAAATTTGGTAAAACGGAACAAGGTAATATATGGCTTAACCGTGACTATACGTCGCCTTACGCTTTCTATCAGTTCTGGTTGAATGTTGCTGATGATGATGCTGAACGTTATATTAAGATCTTTACCACTTTGTCTAAGGAAGAAATCGAAGCGTTGGTTGCAGAGCATAAGGAAGATCCAGGACAGCGCGTTTTACAGAAGAGATTGGCAAAAGAGGTGACCATAATGGTTCATAGTGAAGCTGATTATCAGATGGCAGTTGAGGCAAGTAATATCCTTTTTGGTAAAGCTACAAAGGAAAGCCTTATGAAACTGGACGAGAAAACATTATTGGATGTTTTTGCGGGGGTTCCACAATTTGAGATTAGCCGGGATGTTCTTTCTAGTGGAGTAAAGGCTGTAGATTTGATGGCTGAATTTACTCAATGTTTCCCAAGTAAGGGAGAAATGAGAAAAATGACTCAAGGAGGCGGCGTTTCTTTGAATAAGGAAAAACTGAATGCTTTTGATCAGATGGTGACCGAAGAAGATTTGCTTGATGGTAAGTATTTATTGGTTCAACGCGGTAAGAAGAACTATTATTTGATCATTGTGAAATAAAATAAAGCATATTTTTGAAAATAATTGGAGATAAATTTGGTTGTTTCCAAATATATGCTTATCTTTGCACCGCTTTCCAAAAGAAAGCGGTATGAGGATTGGACTATGGTGTAATGGTAGCACAACAGGTTTTGGTTCTGTTTGTCCAAGTTCGAATCTTGGTAGTCCAACTTAAAAAAATCTGTCAAACATATGTTTGACAGATTTTTTTTGATAAATATATGAATTCTTATTTGGAGACAGGTGCGAGTTTATATATTAATTCTTTCAAACGGAATGTTATGTACTTTTGCTGCATATTGAGGGAACTGGCTGGGGTACATTTCGGATGTTCTTATGCTATATATGTGTGTTGCCTCTGCGAGCATATAGAAATCCAGGAAGGATTTCATAAATAGTTCATGTTTCTCTTCCGGCTTTATTTCTCTTTGTCCGTCGATATGGATGAGTTTTCCTGGAATGATAACTACGTTTTTGAGTTTACTTGCCTCTTT
>CALUIV010000005.1 GCA_944320775.1 uncultured Paraprevotella sp. | reverse complement strand
TATATCGTTACCTGTCAAGCTGATAATCTTTGTAAGTTTCTTGTTTTCAATGAGTAAGAAGAATTGATGTGTCTTGAGCAATGGAAGCTGATGTCCTTATTCACGCCGCATTCCCGTATCATCTTCTTCAACGGCTTGCAGATTGACCAATAGTTCAGATTGGGGAATACCAAGTCGTTTTCTTGGAACGGTCGGTAACGCTCGATTATCTGCAAGGGGATGTCCAGCAGCTTTACTTGGAAAGGTACGCCCGTCTTGTGACGCTTGGAGATAATCCACTTCTCGCCGTTCACCTCCACGATTCGGTCGTTGGTCAGTTCCTTGATGTCCACGAAAGAAAGGGCGGTGAAACTCGCAAACACGAACAGGTCACGGATATATGCCAGTTTCGGATCTGAGAACTCGTGCGTCATCACCGCCTTCAACTCATCCTCCGTCAGAAACTCACGCTCCTTGACATTCGGGCTGATGTGGAACTGCGCAAACGGGTTTCTCGGTATCAGCCCGTTGAAGTGCGCACGCATCACCACGCCTTTCAGCCACATGCACTTCTCCCATATCGTGCCGTTGCGTAATCCCGCTTCCGTGGCGAGATAGACCGCAAACTCCTTGATGAAGTCGGGCGTAAGTTCCAGCATCGACATGTCGCTGCGCTTGTAGAACGACTTGATGAACGCCGCCACATAGTTCCTTGCCACTACCCTTGACTGATAGGTCGCCAGTTTCCTGTCCTTGCCGACACGCTTCTTGAACACCTCGTTCTCACGGTCGAAGGCTTTGAGCAGCGTTTCATACTCGCCGCCTATGCCCTGATAGGCGTTGCGCACCATTTCTGCCGTCACAAACGCCTCACGGTCGGATATGCGCTGGTAGTGCTTGATGATTTGCGCCTTGATGTTGTCAAGCGCAAGGTTCGTTTCCCTTGCCTCTAAACTCTTGCCCTTGGCACGGTTGCCCTTTGCGTCCCAAAGCTCCTTTGCGATGCTCCGTTTGCAACTGAACTGCGCCACCGTTCCGTTGATTGTAACCCGTCCCATGATGGGGACAATTCCATTCTTCTCCTTGCTGCCGTTCGCATAGAACAGCACGCGAAATGTGCTCCTTGTCATACTCGTTCTTTTTTGGTTGCAAAACTATAAATCAACGAGTTAAACCTTGACAAGCAAACCTACGCAGAGCGGCGCAAACGGAACGGTGACTGTTAAATCTGCATTTCTGACGGGTAACGATTAGGAAACCGTTCTCTTTCTCCAATCCGCTTTGAAACGCTATTCAGCCCTCTATCCAACTTCCGCGATTTTCTCATAACTACTTAATTCACAGATTACATTGCGTTAATCTGCCGAATTTTGGAGGTTTTTCCATAGATTTTATGTAACTTTGTGCCATCATTTTAGGTTAAGTATGCAGAATATTAGAAACATTGCAATCATTGCCCACGTAGACCATGGCAAGACTACGCTTGTGGACAAAATGCTGCTGGCCGGAAACTTATTCCGCGAAAATCAGCAGACCGGTGAACTGATGTTGGATAACAACGAGTTGGAACGTGAACGCGGAATAACCATCCTTTCCAAAAACGTTTCCATTAACTACAAGGACACAAAAATTAATATTATTGATACTCCGGGACACTCTGATTTCGGTGGTGAAGTGGAACGCGTGCTGAATATGGCAGACGGATGTATCCTGCTGGTCGATGCATTTGAAGGACCGATGCCACAGACACGCTTTGTACTCCAGAAAGCACTTGAAATCGGGCTGAAACCCATTGTGGTCATCAACAAAGTAGACAAACCAAACTGCCGTCCGGAAGAAGTATACGAAATGGTATTCGACCTGATGTGCGACCTGGATGCTACAGAAGATCAGCTGGATTTCCCGGTTATTTACGGATCAGCCAAAAATAACTGGATGGGACCGGAATGGAACAAGCCGACCGACAACATTTTCTATCTGCTTGATCAGATTCTGGAACATATTCCGGCTCCGGAACAACTGGACGGTACGCCACAAATGCTGATTACCTCTTTGGACTACTCAAATTATACCGGCCGTATTGCCGTAGGACGTGTGCACCGTGGTACGCTGAAAGAAGGTATGAACATTACCATTTGCCACCGCGACGGTTCAAAAGAGAAAACTAAAATCAAAGAAATCAATACCTTTACCGGTATGGGACGCCAAAAGATTTCAGAAGTATCTTCAGGCGATATCTGTGCCATCATCGGTCTGGAAAATTTCGAAATTGGAGATACAATCTGTGACTTTGAAAATCCGGAGCCACTGCCAACCATCACGATTGACGAGCCAACCATGAGTATGCTCTTCACCATCAACGACTCACCTTTCTTCGGTAAGGAAGGAAAATTCTGCACCAGCCGTCACATCAACGATCGTCTGGAGAAAGAACTGGAGAAGAATCTGGCTCTGCGCGTTTCATTCCAGGAAGGTTATACGGATCGCTGGATTGTTTCCGGACGCGGTGTGCTCCATCTGTCTGTCCTGATTGAAACCATGCGCCGTGAAGGTTATGAATTGCAGGTAGGCCAGCCTCAAGTAATCTATAAGGAAATCGATGGCGAACGTTGCGAACCAATCGAAGAACTTACCATCAATGTACCGGAAGAGTTCTCCAGCAAAATGATTGATATGGTAACTCGCCGTAAAGGAGAGATGGTTTCCATGGAAACGCAAGGCGACCGTGTGAATATCGAATTCAATATTCCATCACGTGGAATCATCGGTTTGCGTACCAATGTACTGACTGCCAGCCAGGGTGAAGCCATCATGGCACACCGTTTCAAGGAATACCAACCTTATAAAGGCGAAATTGCACGCCGAAGCAATGGTGCGATGATTGCCTTGGAAAGTGGAACTGCATTTGCCTATGCCATCAATAACCTTCAGGATCGTGGAAAATTCTTCATCGAACCACAAGATCCGGTATATGCCGGACAAATTGTCGGTGAACATATCCATGAAAACGATCTGGTAGTAAATGTCACGAAGAGCAAACAGCTGACCAACATGCGTGCATCTGGTTCAGATGAAAAAGCCCGCATCATTCCGGCTACCATCTTCTCGCTCGAAGAAGCACTCGAATATATCCGTGAAGACGAATATGTAGAAGTGACTCCGAAAAGCATGCGTATGCGTAAAATCATTTTGGATCATACAGAACGGAAACGTGCAAACAGAGATTAATTGCACTACTCTTTCCAGATATAAAAAACGAATCGCTCCGAAAGTAATAAAAACTTTCGGAGCGATTCGTTTTTTATTGATACAGCTAAAGAACAATACTAAAAAAATAAGGTAAAAAAAATCATAGCGATCCTGAAAAAGTCAGTTTGACCCAACATTCCAAAATCACTATGATTCTTTATCAATCTACTAAAACCTTAATTATCGGATTCCTCGGTCTCAGGAAGAATCACAACAGTAATGCAATTATTATCTTTCAGAATCTTACGTGCCAATTTCTGAAGGTCTTTCGTACTCATAGACGAAATTACTTTCTTATAATCGGTATAGGAATCCATGCCACGACGCAAATAATTATTGATGCGGTTTAACCAAGCACCATTCAAACGTTCTGCCTCATCGGCTGTTTTCAACATATACTCTTTTATTTTATTCAAGTCTTCCTGGTTAACTCCACCATCAGCAATTGTTTCCAATTCTTTTGTCATTACCATCAATGCCGTGTCGCACATTTCCGGTTTCAAAGGAGCGAACACCTGTAATGTATACTCCGACTGATCGGCAGAATTATAGTTCATACCACCGCTGGTAGAAACCGAGTATGCTGCACCTATATCTTCACGGATTGTTGCAATATAACGAATATCAAGAATCTGACCAAGCACACTCATAGCAATATTGTTGTGCAGCGTATTTTTCAACTTACCATGCCAGATACGTACAGCCTGGCACTGGGCAACCTCCATTTTCTTACTGTATTCGTTCGTATAAACACCTTCACGCTTATACATCTTTGTATCCTGCGGCTTTTCCTTACGACTCAAAGAAGGCAAAGCAGCCAAATACTGTTCAGTATACAGACGTAATGAATCTGTATCGAAATTACCACAGAACACAAACGTAAAGTCTGAGGCATCCTGGAAACGTTCCTGATAAATCTCAAGTATACGATCGTACGAAACCTTGTCCATATCACCGGCCGTCAGGAAATGCAAACGTGGATTATTACCATAAAGAGCCACAGAAACAGAATCTCCAAATGCACTCATCGGCTTCAAATCCTTATTTTTCAAGACTTCGCGATACTGGGCCAATGTTGTATGAACAGACTCGTCATCTCGATATGGCTTTTGGAAACTTAAATAGACTAATTCAAAAAGCGTACGGAGATCTCTCGGTGTCGAAGAACCTGTAAAACCTTCGGAACGGCTGGACAACACCGGCGACAACCGAACATGCTTTCCTGTAAGCGCCTTACCCAATTCGATACGGGTGAAATTACCCAGTCCGGATGCGGCAATCAAATCGTCAAACAACGAAAGATTAATGATTTCCTCATTACCATACAATCCGCTTCCGCCCAGACTATATGCAGACATCAAGATTTCATTCTCCTTAAAATCTGTTTTTCTGAAAACTACACGTACCCCGTTGGAAAGAGTCCACTCGGTAAATCCAAACTTGCTTGACCGTTCTTTCTTAATACTGCCGGCCTGGGGTAATTGCGAAATCAAAGGCTCATTCTTGACATTATCCACATAAGCTCCCAAATCTGTATTCCGACCTTCACGAATCAAATCCAGCAATTGTCCTGCTTCCGGCATTGATACACCTTCCTTGTCCGGACACGTTGCATAAACAACAAGATTCTTGTCTGTATCGAGAACCAGAGAACTAAACATTTTGTTTACCTCTTCCAATGTTATTTTTGAGACCAGACTCTTAATCAGGACATATTCATCGTCAAAACTCATCATTGGCTCGTTATAGAGGAAAGTATTGACATAAGCTGACGTAAAATCAGAGTTGTTCCGTTTGTCCTTATTCTGATAAGCACTTTCCAGACTGCTCAAGATACTGGTGCGGATACGTTCAAATTCTGTTTCCGTAAATCCATAGCGGTCAGCACGATACACTTCAGCGAAAGCAGTACGCATACTCTCGGCCAACTTACCCTCTTTCGGCACAACAGATACCGTAAAAGCATCTTTCGTTTTGGCTACAATAAAATCATCATCTGAACATTGTATGGCCAAAAAAGTAGCTTCCGGTTTGTTGGCCATCTCCGCAAAACGCTGATTAATCATAGCAATACCCATATTCCGCAAATAGCTGTCATAGTAATAATACGGAGTATTCTTAAGACTATCAGGAAATACATCGTGCTTAAACATAGCCTGAACTACTGTCATAGTCTGCTCTTTATCTTTTTCGCACACAACAATAGGTTCATCATTGTCGGCAACCTGAACATATTCACGCGGTGCCGGATTTGCCGGCATCTTGATCGGAGAAAAAATTTCCTTGATTTTCTGTTCCATCCGATCAACATCAATGTCGCCTACAACAATAATTCCTTGCAGGTCAGGACGGTACCACTTTTGATAATAAGCACGCAATACTTCGGGCTTAAAATTATCCACAACACTCATCAAACCAATCGGCAAACGATTTCCATAACGATTATTAGGAATCAACAAAGGTAAAGCCCGCTCATACATACGCAAAGAAGCACTGCTACGCATACGCCACTCTTCATGTATGACGCTGCGTTCCTTGTCGATCTCTTCATCTTTAAGTAACAAAGAATTACTCCAATCATGTAAAATCAACAAACAAGAGTCCAATGATGCAGTATTGGTTGTCGGGACATTATTAATATTATATACCGTTTCATCAATAGCCGTATAAGCATTCAGGTTTTCACCAAACTTGACACCAATACTTTCCAGATAAGTAATCAAAGAATTACCGGGAAAATTTGTCGTACCGTTAAAACACATATGCTCCAGGAAATGGGCTAATCCCCGCTGTTCTTCCTCTTCTTGAATAGAACCCACTTTCTGGGCAATATAAAAGTCCGCCTGTTTTTCCGGATATTTATTATAACGGATATAATAAGTCAGGCCATTGTCCAGTTTGCCTGTCCGTACGTCCTTGTCCACTGGCAAAGCAGTAAACATAGTTTGTGCCGAAACAAGTCCGGCACAAATCAGGGCGAAAGCTGTAAAAAGCATTCTCATTTTCATTTTCTATAGAAATTATTTTTTGTTTTTATAATTATTCAAGCCTACACGCAAGAAATCTACATATTTGTCTACATCCTCATCGTAAGAATATGACTTATTCAAAGGCATACCCTCATTATCGAGCAAGACATAGAACGGCTGTGCGTTAGCTCCAAATTTATTACGCTGCAAATAACTCCATTTATCACCCACTGTACGCAAAACACGTTCAGCTCCATTTTCTGTTACTGTGATACGCTCGGGCAACGGAGTCTTATCATCAACATAAAGCGTAATCAACACGTAATCATTATTAATCAGATCAGCAACCTGCTCGTCCACCCATACGGCTAATTCCATCTTACGGCAATTCACACAACCATATCCGGTGAAATCTACCATTACAGGTTTTCCATGCTGTTTCGCATAAGCCATACCGGCATCATAATCGGTAAACTGTGCATGCACTTCGTTCGTGTAAAGATTAAAATCCTGAGTTTTCATCGGTGGTGCAAACGCGCTTACGGCTTTCAAAGGAGCTCCCCACAAGCCAGGAACCATATAAACAGCAAACGCCAATGAAATCAAGGCCAGGAAGAATCTGGTCACTCCGACCTTTCCTTCACCATCATCCTCATCGTGAGGGAACTTGATCTTGCCAAGCAAATAAAAACCAAGCAAAGCAAAAATAACAATCCATAATGCCAAGAATGTCTCACGATCAAGCAGACGCCAACCGTATGCCAAATCTGCCACAGATAAGAACTTCAAAGCAAAAGCCAACTCCAAGAAACCAAGACAAACTTTAATGCAATTCATCCAATTACCGGATTTAGGCATTTGCTTCAACCAAGTCGGGAACATCGCAAAAAGTGTAAACGGCAAAGCCAAAGCTAAAGCAAAACCAAACATACCAATAGTTGGCGCAATAATACTTCCTGATGTCGAAACTTCTACCAACAAAAATCCAATGATAGGACCAGTACAAGAGAACGATACCAAAACCAAAGTAAAGGCCATTAAGAAAATACTTAATAAACCGGTTGTTGATTCCGCCTTACTGTCGACAGCACTACTCCATGAAGAAGGTAACGTGATTTCAAAAGCACCCATAAAGCTAGCTGCAAACACAACCAGCATCAGAAAGAAAAAGATATTAAAGATGGCATTGGTAGAAAGCGCATTCAAGGCACTTGCACCAAATATACCGGTCACGATCAATCCAAGCGCTACATAAATGACAACAATACTGACACCATAAGTAAAAGCATCACGTACGCCTTTAGACTTATCCTTGCTGCGTTTCAGAAAGAAACTGACTGTCATCGGAATAATAGGCCACACACAAGGAGTAAACAAAGCAACAAGACCTCCCAAAAAGCCTAAAAGAAAAATAGCCCAGAAAGATTTATCCGCCGTAGTTCCTTCTGTACCAAACGCGCTTAATTCCTGCACAACAGGTTTCCAATAGTCGGCAACCTGACTTTGTTGATTTTGTTCTGAAACAGAAACGGCAGTTTCAGCCGTTTCTGCTAATGCTGTATCCTGATCAGCCACCTGATCCTTTTCTGGAGCAGGAGCATCTATCGTCTCTTGCTGATCTTGCTTATCGGCATTTTTTTTTTCAACTGCTTCAGGTTTCTTTTCGGCCTTAGCAGCTACCCCTTTGCCAGAATAAGAGAAATCAACGGTTGTTGGAGGAATACAATTCTGATCGTTGCATGCACCGAAAGTCAAATACCCCTTTACTTCATACTCCGGCGCTGTTATTTTCATTTTCTGAACAAAGACAGCTGTACCTTCCATATATGTCACATCCATACCAAACATTTCATCAAATTTAGCATGAACTTTACCTGCAGGAGTCAGCTTACCGACTGGTTCTGCACCTTTTTTCACATCAAAGTCAACAGTGGCGGCAGTCGGTCCCCCTTCTGCAATATCTGTTGAATACACATGCCAACCGGCATCAATTTTTCCCGTAAAAACAAGTTCAAACTCTGAATCAGAGATTTTTTTCTGCTCTACTGAAAATTTAACGGGATTCTGAAACTGCGCCATAGCCGTAACACTGACAAGCGCAAACAACAAAAGATTTACTAGTTTTCGCATAACTATAAGATTTATTTGGGTACAAAGATAGTGAAAAGCAAATTCAATCCACAATAATCTCCATAAATTGAACCTGATACAGTACATTTTTTCATAAAATCAGTTCAAAACAGGAAGTTTAGCATAAAAAAGATAGCAATATGACAAAAATAAAAAGGCAACCCTCCTGATTGAGGGTTGCCTTAATATAAAGTTCTAAAATTGAATTACAACTTAGGACCAGCAGCAACCAAAGCCTTACCAGCTTCGTTACCAGTGAACTTAGCGAAGTTCTTGATGAAACGTCCAGCCAAATCCTTAGCTTTCTCTTCCCACTTGCAAGCGCAATCGTAAGTGTCACGTGGATCCAAGATCTTAGGATCAACACCCGGCAACTCTGTAGGAACAACGAAATCGAAGTAAGGAATAGTCTTAGTTGGAGCTGTTTCGATAGAACCATCCAGGATAGCATCAATAATACCACGAGTATCCTTGATAGAAATACGCTTGCCAGTACCGTTCCAACCAGTATTTACCAAGTAAGCCTTAGCACCAGTCATTTCCATCTTCTTAACCAACTCCTCAGCGTACTTAGTTGGGTGCAAGCTCAAGAATGCAGCACCGAAGCAAGCAGAGAATGTAGGAGTAGGCTCAGTGATACCACGCTCAGTACCGGCCAACTTAGCAGTAAATCCTGACAGGAAGTAGTACTGTGCCTGTGCAGGGTTCAGGATAGATACTGGAGGCAATACACCGAAGGCATCAGCTGACAGGAAGATAACCTGCTTAGCGTGAGGACCCTTAGAAACCGGCTTAACGATGTTCTCGATGTGGTAGATAGGATAAGAAACACGAGTGTTCTCAGTTACGCTCTTATCTGCGAAATCGATCTTACCGTCAGCAGCAACAGTTACGTTCTCCAACAAAGCGTCGCGCTTGATAGCGTTGTAGATATCTGGCTCAGACTCCTTGTCCAGGTTGATAACCTTAGCGTAGCAACCACCCTCGTAGTTGAATACACCTTCGTTATCCCATCCGTGCTCATCGTCACCGATCAACAGACGCTTAGGATCGGTAGACAAAGTAGTCTTACCTGTTCCTGACAAACCGAAGAAGATAGCAGAGCTCTTACCTTCCTTGTCAGTGTTAGCTGAACAGTGCATAGAAGCGATACCACGCAACGGGTTGTAGTAGTTCATCATAGAGAACATACCCTTCTTCATTTCACCACCGTACCAAGTGTTCAGGATAACCTGCTCCTTAGTAGTCAAGTTGAATACTACAGCTGTCTCAGAATTCAAGCCCAACTCAGCGTAGTTCTCAACCTTAGCCTTAGAAGCGTTGTAAACAACGAAATCAGGCTCACCGAAGTTAGCCAATTCCTCAGCAGTAGGACGGATAAACATGTTCGTCACAAAGTGTGCCTGCCATGCTACTTCCATGATGAAACGAACTTTCAAACGAGTACCTTCGTTAGCACCGCAGAATGCATCTACAACATACAAACGTTTGTTAGAAAGTTCTTTTGCTGCCAAATCTTTCAAAACAGTCCAAGCCTCAGTTGTTACAGGCTTGTTATCATTCTTATACTCTTCAGATGTCCACCATACTGTGTTCTCAGAAGTTGCATCTTTAACGATGAACTTGTCCTTAGGAGAACGACCAGTGTAGATACCTGTCATTACGTTAACTGCACCCAGTTCAGTAACCTGACCCTTTTCAAAGCCTTCCAAACCAGCTTTTGTCTCTTCTGCAAACAATACATCATATGATGGATTGTGCAAAATCTCAACGGCACCTGTAATACCGTACTTACTCAAATCAATATTTGCCATTTTACTAAAAAATAAAAATTGGTTATTATTTACTGATTAATTATATACATCTCATTTTTTCCGACACAAAATTAGCTATTTTCCCTTGCATAGGAAACATTTCGCCACTTTATTTTTCTTAAATGGCTGTTTTTTGCCGTTAATTATGATAAAAGCGAAATCCGTTTGTCATAATTGCAAAATGGAGATTACATTTGCCCCTATTAAATTCTGTATTTATCTTAATTAACAACAACTTATCCTTATCAAATCACATAGATCATATCACAATAAGGCTCGCGACGAAAGAAACTTTTTCTTATATATAAGAATCTGACAAAAATAAATTTCTAACATAAGATTCAGATAAAAGAAACGGTTATCTGACATCTTATATATTCAAAGAAAATGACATAAAATCGACACAACAAACACAGTCTGACTGAACTCAAGCAAATAAAATATAAGAAGAAAGCGCCTAAAGATCAAAATTCATAATGATGGACTTACAAACTATAAGTCAGTATCCTTTATTCATATGATAAATAGCCATATCAAATCCCTAAAGGAGTTTGATATGGCTATTTCATACTTAAGACATACAATCTGATTTATTTGACTTCCCACAAATCATTCGTACGTAATAATTCCGCAAAATTATGATAAGATTTTTTATTCGAAATTTCTGTAATCTGTTCATGTACAGCCACTTCATATGTAGGAGCGGCAACATCACGAATCACGCCCAATGCGATTGGAAAATCTGGACCTTCCATCAGAGCGAGCTTTAAATGCAGCGTATTATCTTCACAATGAGCATCATGAACCAAAACATCGGACTCAGAAATCCCATTCTCGCCGATTTTAACAACTTTCAATCCGAAACCGTCCTGAACCAAACCATACTCACGATGCTCACCAAAGAGCATTGGTTCGCCATGTTTCAAATAGATTGCATTCTTGGCACGATTTTCTTTTTTGGCTACCGCATCATGTGTTCCATCATTAAAAATCACACAATTCTGTAGAATTTCACAAACAGAAGCTCCTTTATGCGCCTCCGCCGCTTTTAAAATCTCTATAGTCCCATCTGCATCGGTAGCCACAGCACGGGCAAAAAAGTGCCCCCGGGCTCCAAAACATAATTCTGCAGGTCTAAATGGATCCTCTACAGTTCCATATGGAGAAGATTTACTGATAAAACCACGAGGAGATGTTGGGGAATATTGTCCTTTTGTCAAACCGTAAATCCGATTATTCAACAAAATCATGTTCATATCCACATTACGACGGATAGCATGAATAAAATGATTACCACCAATAGCCAGTCCATCACCATCGCCAGAAATCTGCCATACAGACAAATTCGGATTAGCAACCTTGCACCCTGTAGCAATAGCCGCAGCCCGTCCGTGAATTGTCTGCATAGCATATGTATTCATATAATAGGGTAAACGACTGGAACAGCCTATACCTGAAATGACTGCTATATTATGTGGCGGAATTCCCATTTCAGCCATGGCCTTATGCAAAGATGCCAAAAAGAAATGGTCTCCACATCCCGGACACCATCTGGGTTGTCCTTTTTTATAATCTTTTGCTGTATATTGTGTCATAATAGATTATTTTAATTGTTATATAAATCCGTAAATGAACGTACCAACTCACTTACGACAAAGGGCTGGCCTTTAACCTGATTATACTGATAAGGTGAAAATCCATCTACATGCATACGTAAATATCCGGCAAACTGTCCCAGATTCTGCTCTGCAACAACCACCTTGGAATATTTTTTCAATATTTGAGTGGTATTTGCAGGCAATGGATTGATATAAGAGAAATGAGCTAAAGCCACCTTCATGCCAGTACTACGCATTTCATCCATCGCAGAATGCAAATGTCCATACGTTCCGCCAAAACCGACGATCAAAAGTTCTGCATCATCGGCATCACCTTCGACGCAAAGATCAGGTACTGGGATACGGGCTACTTTTTCAGCACGCAAACGGCACATTCTGTCATGATTTTCCGGATCTGTACTGATAGAACCTGTTTGACCATCCTTTTCCAAACCACCCAAAATATGCATAAAGCCCTCCTGTCCCGGAACAGCCCAATAGCGTACCTGATTTTCCGGATTACGCATATACGGTGTATAATGTCCCGACATTTCCGGAGTTACATAAGGGGGGCGTATTTCCGGATACTCATTTAAATCGGGCAAACGAAATGCTCCTGATCCGTTCGCAACGAAAGCATCGGTTAAAAGTACTACCGGCGTCATATGTTCAAGTGCCATCTTACAAGCTGCATAGGCTGCATCAAAACAATGTACAGGCGAAATAGCAGCTATAACCGGCATGGGAGACTCTCCATTACGTCCAAAAAGGGCTTGCATCAAATCTGTCTGCTCACTTTTGGTCGGAAGACCTGTTGAAGGTCCGCCGCGCTGTACATCCAAAACAACGAGCGGCAATTCTGTCATTACAGCCAAATTCATAGCCTCGGATTTTAAACATACGCCAGGGCCCGAAGTTGAAGTAACAGCCAAAGCGCCAGCAAAAGCCGCTCCTACAGAAGAAGCACAACCAGCTATCTCATCTTCACACTGAACCGTCATTACTCCCAAACTCTTATGCTTAGATAATTCGTGCAGGACATCTGTAGCCGGTGTTATCGGATAAGACCCTAAGAATAATGGCAAACCTGCTTTTTCTGCTGCTGCAATAAATCCATAGGCAGTTGCCTTATTCCCCATAATATCCATATAGACGCCCGGTTTCTTAACCTTAGTTTCTACACGGTATGTATGTGAAACCGAAGCATGAGTATTGGCACCATAATCATATCCAGCCTGAATTACTTTTATATTAGCCTCAGCAACATGAGGTTTATTTGCAAATTTCTCACGCAACATAGAAAAAGCGATCTCCGTATCTCGCTGAAAAAGCCAACATACAAGCCCCAATGCAAACATATTCCGACACTTGAGCATCGATTTATTGTCCAATCCGCTATCTGCCAGACAAGCTTTAACCATCTGAGTAATCGGTGCAGCTATAATATCATTTTTGATACCCAACTCATCAATAGGGTTTTCTGTTGAAAATCCAGCCTTTTCCAGATCTTTTTGTTGAAAACAATCTGTATCAAGAATAATACAAGCAGTAGGTTTAACAAATTTATATTGTGTTTTAAGTGCTGCTGCATTCATTGCGACCAAGACATCACATTTATCTCCTGGCGTATAAACCTTATCAGCTCCGACATGTACCTGAAATCCAGAAACACCCGTCAAAGAACCTTGTGGAGCGCGTATGTCAGCTGGATAATCCGGGAAAGTACAAACATCGTTGCCCACTGTTGCTGATACAGTCGTAAAAATATTACCCGCCAGTTGCATACCATCTCCAGAATCACCAGAGAAACGGACTACAACCTGATTTAATTCTTGTATATTCTGTGTATCTGTCATTTTATTATAATTAAGTTATACCATCTCTATTTAATCTCATCACATTGTGTGATACATATTATAGTATTATTCTATGGCGGCAAATATACGAAAATACAAATAAAGTTGCTAATAAAAATGCATTTTTTATAGCAAAATGACAGAAAAACATCGACATTATATTACTAAATTCTCATATTATCGTTTTTAAAAAAGAAACTTAAATACCTTTTTTTATCCATACACTTTCAGAAACGAATAGAATATACTATCTTTGTCATTGATTTAGCTAAAATTTTTCGCCTCTGTAGTTCAATGGATAGAACTACGGTTTCCTAAACCGTCAATCCGGGTTCGATTCCCGGCGGAGGTACAAAATATAAAAATAACAATTTTCTTTATCAATAGCTAAATATTTATCAGTTGTTTTAATTTCTCGATTACTCGATTAAATGATCTTACTCTATTTATAAGAAACTGAATAAATATTTTTGTCTTTCCATTTTTATTTTTTATCCATCTTAGTTTTTTTTGAATTGGTTGGCGACTGAATCACAAAAGAATATCAGACAACAAAAGCGCATAGGGAAGGCACAAAAAGGATAAAAAATAAGAAAATCAGGATATAGAGATAGAAAAAATCATTAAATAAGGGAAATTTATTGGAAGAATAAATATGAAATAATTCCAAAAAAATATCTTTGCATCGGATAACATTTTTTGCATATATATTCATTAGAATAAGTCTTTAATTTTATGGTAAAAAAAGGATTGACAGGATTTATCTTGCTTTTACTTTCTTCCAACTTCACGTATGCTTACTCACAAGTAAATAAGGAAGATAAGCAGAAGCAGCATTTAAGAAAAGTAGCTTCGGCCTTACCAGATTCGGTATTCAAGGAAATCAAAAAAGAATACCTACTTAACGATGAAGTTTACATTAAGCTGGCCCATGACGGATGGTATCCACAAGAAATCTCACGTATCATGGATAACTATTTAAAAAAGAATAGAAAACGGGTGCGTGGTTCGGTCGAATATGGTAAATACGCAAAGCAGTGGTTACCTTCTTATGCTTTTACTCCTGGAGGTGATTCCATATATCAGTTTGTTGATACCACTTATAGTGAAAAAGCAATCAGTTCTGTACGTCAACTTTTTGCTACAGAAATGGCCGAATGGGACAAAGAGATTCCCTATTCTCCAGATGACCGTCTAAAAGGCATACGCCGCCCGGGATATTTCCGTCCTGTACAGCAAAAGCCCTATACAGGCCGTATTCATTGGATCGTGGTACATCCGACGGACCCTGACGCACTCATGGTCGTACCCGATGGAGCCGGAATATTCCGGACCGCCGACTTAGGACGTACGTGGGATTGCGTGACGGACCGTATTCCTGACCGCGAATTCCGCAAAATCTGTGCCCACTCGGCCATCCCCGTCGATCCCGACGACTGGAACCATTTCTTTGCGTTCATGAAGAACGGCAGCGCCACGGCCGTCTATGAAACGACCGACGGCGGACAGACCTGGACGCGCATTGAAGGAGCCACGCACAAGTCATTCAAGCGCGGCTACGGATTCAAAAACAGCAATGGAACGATGAAATTTATCGGAGCCCTGCAGAGCGGCGCAAATTATCTGAACAGTGAAATATGGTATAGCGAAAACAAAGGTGTAAACTGGACAAAAGTAACCTTACCGGATGACCTGAAGGAAACCCATCCTGAAACAGGCATGAAAGGCTCGTTCTTCCAAAATTTCGCTTTTCACCCTACAAACCGTGACAAAATTTATATTACTACCTCACGTAGTATTTACTATTCTGAAGATGGACTGCAACCGCAGACGGGTGCCGACGGAACGACAACGTTCAACATCCGCCAGCTAACCTTTAACGTACTCAACCAGGACGGAACTGAAGTACGTGCGAGCAATGTCAGTGAATTTCCGTTTAAGGCCACCACGCAAAGTTTCCTTGAAATTAATCCAGAGAATCCGCAACAGATGTGGTTCGCTACAGCATCACGTAATGTCAGCTACGGAGTATGGTCGGCCGTATATTATTCTGAAGATGGTGGCCACAACTGGCGCACGTTACAGGAACCGATGAACGGAATCGGTAGCGGACTGGCCTTTGGAAACGAATCTCCTTGGGGCTGGCTCGGAGGCTTCGGTGTCAACTTTCAGGATCCACAATGGCTTTATGGATGTTCTATGAGCTCAGCCATCAGCAGCGATGGAGGTCTGACCTTCCGCGAATTTGCCTGGGGTAACCGTCTAAAAGCTATGACTGATGATGGTAGTTATTATTATACAACCAGTTCACGCCACAATGCGGATAATCACTGTATTGTAAGTCACAGAAGCGGACGTGTGTTCCGTGGGTCTGATTCAGGTTTATTGATGAAAGACAAGAACATAAATAATCACGAATGGACCAACATCGGTGGTACAATGGGTAACCAACTCCACTACTCAATAAAAGTAAACGAATTCGGCGACCAAACAATGTTAGGTAACACGCAGGACGTCGACGCACAGACCTACCGCTACGGACGTTGGGGCAACTGGCGCGGATATGAGGGAACGGAAGCATTCATCAATCCTTATGCCGGAACGTGTCATTTCTCGGGCGCTGGAGGCGGCGACCTGGAGGGAGTGGCGCTCAGTTCGTGGTATGAGGGCTATACGATGGCCGACGTGACAACGGGGTTCTGGTATCTGATCCACAATCCCGGCAACAACGCGCAATCGTTCTTCCGAATTGAGGGTTTCGGACGGAAAACGATTAACCTGTCCGAAAACACCCGTGACGACAGCGGTGCCGGAAACGGAGCCCGCGATTTTGCGCTTACTCGCGACGGCGACGGCGGGTCCACACTCTTTGTGATGAACACGAACAACACACTGGTGCGTTCGACCGACAATGGAAATACCTTCGAAACTGTTTATGTACAAGCTGGAGGTAAACTTGTACCTGCAAAATTTACAGGTGCCTGGATCACTACTGACCCTAATAATAGTCAAACAATCTATATCGGACAGAAAGGAAAAGTGTTGCGCTATAACCTCACAGAAGGCACAGGCGAAGACCTTTCACAAGGTTTACCAAATATCTCCTGTGAAGATCTGATTTTCCATGAGGGTTCAGGCGACTTATATTTCTTCAGTTCATCAGGAGGTATCTATTTACGCAACCATGAAAGCGGCCAATGGTCTTTATGGATGCGGGGCTATAATCCATTGCAGGCCAAACGTATCGCATTGAACTACACAACCCAGGAACTGGTGATTGGAGATTACGGACGAGGAGTTTGGGTAGCGGATCTGGAACATCCGTCAGATCGCTATTTTAAAGATGGCTTTGCTCTGAAAGAACTTTCCGAAACGAACGGACGACGCACATTAGGTATCGACACGCACTGGACTATACCGATGTATTACAACTACAAATGGACTGTCAATGACGAGGAAATGATCAATCCATATCAGTATCTGACGCGTGAACTGACCGAAGGTGACCGGGTACGACTTGAACTGACACTCCGCGAATCACCCGACGTGAAAACAGTTTCAGCAGAATATACCGTTAAATCTTCAACCCGAGCTTCCGTGGTAGACGACAACCGTCCGGGAATGGCACTTCACAGCAACGGACGCGGACGAGTAGATCTGGGCTACGTGGACTATTTCTACAACGACTTTACACTTGATCTGTGGGTAAAACCAGAAAGTAATGGAGTAATTCTCTGTAACCGGCCTGTAGCTGTAGAACGCGACACGCGCGGATGGGCTTTGCTCATAAAAGGAGGAAAACTGAAGTTCCGCTATGCACCTGCCCAGCTTTTCAACATCGCGACCTACGACCAGCCGGAAACGCAGCAGACTGACCTGACTGGCGGAAATATCGAAATGGGGAAATGGACACACATTGCACTGACTATGGACCGTGACGGTGACGCGGCACTCTATGTAGACGGACAACTGACGGCATCCGGTGAACGTATCGTACAATGGGCATCACTGAACAGTGCCGTAAATCTGTCACTTTTTGCCGACGGATTCGAAAGTCTTCCGATAACAGGAGCTGTCGATGAGTTGAAAATCTGGAACAAAGCACTTAACGAAAACGACGTGCAGCGAGCCATGTTCGGACACGATACGTCGCAGCGGAACGCACTGGTCTACTACAATAATTTCAATGCCGGAAACTTAGCCCTGGAACGCGAACGTTTCTCGGGCATCGGAATGCATCCGCGAACAGAGGCCGTAACGGATTATATGAAAATGCCAGTGGCCGTAGGAGCGGAAAAATCAGAAGTAAAGACTGTTGAAGGACGCACGGCTTTCGATACGGGAAGCGGTACAGCCATTTGGCTGACGCCTGCTGCAGGACAAACGCTGAAGGTGGGTGTCTACCGCTATGCGAATCTCCATCCGGACAGTATGGGTGTAGACAACCGATATTATACGGCTGCATCGGAAGTATTCCAAATCCGACCATTCGAGACTTCTGAAGACGTCATACTCAAGGTAGAACTTCCCCTCCCACTAAAAGAAGGAAAAGAATATCAGCTCTACGGTTGCGGACTATATGACGAACAAAAGATCTGGCGCAAGATTGCCGACCTAAAACCGGGACCTGACGGTACAACAAGCATGATGGCCGAAGCCATTAATGCAAAGGAGCTGACCAACCGAATTCTGGCCGTACTGGAAAACAAACCTGCCGTAGAAGCGCAGTTCGATGCCATCGAGGGCGGCTATGAAATCAACGTCTACGATGAGCTTGAAACAGAATATACACTCAGCGCACGGCTTGTGGGCCAGTTAGACGAACCAACAGGAATTTATGAACTGACTTCGCGTACAGGATTATTCCGAGTACTTGACAACATGAAATTCATCAATGGTAAAGCATCAGCCAGACTGGTTCTGGACATGGACCGAATCAGGAAAACAGACACAGCAACAGATACCATCGAAAGCCGGTCGGGAACGATGGTGCCGCTTTCTGTTAAAGTAAACAACCGACTGATGCCTGTGGAGTCCGGACGTGTACTGACGTGCAACAACGGGGGTGCGGCGCTTCAGGATGCCCGTATAGCAGAGGCACTTAACGGTCGAACAAGTCTAACCATAACTGGTTGGATTCGCCTGGACCATACCGATATGCTCCGCGGAGTGAAACCGCTGATATTCTTCCGCAACGGTGGCGGAGCGGTCTGCGGGCTGCATTTGGCTGACGGAAACATCCGCTTCCATTGGAACGACGGTTATTATGGATGGGGATCGAACCTGAACATCACGACTGCCGACTTGGGACGGTGGATGCACGTGGCTTTCGTTGCAGAACCAAACGGATTCCGACTCTATCTAAATGGTGCAGAACACGTACACAAAACAACTGTCGGAGCAGCAAAAATCACATCAGCCCTGATGCTTGGACAGAATTATTTGGGTGACAAATGGTTTAAAGGAGCCATTGACCAGGTGACGGTTTGGAATCGAGCACTGACGGCAGACGAGGTACGCCAATATATGACAGAGAACCCCCGATTGGACGGAGAAGGACTGGTCGCGCTCATTGACATGGATCATTACAACGATGCCGGAAACATCTGCGACTACATCACTGGTTCAGCAATCACAAAATATGGTGTGACGTCGAACGAAGAATATGCCCATCTGCCCTACCATCCTACGAAAGTTTTCACACAGGAAGGAACAGCTGCTGCGGAACAGGAAATCAGTCTGGAACAAATGGTAGCGGGCACCAGCCAATGGCGGTTCAGACTACACAACGGCACACCTTATAATTACATCAGTCAGGATTATGCCCAACTGAACCCAATCTTCAACGAATATGTGTTGCTGACAGCCGATAAACAGAACCCATTCGGAAACGGACAAACAGCCGCAGTATGCTTCAACCGGCCACAATCTGCAACAGACAAAGCGCTCTTGGCTATCAGGCCGTCGGGCAGCCACGAACCTTTCGCCAACTACATACCACTGACTACCATTACCGATGGCAAGATGTACTTTAACGTCGATGCCACATTACTTAATGGAGGAGTTGAAATGATGCTCATGTATGATGCCACAAACGGCGAACTACCAGTAAAAGCTACATTGTCGGCTGACGGTTTCACAGAAGGAGATACGATATTCCTCGATGAAGCGACCGAAAAAATTGTCATTAAAGGACGGATTACAAGTAAAAATGCCGATAGTAAAATTCTGGTATCTGTGGTTGAAAATGAATATGCCCGGACAGATGTTTCCGAGCTCGACCTGAATGAAGCGGTACAAGACATTACCATTCAAATTGACAAAGAGGCATTAGACAAAATGGGAGTAAACCCGCTGACTGTTGTTCTCTCCGGCGTAAGCGAACCGGCCGAACTCAAACTGAATGTAGCATTGGAACCAATTATCAATCTGTCGCTTGCCGACAGTGACGAAACCGGAACGATTCTGGCAGACGCTCCTTATCCGACACTCAACATTCGCGCCGAACTGGTTCAAGGTGTTTTGCGCGGAGAGGCCGGAATCCGAGTGACGACGAATCCGGAGCAAATCGGAATCCAACTGAATACGGGGGCAGGAAATCTACTCAATAATAGCAACGTGCGTTTCGCAGAACAATTGCAATACTGGCCTGCAGAAAGTGAATTTGATGCAGGATGGAATCTGATCGGAAATCCATTCTTGACGAACATCAACATGACGAAAGAACAGAATGTCTTGCTAAATGAAGATGAGATTGTAAAATACCTCTACCAATATAATGCAGCAACCGACACATACACGGCCTGGGATATGGTAGAAAACTACGATGAAACGCAACGGCTGATGCCGCTCGAACCGTTCTTCATCCAGACGCGGCAGCCGAGCGCGAGCCTGACCATCACGCCAGAAGCTAAAAATACGGCAATCAACCGACGCGTGTTTGCTCATTATATGCTTCACGAGAGTAAGATGGTACGTTTAGGACTATTCGCCGGAAACGACACAGTGGCCGCCGACCGAACTGAAATAAAAATACAGGATAATACAGATAGTGCTCTACGACCGGGCGAAGACGCTCTGAAAATGTGGGGCGGTATGAACGGTCAGAGCAATGAACTGGCCACCGTATGCGACGGACGTTATGCAGCCATCAACGTACTGCCAGAAAAGCAGACGGAGGTCCCGCTCTATCTGCGACTAAGCACTTCTGGAAAGTTCCGTATCGCTCCGCTGAAAACATTCGGTTTCGGACTGAATGACCGAATTGAACTGCTCGACCGAAAAACTGGTAAACGTTGGAATCTGCTTGAAGGCAATGGCTGCGAATTCGAAATTACCGACACCAAAAAAGAAGCAGAACGCTTCGTTCTGGCGGTCGACATTCACGAAGCGACGACTGATATCGGACAACAACCCGACGGGCAACCGCAAGTTGTCATCGAAGGTACCATCTGTCGTATCGAAGGATTAAAAGAAAAAGCCGTTGTCGAGATTTTCGATACGGCAGGAAGACGCATCGCATACGACACTGCTGATAATAACGACTATTTTGAACACAATCTGCAACGAGGCAATTATATTGTCCGAGTACGCACTTCGAACAAAGATTATTCCACAAAAATCAACGTTAGATAAATGAAAACAAAATATCTATTCATCACCATGTTTTCAGGAATCGGACTTTCCTTGCAGGCACAAAGCCTGCAAATGGCCGGTCTGATCGGAAACGAAAACGGAACTACAGAAGGTCGCATGGTAGTAGCTAAAGCTGATGGAGAAGGTCGGAAAATCCAAACAGTAGACCTCGTCAGCTTCAGCCTGCGCGACGGTAAAAGCACGGTAACCGAAAACGCGATTGCCATGCCGGATAACTATTATCTGCTTCCAATTCCAAAACTTAATCGCAATTTCGAAGTGCCCTGGAGCGAAACGACAGATCGTTATGCCTATCGCGTCCGTATGACACTGACGGATGGAACCCGAATCATCAGCGAACTGATCGAGGACAACGGACGCGAACGGTTTCGCTGGATCGGCGCAGACGTAAAATGGACCTCCTTTACGCAAGGAGATATCGGTCCGAAATTTGACCAGTCGCTCGGCGGACCCAATCCATTTTCTGTAGGCGGAATCAGCTTTTATAAAAGTTTCAGCGTCCACGGTAAGGGAAGCTTCACGTTCGACCTGCCGGAAGATAATCCGTATTCACGCCTGTTCACTTACTATGGCATCCAGGACGACCGTTCGGCCGGCGACGTACGTTTCTCATTTTGGGTCGACGATAACATGGTGGAAACACATGATCTGTATGCTATGACCAACCCCGTGAAACCCGCCGATGGAATTTATCTGCGTAAATTTGAAACGGCTATTTCCGGAAAGACCAAAATAGTTCTCGATGGCGACGTTATCGATGACGCAGATTACGACCATATGAACTTCCCTTTAGGACGCCTCTATCTGAAACCTGACACACGTAAAACTCAGACAGCCGGTTGGCCCAAAACAGACGAACTGGTCGCCGACAAACCGGCGCTGCTGGACATTGACGCACGCTTCAGCTCCGGCGGAACGACTTACTACGAAATCGTCTCCGGAGCGGAATATGCAAGCATCGAAGGCAACAAGCTGAACCTGAGAAGTATTCCCGAAGACAAGTCAACCTATATTGAAGTAAAAGCATGGCAGTTCGGAACAGACGAATATCTACCCGCTGCTCCGTCGACCTGCCGCTTCTACATACGCAACAACAAAACCGTACAGAAAAACGAAAAGCTCGTGCTGCAAAACGGTGATGTCATCGACCGGCTGGTCGTCTACGGGGATGCGGAATCGCGCGGACAGGTGATTGTCGAAAACGGACTGGCTCAGGTGAAAGAGCTGGTTCTGAAATATACGTTCCGGCCGGGCACGTGGAACTTCGTCAGCTTCCCGTCAAATATCAATTTGGACAAGGCTAGTAACCTGAACTATCAAGGCTATCATTTCAACGACAGCCAGAAAGCTTATTACATCTACGAATACAGTACCCAAAGTAGAGCGGAACAGCCAGGAAAGACCGCATGGAAATCATTAGCCTCTCCAGACGTCATGCGTAATAAGGGATACATCATGGGTATATCCCGCTCCGATGACAATCCAAACGAAACACCCGTCGAAGTGACTTTCACCTTGGAAAATACCCAACTCGGTCTGGATAATTCCGGCATTGGAAGTTTGAACGTCGGACTCGACCTGACACAAGTGGCCCCCGATTCTGAAGTTACCGTATATATCGAACCAACCGGCGTAAAGGGGCCGCCCCTCAAGGTCAATCTGCAATTCAAGCCGGAAGATCTGGCAGCTCTACCGATGAACCATCAACGCGCGCTTGACGACGCCCGAATCACGTTTAACCCAAACCGTTCGGGAATCCGGCTTACACTACCCACATCGGAAAAAGCCCGCGTGGTTTTCTTCGATAAAAAAGGAAAAGTAATCAAAGCCATAAAGTATGAATCTCCACAGCTGATCGACGTTAAAGATATGCCACAGGGGAAATATCAACTTTACATCGAATATGGAAATGCATATTGCATAAAAGAACTTGATCTTGATTAATTTTCACAAATTACAGAAAATCAAGTAAAAAACATTAAGCATCCAATAAAAACAACGTTTTTCAGTAAAGAATTTATATATTTGTGTACGGAAACAAAAAGTATAATATTTTAAAGATATGACATTAAAAACAAGAAAGAAATATGTATCTCCAAGTATGCAAGCCATAGGAATACAAATGGAATTGCTACTTTGCGGAAGTACTGAAGGCAGCAAAGTGAATGGTATGAATCCGTTTCCATCCGATCCAGGCAGCTCGGGTTTCTATGATGACCATAAATCCATTTGGTAGACAAAATTAATTCAGACAGGAATAATCAGAAAAGCCTTTATAAGACAAAGTGATGAACTGAATACAGCAAATAGAACCATCTCAGAATGCCAACGGAATCTGATTTGGTTCTTTTTAATTTAATTGTCCAGATTCTCAAATTATCATTATTCGTGGCAAACAATCACATGAACTGTTTTTTATAATAATCCCAACCTTAAGCAAACAATAAATATCGGCAATGAGCAATAATATAAGAATAATAACAGTATTTCTTCTTTTAATAACTCATCTTACTTCTTACGCCTTTCAAATCAAGGAACCAAATAAAAAACAAAAAACAAAAACATACACCGAAACAGATAGCCTGCTACAAGTCACCAGATTCCTCGAAGAATTGACAGTCAGTGTAAATAGAGAACCACAGCCAGCAGGAACAACCACACAGCAAGTCACTCGGATTGGAAAAGAAGACATCCTGCACACCCCGGGACAATCCACAGCCGATGTGTTACTGCAATCAGGCCATGTAGCCGTACAGAAAAGCCAACAGGGAGGCGGCAGTCCCATCATCCGCGGATTCGAAGCCTCTCGCGTACTGCTGGTTATAGACGGAATACGCATGAACAATCTGATTTACAGAAACGGGCATCTGCAAAACAGTATCACGACCGACCCGCTGGCATTAGAAGCTATCGAGATCGGACATGGGCCATCATCACTCCATTACGGTTCGGACGCTCTTGGAGGGGTGGTTCTCATGCGTACAAAGCAACCTTACCTGTTACAAACAGAAGCATCCCTAACAGGAAATCAACAAAAAAACGTTTACTACGGACAGACAGCTATCCGCTACAATAGTGCCAACAATGGTACTACTGTTCACGTGCAGTTGGGTGGCGCACAGAAACACACAGGATGGCTCACGACTGCTACAATCAACCGACTGGGTGATCTGATGTCAGGGCAGAACCGAAACCCGTTCCTGCCAGAAGGAGATAGCTATATCAACTGTCCGGCTTATGTTATACCCGGGGCGGACGGGGCCACAAATGACCACGTAGTATGGCCGGAAAACCAATACCGACAATATCGCTCGGAATATGTACAATATGACTTGATGCAAAAAATTCGTCACCGCACGCCATCGGGTGACGAGCACCTGCTCAATCTGCAAATCTCCAATACGGGCAACATCAGCCGTTACGACCGACTAAGCCTGATGTCGGGTGGCACTGCTGATCGACCGCAACCAAAGTTTGCAGAATGGTATTACGGTCCACAGACACGTGCGTTAACAGCTTATACTTATACCGGAAATAACAAAGCCGGAGCAGACGAATTGCGGCTCACAGCGGCCTGGCAATTCGTAACAGAGAGCCGCCACGACCGTAAATTAGGAAATGATGAAAGATTTGATAATTATGAACGCGTACAGATGATCACCCTCAACTCCGACTGGATACGTCATTGGGGTGTACACAAACTGCACGCAGGAGCCGACGGTATGCTCAGTTTCCTGCATTCAACTGCCGACATTTACAATCGAGTTACCGGGGAAAAAACTAACGGACAGACACGCTATCCTGACGGACGTAACGCCATGCACTCTGCAGAAGCATTCGCAACACATACCTGGCAGGGACCGAACGGAATCCGATTACAAGAAGGTCTCCGTATGGGTTATGCAAGCACCTATTCCAGTGTAACAGACACTGTCGCCTACCCGTTTTTCAACAGCGATGCTCACCTGCGCCGTCACTACCTGACTGGAAGTTTCTCAGCCTCCATCAACTGGACTCCAGATACACGATGGCGACTTTCTTCTGGAATTGCAACAGGCTATCGGGTCCCAAACATAGACAATCTTTCAAAAGTATTTGATTCGAAAGCAGGTACCGTCACTGTACCCAATCCACATTTACGACCGGAAAAAACAGTAACTTTCGATCTGACTGCAAAATACAGTAAAAACCAGTTTTCATTTGAAACTACAGCCTATACTACCTATTTTTTCGATGCATTGGTCACCGTTCCGGGTACTTACAACGGCAGTACGACCACAATCTATCATGGAACCACTTGCCAAGTACTGACCCAGACCAACGCAGGTACAGCTATACTCTGGGGTGCCTCAGCCCAAGCTTCATTTACGTTCTTGCGGCAATTAACCGGTTATGCCCAAGCCACATATACCTACGGTCAGATTCTCGACGGTGGTCCAACCGGTCCGTTAGACCATATTCCTCCACTATTCGGACGGTGTGGTCTGAAATGGGAATCCAAACAAAAGATATTTGAATGCGAAGGATATACTCTGTTCAATGGACGGAAACCTTTATCCCGTTATAATTTGACCGGCGAAGATAATATAGATTTAGCCACCACGCTTGGCGCTGAAGGTAAGGGAATGCCTGCGTGGTTTACGCTTAATCTGCGTGCAGCATGGAAACCACAGAAAAACGTTATCATGCAGCTGGCGATAGAGAATATACTCGACACAGAATATCGCGTATTTGCCTCGGGCATCAATGCACCGGGACGTAACTTTAATGCAACCATCGGCATTACTTTCTAAAAAAACAGGCCATCGGCATCCTTCCTCAACAAGACTTCATCTTACTGAAAAGGAAACCGATGGCCTACTCTATAATACCCCAGACAGGATAATTGTTTCAAAAACGGATTATCAACGTTTACGGATAGTCACTTCACATTCTTTTCCGGTAGCATCCAGATAAGTAATTCTGGCTTTATCCCCAGGCATATGCAATAATCCCTTGGTCAATGCTTCTTGCATGTTTACCTGGCCAAAACGTTGCCCATTGACTGCAACAATCCTTTCGCCGCCTTTTAAAGGAAGTTTTGCATAATCCCAAACCAAACCGGCACAAAGACTATCGTTCATCACCGTAATCACCACGTCCCAATCCTTTTCATACAGATTCACAGCACGACGTTCGTTCGGCAAGAAATAAGCCATTCTTCCCAAATAATCAATAGTCAGCGCACCATGCTGCAGTAAAGCCGATCCCATACGTGAATTCGGTGCATCTGTCGTGACACTCGTAACATCACGAAAACGAGCACGTCCCAAAGAAAAATCAGGCAAACAAACGCGTTTTTTCAACGATCCATCTTCCAAACCGGCAGCACCAAAAGAAAGAATTCCACTACCGCTTCCCAACACACGTACAGCTTTCTTTCCTTTCTTTTCCAACCGGTCAAGTGATAAAGCGGAAATCTCATAGAAAGCAGAAGCTCCACTATCAAACATCACCGTATCACAAGCACCACCCCCAAGATTCACCTGAAGCAAAGCCAAAAAACGATCATTAACAAGCGGTATGGCTGTAGTATAATCTACAGACAGTTTGTCTACAGAGGAAGCAAATGTAAACGTTCGTTGTGTGGCATCAAACTGTATGGCACCACGCCGGAACAGATTATAACCAATTATACCGTCAACTCCAAACTGTTCCATCAGATGACCTGGTTCCCAAAGTACAGCTTCAAGCCGTGTGAAACTCACAGAAGGATTCAACTTCAACTCGGCTAATTCTACAAGATGCGTTGATGCCAAAGCTCCATTGGAATCCTGAACATCAACTGTCCGTGCACTATCGGCTTCAATACCTGCTTTACGCGCAAAGGTACCAGTCACACAACAAGGTGCTCCTGTATCAATGAGGAAATGACCTTCTACGCCATTTACCAGCACCTTTACCATCAACTTTCCACCGCTCTCCACATAGGGTACTGTCACTCGAAAATCATTACCAGGAATACGAGCCTGAACTTCAATAGGCAAAATATCCAAGAATACGGACAGCAATAAAGACACGATAGAAACAATATGTACCTTCATATGAATTCGTTTTATCTTATCAGTCCATCATTTTCACACACTCTAGCAATTCGCGATATTTATTATAGGCTCTTCGATCACAACGTCCCATCAAATTACCAAAATACTCTTCGATTTGCTGACGTTGTGCGCTGTCTGCCTTCTTCGCATAATAAGGCAAAAGTGTATCCAAATTCAATCTGTCACGTGCATCCTGTATGCCTTCTACACGCGTTTTAAAGAATTCAATGACTTTATTCGTATCCTTAATCTGTAATAACTCAGCAGAAACGACCAGAATATTGTTTTTATCCAGATCAGCTTTTCCAATTTCGTTCAATAAGGTCACTACAGAATCCTCAGGAGCAACTCCTTCCATAAATTCCAACACACGAACAAATGCCAGTTGTTCCAATTTATCGGTCACACGATCATAACCCACATTCTTGATCAGCTGCGGAGCTAAACGCACCATACGTTCAAATACTTCACCCTTGGCCTCGTATACACATTCTTCGAACATCGGCCAAGATTCGGCAGCTGCAAAATCTTCGTCCGACAGACTACGACAACAACTTGCTACAATACTGTCAGCTTTCTCACGTGACAATTCACGAGCACCCAACATGGCCATCACATAATTACAAACAGCCTGAGGCGAACGATCACCAGCCTCAAAACGACGGCGACTCACTTCATATCCTTTCGACGGATCACCATGAGCACGTACCTCACGCATTAAAACAGCCGCGCTGCGTGCACCGATAATCTTATATACCACCTGACCGTCACCATCAAGCAATAACATTGTCGGATATGCGCTGACATTATAGCGCTTAGCCACATCGACTCCTGCACCTTTTTCCATATCCATTTTCAGATTGACAAATCGCTCATTGAACAAATCGCCCACAGCTTTCTGTGTAAATACCTTCGACGCCATCATCCGACAGGGTCCACACCACGATGTATAACAATCCAAAAAGACCAATTTATTCTCAGCCTTAGCCTGTTTCAGAGCTTCTTCCAATGGCAACTGTACAAACTGGATACCACTCTGACCATCCTGCATCATTTCCTCAGAAAGTGCCTTCAAATGTTTGTTTACACTTCCATCGTCATTTTTTGCCTGCTCGGCCAGGAAACGTCCCATTTCTTTACGCTCAGCTTCAGACAAAGACGGATCATTAAATGACATCAACAAGGGCACATATGCTTCTTTATACTCATGTCCTCTGCGTTTCATTAAATCACGCAACTCAGCATAACGCTTTTCGCCTCTCAAGCGTGCAGTCTCTACAACCAGCAAAGTCAGACATGAATCAGGCAATTCCGCACGTTTAGCTATAGTCGTAATCGTATCCATCATCAGTTTGTCATAAGGCTTACTGCCACTGGCACATGGAAACAAATCAACCATCAACTTCTGTTCGATGACAAAATTGACAGGCTCAAGCCCATTGCTTTTGACGAACGCCTTCTTATGATCTATAAGATAGTCGAACAGCGGCATGTGACGGTCCTTCACGCTATGACGGAACACACCCCAGTTCTCACTCCGAGTGTAGTCTTTCTCTGATAGCATGCCCATGTAAACACGAGCCAAACGATCATATTCATCACTCATACCAGCCATATCGAGCGCTTGAAGATAGCGCAGCAGATCCTTTTTTGAATAGTCGCCTTTTTCAAAACGGGCCTTTGTTCCTGCCAACGATGTTTTCGGACTCAAAGACATTTCGACCATGTTCTTAAATTCAGGTAATTTTCGGCCACCCACAATACGATGTACAACCTGACCATCCGCGTCCAAAATAAGATAATGCGCAAAAGTAGTCACATTATAACGTTTTGCCAATTCCTGTCCTTCCTTAGATTGCGTTACATCAATAAACAAATTGACGAACTTGCGGTTCATAAAATCACAAAAGTCTTTATCAGAGAACACGGCTTTATTCATTCCGTGACAAGGCACTGCCCAGTCTGCGAAACAATTGAAGAATACAAGTTTCTTTTCCTTCCGAGCCTGCTCAAGCGCTTCATTAAAATCATAAACATAATTCATTTTGACATCGGCTTTCACCGCATCACCGTACATACTCACTCCCTGCTGAGCGCTTACTGGAAGAATCGGAGCAAACATAAGTGCTTGCATCAGACCGGCAACAATAAAATTTTTTTTCATATTAAGATTGGTTTTCGTTTTGCTTAAAATAAAGCGTTATCATTTTTTATATAAAATACATTTTTCATAATCTGTCAATTCACGTCTTTTACACAACGTACACTAAACATCATCGCACGATAGCCATTCTCCAAGCGCGTAGTTGTACGCAAAATCTGATCAGAGAATAAAGCGATAGAACGGATAACACCCACTGTTATACTATCGTTCTCCTGGATTTTAGTAGCCGTCCAGAAATATGCATTTTCCTCTTTGCGGATGTAAAGCGGCGATTTTGACAAGTCAAATACATTACCACCGCCCAGTCTTGTCTGGAAGCCAACCTGACTTCCGTACTTCAACAAATCGCCCTGACCATTGCCACGCCATACATGCATTTTCTCAATTTCCCGCTCTGACATACCCAAGGTGCGCTCCAATGCCTTCCAATCTTCATCTGTCGGTAAACGCCAGCCTTCGGGTACGGCTTTACAAGCAGCGTCATAGCTATATAAAAAACCATATTCACTGCTATATCCACCATTGTCACTTTCCGCCTCTTCAGTATGTGGACGTGCAAACTCTGGAATAACAGCTAAAGTAGCCTCATTTAATCGTACAGAAAAAACTTCATAAAACGTGGGATAATGTGTCTGGAACCATTGTAATTGAATCGCAGCCGGCAATCCCATGGCCACATATCCAGCACGTTTGCGAACATCATCAACATCAACCCCTTCAGCCACCCAGTCATAAGCCGGATCATCAAGTGTTGCTAATGCGCAATCACTCCATGCTTCTCCTGACAACGTAACATCTTCGAGTTCCAGTTTTTTCTCTCCCCATGTACAACAATCATCATATGAACCATTAGGCAGATAATAAGCCAAATTACGCGTCATCCAAATGCGATCACCAATCTGTACACAACCATACTTCTGCTGATCGCGCACATCAAGGAAGCTATCTACGACCTGAATATCAGCAGGGTTATAAACGGGACCTGTCATCTCGTTTGAATCGCAAGCCCACAACATCGGCAGACTTACCAATATCATAATCCATTTCTTCATAGTTCTACTTTTTATCAAATTGATTTCGAAATCAGTTCTTATTCATCAACCTCTTCTACTTCCGGGCCCTTCAGATCTACACCTAACTCACCGGCAATAAAGTCGTACAAAATATTATATTTTTCAACTACAAGCGGGCTCATACCATAACGCTTCATGAATTCATCATAACTTAACTCAAGCATCTTGTTTACATAGTATTCCAGATCATAATCTGCATCCGGACTCTTGCTTGTACTGACATATTTATCACCACAAATAAAACCAAACTGCCCGATATCCTTATACAATTCATCGCGAATCACAGTAAACTCTTCAAATGTCCAACCATATGCAGACAAAATATCAGGTATATCCTCTTCACTGTAGAGATAATCATAAGAAAGAATCCAACTATCACCTGTATACTGATATGAACAACCTAAATTATTGTTATTCGGATCGTTCGGAGATGGCTTCCATGGGCGCTCATACCAATTTTCCTTACTGGATATAGCTCCAAAACGAGCCTTCACCCGGTCATTAGCCTGAACACGTCCCCAAACCATAGAACGGATAATTTCCTGAGCGCGCAAAGTGTCACGTCCGGTTTCCGGTTCCTGTCCTTCTTCCTGTAATATTTGCGAAAGCACCAATGCACGGAAGTTTACTATAAATTCAGGAGTCTCGGTAGATTGTGCCGAAATTACTTCTGTAGTATCAGTCAACAAAATACAGAACGGACGCATCTTTTCACTGACAAGCGACAAATAGGTCTCAACAAAATCCAAAGCTTCCATTTGTTTGGCTTCATCTGTAATGTAATGATGACGATATTCAATATCAGCGCCTGTATGTGACGTAAAATTCCAGTTCATATCAATCGTCTCATAACGGAATAGTGAATCTCCGTAAATATCTAATCCAAGAAACGTACGGGTCAACGTATCACGGAAAAATACCGGTACTTGATATTTTTCATAAATCTGATAACAGCGATGTGCCACAGCATCATCAGGATTATCTACTATTACATAAGGCGTAGAACAGTCCACCAGGTTACCCGTCAATTCTTCTTCCGAACAAGCAGAGAAGCAACATAGAGCAACAATTAACATTATATTTTTTAATATCTTCATTGTTCTTTTGTTTTTATAATCCAATAATCAAATACAAATTCACAATCTACTAGATCTGGATCACTCTTCCAAATCAGGTTCCTCACCTTCACCGGGTTCTTCACCTTCATCAGGATTCTCCGGTTCCTCTACTTCAATATACTCGCGTGCCTCACGATAATTATCAACCATCGGAACATCATCAAAATCGATTGTAGATTTCGGAATACGGAAGACGTAAGCAAAATCATCTTCCTCGAGTACATAAAGACGGGTATAAAGATAATCTATATTATCTCCACAAACATTCAGCGCATGTACGATACGGCGTTTGTATGGATACGTTTCACATACAGAGTAACGGCGCAAATCAAACCACCGATGTCCCTCAAAACATAATTCCTTACGACGCTCCAAACGTACTTCATCAACCAATTCACGTCCTGACAGTACTGTATGTTCATAACCGGTAATACGATTACGGCGTAAATCAGCCAAAGCCTCATTAGCTTCATTAACACGTTCAGGGATCATAGCGCAGGCTTCAGCCTTATTCAGATAAGCTTCAGACATACGCAACGTAAATACATCCGAAACATGTGAACGAATACTACCCCGCTCATATTTCGAAGAAAGTCCGATACTGTCAGTCACAGAATTCACCTTGAAGAACACTGCAAAACGTTTATCATTCTCAGCATCATAAAGATCATACAGTTCACGAGACACACAGTAATCACCTGGGCCACCATCAAATACAGATCGGGTTGCCAAATAATTAGACCCTTGTGAATGGATGATTTCCGGATTTTCATCGCTAAGGAAATAACTGCCTACAGCCAATGAACTCAACCCCGAAAGACGGAAATTATGACTGGCAATTACCGAATCAGCCAAAGCTGCTGCATTCGGCCAATCCTGCATATAGAGATATACACGACTCAACAGTAATTGAGCAGCCTCTTTCGAAGCGCGATACCCCATATAATCCTCATTCTGCGGACTACGTGTAAGATAACTTACTGATTTTTTCAAATCATCAACAATCTGTGCATAGACAGCACGTGCAGATGCCCGCTGGAACTGCGTCGGTTTATCTTTGTCGTGCTCTACGTAAGGCGTCAGTTTCAATGGTACACTAAGCAGAGTATCTGCTGCATTCGGAGCATAAGGTTTTCCATAAAGATTGGACAAAAGGAAATAAAACCAGGCACGTTCAAAATGCGCTTCACCTTGTACACGCCAATAGAGTGCTTCTTCTTCGTCTGTCTTATGCGGCAAATCAACGATCTCGTCCAAAATCACGTTAATAATATTGATACGATGATACAGATCATTCCACGTAGCATCATCTGCAGCCGTATATGTTCCATTGAAATTCTGCCCAATCTCAAGTTGCCATGCATAATAACCAAAAGTGGGTGCTACAGTTTGTCCCCAGGCCTGACTCATCTGGTTTGAACCGACTATACCTTTTCCACGTCCAGTATTCACATCGTCATCAAGAATATTCAGGAATCCAGCAACAGCAGTTCCTGATACACCCCATTCACGAATCTGGCTGGGCAGATAAACTTCTCCCAAAAGCACTTCATTAAAATGCTCAACTTTCTTCGCTACGATCATATCCTGCGAATACTCGCTTAAAAAATCGCTACATCCGGTCAACATTCCGGCAGCTGCCGTGCATAAGGCCGCCACGGCCAATATCTTGTTTTTCATAAGGCTATGTTAATTGATTTTCCATTAAAATGATACATCGAATCCTAATGTGTATGACGGACGAATTGAAAGAACTGCAGTCTCGTTATTCGCCTGTGTCGGATCCTGTCCGTTCAGTTTCTTTGAACCGAATGTACGCAAATTCGAAGCAGTGAAACTAAAACGCAAAGACTTAAACGGTGTACGCTTCAACTGACGGCTCGTAAAATTATAGCTTAAACTCAAAGAACTGATGCGCAGATAATTTCCTGATACGACTCTCAAATCAGATAAATCGTACATAGACCAAACACTTTCAGCAAATGACGGAATCTTATTGATAGAACCAAGCTGACTAGACCAATGCCAAGCATATTTTGTATAATCAGGATCACCAGGACTCATCAAAGCCGGTATATCTGTATGATTCTCATCGCCAGGACGCATCCAGCGGTCAGTAAACTCCTTACGAACATTGTTTTCCGAACTAACTCCACTAACAACCGGTTGATAAATCGGGAACATACGTATTTTAGATCCCAGACTATAGTTAAGATTTACGTTCAAGGAAAGTTGCTTCCAAGAAAGCGTTGTATAAAGTCCACCCGTAAATTTAGGTTCACGATTACCACTCTCAACCATAACCATCGGTACAACCTGACTCAAAGGTAATCCCATAAGCAAATGCATACGATCTTCATAATCATCAAACATTGGGATACCATTCATCGGATTCAAACCCAAATAACGATATGAATAGAATGTTCCGATTGACTTGCCATCGATAATGGCTGTTCCATTCTGATAATCTGCTAACTGATAAGTATCACTTGTCTTAGTATGCACGGTATTGCTAGCCCAAGAATAACTGGTTGACATATAAAGTTTCCAATCTTTAGTACGTACTGGATAACCAGATACAGAGAACGAATAACCCCAGTTTGTAATATTACCATTATTCATGGTATAAGCAGAACGACCATCAAGTGGCTTTCCATTGATCGGAGAAACATCGATGGTTGCGAAAGCATCTTCCGTATATTTATACCACCAGTCTGTACCCAACATCAAACGTCCGTCAAACAGACTCAAATCCATACCTACGTTCGTCTGGTTACTCTGCTCCCAACGTAAATTAGGATTCGGGAAACGATATACCGTAGCTACATTCTCACCATAGAATGTATCGAGCGTTCCCTGACGGATCAACAGGTTTGGTGTTTCACCGTCAACCATATTTCCGGTCTTACCATACGAAGCACGCAAAGACCAATAATCCAGCAAACTCCAGTTCTTACCGAACGTGTCTTTCAAATTCCAACGACCTGAAACAGCCCATACCGGCAGGAATTTTTCATTACTACGACTTCCAAACTTATTTGAAGCATCGAAACGACCGTTTGCACTCAACGTGAAATAATTGTCCAAATCGTAGGCCAACGTCAAATAACCACTGATTTGATTCGTCTTGCCACAAGTAATCGTACGATGACCCTGAGCCAACCATTCTTTATACAATGGATAATCATCAAGATCGTCAGCTGTCATCTTCACATATTGCATACCACGATCTTTGAAGTAGCCACGTGTCTGATCACTGATTCCATTGTTACGGTTCGTATTTACCTCATAACCTAAGGTTGATGTAATCAAATGATTATGGTTTGCTCCCTTAATCTGATAATGCAAGTTTGCCTGTAAACGTGCCGTAAGACTTTCACTGATCGTTGTCGTTGTGTTGTAAACGCCACCGTAAGGCAATTCACATTTACCAGTTTCACCTGGGATAGGACGATCAGTAACCTCTCCGTTTCGCAATATAGCTACATAATTTGTTCCTTCTCCATACCACGTAGCCTGTGTCGTAGAACTACGTGAATAAGATGCAGCAGCCGTAATATCCAAAATGTTGCTGAACGAATAGTTCAAGTCTGCACTTGATATTATCGTATTGCCGTCATATTCATCCGAGGTATTATTCATCTCGTTGATAATATTGTAGTTATATTTATTATAAGTTTTACCTTCACCTATATCATATCCTTTTTTCTGATAATAATAAAGTGAACCATCAGGATTATATGCAGGCAACGCACGAGTTGTATTATAAGCATAGTCAAGAACCTTTACATCAGAAGGCAAGTGGTTTTTCTTCTGAATGTTACCATTCAAACGAATATTAGCCCGCAAATTCTGTGTAAAGTTGGTCATCAAGTTTACTGCGGTAGTATAACGGTCAACGTATTGTGTCTTGATATTACCATTTTCACGAGTATAACCCAAAGAAACATAATAGCGTACAGCTTCTGAACCACCGGAAACACTTAGCGTATGAGCATGTGTCAGCGCATCACGGGTAAGCACATCAAACCAATCGGTATTTACCGTTTCATACCAGGAAACTTCATTCAAGAAATCTGCATAGGAGGTCTGCCCAGACTGATAACGATAATAAGCACCTTCGTAACCAACCATCGGCATATTTGATGGAAAAGAATAATGCAAATCACACAAATCTTTACCAAACTGCACACGTTCGCGAGAATTCATCAGATTAATATTACGATCAGAATAACGGGGACCAATCGTCACTTTTGTCTGATTTGAATAATGAATACTCGGAGGACCGAGTCGTCCTTTCTTTGTTGTCACTACGATTACACCATTTGAGGCACGTGTTCCATACAGAGCCGTTGCAGATGCATCTTTCAACACGTCAATACGTTCAATATCCTGCGGATTAATACCAGAAATAGCATTACCTACATAATTGATATAATCGGGATCATTCAATTGTTCCGGACTAACATCAACAGGATCCTGCAAAACAAATCCGTCAAGCACCCATAATGGTTCACGATTACCGATCAAAGTAGATGTACCACGCACGCGAAGACGTGCAGTAGAACCAACTTCACCGGAATTCTGAATATAAAGCAAATCAGGAATACGACCTTCCAATGCCTGATCAATGGTTGTCATACCAGGAACAAGTACGTCTTCCATCTTGACTGATGAAATCGCGCTCGTAGTCTTACGACGATCGATCACCTCATAACCAGTCACAATTACTTCATCCATCACTTTATTGTCCGGTCGGAGAAGTACACGATACTGATTAGCATCATTCCTCAATTTCATACGCTTTTCCTCGAAACCGATATAACTGACAGTAAGATAAAGATCGTTGGCTGAACGGATCTCCTTAGGAATACGAATTGAGAACGTACCTTCAACTCCAGCCGTAGCACCCCAACGTTGCTGCGGACGAGTAATTAATACTGTTGCGCCAGGTAACGGTTCACCCTTTTCATCCAATACCACACCACGAATCTCTACCACTTGATCTTTCGAAGAAGTAGATTGTGCGCCTGCAGGAAGCGCAACGCACATAACAAGCATTTCCAGAAGAAAGACTTGAAAATAACATAAGAAGGTTCTTTTCATAGTTTTTATATTTATATTACGTAAATACATAGTATTAATGAGGTCAACGTGTTTTCTATTAAAATATCTGTATATTTATCAAGCTCTGCAAAGATATATATATTTTATATCAATCCATAAAAAAACATTCATTTTTTATAAAAAAATAAGGTATTATAAAAATATGATGACAAATTGGAAGTATATCAAACATAACTATCTAATATTCAATAAAATACAGTTGGTAAAATTACTTTATAAAAATCTTTAAATTGCTCTTTTTTCTAAAGCAGAAGACTTGATTAGCACATAGAATTTGGGTTGGGCAACTGAGAACAACGAGTTGGGCAACTAAATCAGACGAGTTGGCCGTCTCTGAAAAGCCTAAAAGCATGAATTAATAAAAACAATCTGCAAACTTCCTTTTCTACACATCCTATATACAACAAAAAAATGAGGGAAACATAAAAATGCTTCCCTCATTAATCTATATATCTAATTTATAAAATTACGCCTTGTCTACTTCCTTAATTTGTTTTCCCATCGTCAGGAATGCTACTGGAGCAGCCATAAAGATAGAAGAACAAGTACCAATGACAACTCCCAAAATCATGGCAAAAGCAAAACTGCGAATACTTTCACCACCGAGGAGGAATATACAGAGCAATACCACTAATGTTGTCAATGAGGTATTGATTGTACGCGTCAAAGTCGTATTCAAAGAATCATTGAATAAAGCCTGTGTATCACGTTTCGGATACAAATGGAAGAACTCACGGATTCGGTCGAATACAACCACCTTATCGTTGATAGAATAACCAATGGCAGTCAAGATAGCACCAATAAATGTCTGGTCAATCTCCAATGAGAATGGTACCCATCCCCAGCACAATGAGTAAGCGCCAATAATCAGGAAGGTATCAATTGTCAAAGCAACGACAGCTCCCACAGAAAAGGCTAAATTGCGGAAACGTAACAAGATATACAAGAAGATTGCTACCAAAGCTAATACTACGGATACGATTGCACCGTGCGTAATATCCTCAGCAACCGCAGGACCCACCTTTTGAGAACTGATAATAGAACCTCCGGCACGATCATCACGATTGATAAATGTAGTCAAATCCAAATCCTGAGCCAGCAAACCACCGCTCTTCAATGTTTCAAACAATTTGGTTTCAATCTCTGAATCAATCTCAACGCCAGACTCAGCAATTCTATAGTTTGTAGAAATTCGAACGGTCTTTCCATCTGTACCTAATGCGATAACCTGAACATTAGCATCACCAAAAGCACCTTTCAACAAAGAACGGACTTCTTCCGGCTGTACCTGTTTTTCAAACAGCACAACAAAATTACGACCACCCGTAAAGTCGATACTCTTGCTCAATCCACGAACAAACAAAGAAATCAGACTGACTACGATTAAAATTCCAAATACAGTGAATGATTTCTTATAAGCAGTCATGAAACGATATTTCGTATCATGCAAGAAATTACGCGACATTGATGTTGTAAACGTCAAATGCATCCATTTATCCTTTGCCAAGAAGTGTTCGTACACGATACGTGTCAAATACACAGCAGTAAAGAATGATACAGCGATACCGATAATCAATGTTGTTGCGAAACCACGGATCGGTCCTGTTCCAAAATTAAACAAGATAATACCAGTAATAATAGAAGTCAAGTTTGAGTCGAAGATTGCAGAGAAAGCGTTCGAATAACCATCAGTCAAAGCCTGACGAACATTTTTTCCAGCACGCAACTCCTCTTTCGTACGCTCATAAATCAACACATTAGCATCAACAGCCATACCCAATGAAAGTACCATACCGGCAATACCAGACATCGTCAAAGCTGCCTGGAAAGAAGTCAAGACTCCTAAAGTAAAGAAGAAGTTCAAAACCAAAGCACCGTTAGCCACCATACCTGGAATGAAGCCATACATGCAACACATGAAGAGCATCAACAAGACAAAAGCAATTACGAACGAAGTAATACCTTGGTTGATAGATTCCTGACCCAATGTAGGTCCTACGATTTCTTCTGAAACGATATGCGCAGGAGCCGGCATTTTTCCGGATTTCAACACATTCGACAAATCGCGAGTATCCTCTGTAGTGAAACTTCCCGTAATAGAGGAAACACCACCCGTAATTTCATTCTGAACATTTGGTGCGCTATATACCAATCCATCAAGAACAATGGCAATCGGACGTCCAACGTTCATTTTTGTCAAAGCAGCCCAACGGCGAGCACCGTCAGTATTCATTGTCATACTTACTGCAGGACGACCAAACTCATCAAATGTATCATTTGCATCAACGATTACATCGCCCTCAAGCGGAGCGCGTCCGTTACGTTCAGTAATCTTGATTGCATACAATTCGTATATTTCGCCAGCTGCACCACGTCCGATCGGTTTAACACCCCATTTCAGACTCATATCAGAAGGCAGAACCTCCTTTGCCTCAGCTGAAGCCAAACAAGCATTTACTGCAGCCGTATCACGATGACTAGCATAACCTACGACACAACCAGAATTACCCTGAGCAAACTGCAAGATAGACGCTAACGGATGCTGACGACGGATAGCGGCATCAGCCTCTGAATTACCGCTTTCAGAAGTTTCTTTTTCTCCCTTTAAAGCAGCAGCCAAATCAACTTCCTTTTGTGACACAGTATCAGTATTATTCTTGATTGCAGCAGAAGTCGTGTCAACTGCTACTGTTTCTGTATCTGTATCATCCGAAACATTTTCTGCCAACTGCGCATCCAATGAAGCAAGATAAGGCAATGCCTCCTGAGTCGTATAAGTCTCCCAGAATTCCAAGTTAGCACTTCCTTGCAACAATTTACGAACACGTTCTGGTTCTTTTACGCCCGGCATTTCAACCATGATCCGTCCCATCTGACCTTCGAGTGTCTGGATATTTGGCTGAACCACTCCGAAACGGTCGATACGCGTACGCAACACATTATAAGAATTATCAATAGCAGCCTTAACTTCATCACGCAAAACGCGTTCAACTTCACTATCTGTACTCTTAGTTGTCACCTTACCCTTTAACTGTTGTGTAGCAAAAAGCTCAGCTAAACTTCCTTGCGGTGCCAATTGTTTATAATCGCGGATAAACAGCGTTATAAAGTCACCCTGACTGGTTTCTGCTTCCTTACGGGCCTGTTCAATTGCCTGATTAAAAGCCTGATCGGTTTTATGATCAGCCAAAACCTTAATTACATCAGGAACAGAAACTTCCAGAATCACATTCATACCGCCTTTTAGATCAAGGCCTAAACCAATCTCCATCTCACGACACTGCTTCAGCGTATAAGCTCCCAACCATACACGCTCATTCAGTACAGAGTCCATGTAACGGTCGCCAGCTTCAGCACCTTGTGTCTGCGTAATCTCTTCCGCCTTGTTCGTGTAATGACGCGTCACGAACGAAAACGACAAATAGAATACGCAAATAAGCGTCAGCAATAAAGCAAACACTTTAACGAATCCTTTGTTTTGCATTTTTAAATTGTTTATTATTTGTTATTATTATTCACTCAGGTTAGCAAACTAAGGCGCAAATATAAGTTTTTTTTTAGATTAAAACATCATATTAACAAATTATTTATCCTTTTACGGGGTTTTTGATTTTCTCAAATAAGTAAAAAGAGGATAATGATCGGAAGCATCTATCGTTTTATCTACTTGAGACGCATAAGTTTCCCAATCGTCTGAATAAAAAATATGATCAATCCGGAACCAAAATCCTCGCTGGTTAAAAGAAATGCCCGGTCCATTACCCGATTGGACAAAAGCACTGTTCAAATCTTTTGAAAAAGTACGGCAAGTATAGGATATTGGTGAATCATTAAAATCTCCACAAACTATAACTGAGTTGGCATATTCCTGATAAAAACGACGAATTTCATCCACTTGTGGCCCTCGAAGAGCAGAAGCTTTTGCCAATTTCCGGATTAACATTTTTCCCCCGCTTTCCACACAATCCCGATTTAACGAATCCAACATTCCATGATAAACATCCTTATCTTCTGCTGTCAAATGATTTGATTCAAGATGGCAATTGATCAGACAGACCGTATCTTCTTCCACCTTAATCCAATAAGCCATCGCACCATTGGTTTCAGAGATTATCGGAACACGTTCCGATTTAAGAACAGGAAATTTACTGTATGTATGTTCCATGTCGTGCCCCTTGACTGATGGCAAAACAAAGTAACCTTTATCTTTCATCACGCGATCCAAGGCATTTCTGATTTTCCCAGGATATGCTTCTTGCAAGCAAATAATGTGTGCTTCAGAATTTTGCACATAACGGACGATATCATTCTCATCCGCATCTGCTGTTCGTTCTAATCCGAACCCAGCGACATTATATGTCAATAACTTCAAACTACCGTCTGGGGGCAATTCGCGTCTGTTTATCGGACAATAATCACGTAAGAATGAAAAACAGACCAAAAACCCCAAAACAGGAACAAGCGCATAACGGATATAAAAAATAAGCCAGAAGCCTAAAAACATGAAGTTCAAGAGTACGGCAAACGGAAAACCCAACCCCATCACAGACATATGCGGCCAAGATGACGGACTTAACCACGTTGTACCACATAAAAAGAAAAGGAGCAATATAGCAACTATATTTGCTCCGACCAACATGTGAAGTACTATTGTCTTAATATTTATCTTCTTCATCTTAAGTTTCATTGCTGACTGGCATCAAACAATTTTCTCTTTTCCTCAGCTGTAAGGCTGCCATAACCGTGTTGCTTAACCTTCTCCAAGATTCGGTCAATCTCTTTCTCCCGCTCTTTTTCAGCTTCGTTATACTGATAATCCTGCGCCCGTCCTCCTTGATATACATGCATACGCGGCCGACTGGATTTTGAGAAGCGATCAAAAAACTTATGGAATGAACGCTTAATCTTTGCACTTAATCCCTCATTTCCGTAATAACCACCATGGCCGTTTCGCCAATATAGGATGAGCGCCAATCCAAATATCATACCACCTAAATGTGCAAAATGGGCAATACCATCACCTGAACTGGTTATCCCTGAAAATAATTCGATGGCAGCATAACCTATTACAAAATATTTTGCTTTAATAGGAACCGGCAATGGAAAAATAAACATTCGCTCTTCCGGAAAAATCATACCAAAAGCCAACAAAATACCATAAACGGCACCTGAGGCACCGACTGTCGTCCAACGATTTAAATATTCACCTGTAGACATCAGATATCCGCCTAAGTTAACTGTATCATAATCAGCCAGTCCAGTCCACACATAAGAAATATATTGAACGACTTCTTGCGTTAAACCTGCTCCAATACCACAAACCATATAATAGAGCAAGAAACGTTTTGGCCCCCAGACATTTTCCATAACCCGGCCAAACATCCATACCGCAAACATATTAAACAAGATATGTTCAAAACTTCCATGCATAAACATGTAAGTAACCAACTGATATATACTAAAGTCTGATGCCAAGAAAAAGTGCAGACCCAGTATATCGTTCAGATCAACCTGATATCGTGTTGCGACTAATGTCCCTAAGAAAAACAGCAAATTAATGATAATCAGGTTTTTTGTTATCGGAGGCATATTCATATTTCTCTTAAATTAAAATTAGCATACAAAAATACATATTTTCTTTCAATATAGTGTTACGAACGGCTGTTTGATACCTTTTTTTCGTATTTTCAAATATTTTTTCAAGAAAAAGTTTGTTTTGTTAATCACATTACATATATTTGTGAAGTCAATCTACAATTACTACTTAATTCATTTACATTATGAACAAGACAGAACTCATTAATGCCATAGCCGAACGCTCTGGTCTAAACAAAACAGATTCCAAGAAAGCGCTTGATGCCTGCATTGAGGCCATTTCGGCAGCCTTGAGTGACGGTGATAAAATTGCACTCGTAGGATTCGGAACTTTTTCTGTTTCTGAACGTCCGGCAAGAACCGGTATCAATCCGCGTACCAAAGAACAGATAACAATCGAAGCAAAAAAAGTTATCAAGTTTAAAGCTGGAGCTGAATTAACAGACAATATTAAATAAAGAAAATCAGTAAAAGCAAAAAGAGAGGTTGATTACCTCTCTTTTTTTGTAAGATTTTGTTTATGGATATTTAATTTTGTTATTAATTTCCAGAAGCCATAAACCGAAACAAGTATTAGAAATACATTCTGTCTGATTCAAACATTCAAATTTCCACTTTTTCAATAAACTAGCACCATTATCACAGATTTTTTCTGTACTTTTGCATATTAATTATTCAGTTTAAAAGCAATTATGGAAATCGAGAAAAAGATCATATCCACGATCATCAAGGGTATCAAAGACCTGTACGGCCAGGAAGTGACAGAAAATCTGGTTCAGCTCCAAACCACAAAAAAAGAATTTGAAGGACATTTGACATTGGTTGTTTTTCCATTCTTGAAAATATCCAAGAAAAAGCCGGAAGAAACAGCACAAGAAATCGGTTCATACCTCAAATCCAATATTCCAAACGTAATTGCAGATTTCAACGTAATCAAAGGTTTTCTAAATCTGACGATTGCCTCATCCAGTTGGATTGAATTACTCACATCGATCAATCAAAATGATAAATTCGGCTTTATCCCTGTAACCGAACAATCTCCTTTGGTCATGATTGAATATTCATCTCCCAATACAAACAAGCCGCTTCACTTGGGGCATGTACGTAATAATTTGTTGGGATGGGCACTTGCTCAAGTTATGGAAGCCAATGGAAACAAAGTAGTAAAAACAAATATCGTCAACGACCGAGGCATCCATATCTGTAAAAGTATGCTGGCATGGCTAAAATACGGTAACGGTGCAACACCGGAAAGTACGGGCATCAAGGGCGATCACCTGATAGGTGATTATTATGTAGCATTTGACAAACACTACAGAGAGCAGATCAGCGAACTGGTAGCCCAAGGCATGAGTGAAGAAGAAGCCAAAAACGAAGCTCCATTGATTAAAGAAGCCCGGGAAATGCTTGTTAAATGGGAAAACAACGATCCAGAAATCCGTGCACTTTGGCGGAAAATGAACGAGTGGGTTTATGCCGGATTCGACGTCACTTATAAAGCATTAGGAGTAAGTTTCGATAAAATTTATTATGAATCAGAAACTTATCTGGAAGGAAAAGAAAAAGTCCTTGAAGGATTAGAAAAAGGATTATTTTTCCGCAAAGAAGACGGTTCGGTATGGGCAGATCTGACTCAAGAAGGCCTTGACGAGAAACTGCTTCTCCGCTCCGACGGTACGTCTGTCTATATGACTCAAGATATCGGTACAGCAAAACTACGTTTTCAGGACTATCCAATCAACAAGATGATTTATGTGGTAGGAAACGAACAGAACTATCACTTCCAGGTTTTATCTATTTTGTTGGACAAGCTAGGCTTTGACTGGGGAAAAGACCTGGTACATTTCTCTTATGGTATGGTTGAACTTCCAAATGGCAAAATGAAAAGCCGGGAAGGAACTGTTGTTGATGCAGACGACCTGATTGCGGAAATGATCAGTAATGCAAAAAAAATGTCGGAAGACAAGATTAATAAGTTAACTGATTTGACCGAAGAAGAAGCAAATGAAATCGCCCGCATCGTCGGTTTAGGTGCATTAAAATACTTTATATTGAAAGTAGACGCACGAAAGAATATGCTTTTCAATCCAGACGAAAGTATTGATTTCAACGGTAATACAGGACCATTCATCCAATATACATATGCACGTATCCGCTCTATTCTGCGTAAAGCTGCAGAAGTTGGTTTAGTGGTTCCCCAAGAGCTTCCACTCGATACAGAACTAAATGAAAAAGAAATCAATCTGATTCAATCTCTGTCAGACTTTGCCTTGGTTGTCAAACAAGCCGGAAACGATTACAACCCAAGTTGCATTGCCAATTACTGTTACGATCTCGTAAAAGAATACAATCAATTCTATCACGATTTTAGTATTCTGCACGAAGAAGATAAAAACAAACAGATATTCCGTCTGGCACTTTCTGCGAATGTAGGCAAAGTAATTCGTCTCGGTATGGGTTTACTTGGCATTGAAGTTCCGGAAAGAATGTAATTTTACACTCAAGGAAAAAAGAATTCCCCAAAAGAAATGGGTAAAAACAAATATTATGTCGTTTGGAATGGTATCTGTCCGGGAATATATACTTCCTGGACAGATTGCCAACGGCAAATTAATGGCTATGAAGGTGCCATTTACAAATCTTTCAACACACAGGAAGAAGCCGAGAAAGCCTATAACTCTTCTCCTTATATATATATAGGAAAAAAGAAGGAAGAAACCAATTTAGAAACGAAACAATCCAACGATACCTCACAATACCCTCAGGTTGTACAAAAAGAAGCTATTGCCGTGGACGCAGCCTGCAGCGGGAATCCAGGCCCCATGGAGTATAGAGGTGTTTACTTACGTACTGGACAACAAATTTTTCATTTTGGTCCAATACACGGTACAAATAATATCGGTGAATTTTTGGCAATAGTACATGCACTGGCTCTACTTAAGAAACAAGGTTTATCCATGCCCATTTATTCCGACAGCCGTAATGCAATCGGATGGATCAAACAGAAAAAATGTAAAACAAAACTGGAACGTAATGCACGCACAGAAGAAGTTTTCCAGATGATTGACAGAGCAGAGAGCTGGCTCAAAAACAATTCCTATAACACACAAGTTCTTAAATGGAACACCTCTGAATGGGGAGAAGTTCCAGCGGATTTTGGCCGTAAATAGTCCCTTATATTCCAATTAGATTTTTTTTATTATGAAAGAATTTTTTCAAGTTCTGAAGCGATTCGCTTTACCTTATAAAAAATATATGATCTTATCCGTACTGTTCAACATGCTCTCGGCAGTACTTACCGTATTTTCATTTTTATCCATTATTCCACTATTGGAAATGCTCTTCGGATTAAATGAAAATACAGACATATATACTTTCATGCCATGGAACTCAGACGCTCCAATAAAAGAAATACTCATCAACAATATGTATTATGGCACAACAGTACTAATCAAAGAATATGGAGCTCCTACTGCCCTACTGTTTATCGGTCTGTTTCTTATTGTTACCACACTATTGAAAACTGGATTCTATTTTGCATCATCGGCTATTATGGTACCGTTACGTACCAACGTAGTCCGAGATATCAGAGTTCAATTATACAACAAAGTAGTCCGTCTTCCACTTTCGTTCATGTCAGACGAACGGAAAGGCGATATTATCGCACGTATGAGTGGTGATGTTCTGGAAGTTGAGAATTCGATTACGAGTTCACTGGACATGTTAATAAAGAACCCGATCCTTATTCTTTTTTATTTTGCAACCATGCTTTTTACCAGCTGGGAATTGACCGTATTTACACTTGTCGTCATTCCTGGTATGGGATGGGTCATGGGAAATATCGGACGCAAATTAAAACAAAAGTCCATGACTGCTCAGAATCTTTGGAGCGACACAATGTCACAAATGGAAGAAACCTTAGGCGGACTGCGCATTATCAAGGCTTTCATTGCTGAAAAAAAGATGTGTGACCGTTTTGAACGCTGCTGTAACGAATACAGGAAAGCTTGCAACAAAGTGGCCATCCGTCAGTCCTCCGCACATCCTGTAAGTGAATTCATGGGAACATGCCTCATCGTACTCGTTCTTTGGTTTGGCGGTACACTGATTTTTGCCCAACATTCGCCTATTGATGCACCTACATTTATCTTTTATCTGGTCATTTTGTACAGCGTCATCAACCCATTAAAAGATTTCTCCAAAGCTGGTTACAGTATTCCGAAAGGTCTGGCATCCATAGAACGCATAGACAAAATTCTAAAAGCGGAAAATAACATTAAAGAAACAGAACACCCAAAAGAAATTTCCGACCTGAAAGAAGATATTCAATTCCGGAATGTTTGTTTCCAGTATAACGAAAGCCGTCAAGTCCTGAAAGATATCAATCTGACGATCAAAAAAGGAAAAACAGTAGCCCTTGTCGGTCAGTCTGGTTCCGGAAAATCAACCTTAGTCGATTTGTTGCCAAGATATCATGATGTTTCTTCTGGAGAAATCCTTGTAGATGGTACCAATGTTAAAGAATATAGCATCAAAGGGTTACGTTCAATAATTGGCAACGTCAACCAAGAAGCAATTCTTTTCAACGACACATTCTTCAATAATATTGCGTTTGGTGTAGAAGGTGCCACCATGGAACAAGTGATAGAAGCTGCAAAAATAGCTAATGCCCATGATTTTATCATGGAAAGTGAACTTGGCTACGAAACCAACATTGGCGACCGGGGTTGCAGATTGTCTGGCGGTCAACGTCAAAGAATCAGTATAGCCCGTGCCATCCTGAAAAATCCTCCAATACTTATTCTGGATGAAGCTACCTCTGCATTGGATACAGAATCAGAACGTTTAGTACAAGAAGCATTGGAACGTCTGATGAAATCAAGGACAACAGTCGCGATAGCACACCGTTTGTCTACAATCAAAAATGCCGACGAAATCTGTGTCCTACACGAAGGCGAAATTGTAGAACGGGGAACACACGAAGAACTATTGGCAAAGAACGGTTATTACAAACGCCTAAACGATATGCAACAATTATAAGAGAAATACAATGAAGATTGTTATTGATGACAAGATACCTTATATTCAAGAAGCAGCAAGCCTTATTGCCGACGAAGTTGTTTATATTAAAGGTTCAGATATTCAAAACGACGATATACGCGATGCCGACGCCTTAATTATTCGTACACGTACACGATGCGATGAATCACTCCTGAAAAACAGTAAAGTCAAATTCATTGCTACTGCAACAATCGGTTATGATCATTTGGATACAGATTATCTGGAAAAAGCCGGTATTCAATGGAGTAACTGTCCCGGATGTAACGCAAAATCTGTTGGCCAATACGTTCAGGCTAGCCTTCTACTGTTAGAAAAAGAAAAAGGTTACCAATTAAATCAATTAAAAATCGGCCTTGTTGGAGCAGGACATGTCGGTACGGCTGTTCAAGCAGCATTATCCCCATTGGGGGTAACTGTTCTCTTAAATGATCCGCCAAAGATGCAAAGTATGGCTGGACATAAAGAAAATACGACAACATATTGTTCACTTCAAGATATTATGGAACAGTGTGACATTATATCTTTTCATACACCTTTAATACGAAATGGACAATGGCCAACGTATCATTTGGCAGACAAAAAATTCTTCGCGAATCTGAAACAACGCCCTGTCATTATCAATACCAGTCGAGGAGAAGTAGTCGATAATACGGCACTATTGGAAGCAATCAATGAAGGACAGATCAGAGAGGCCATCATTGATACTTGGGAAAATGAACCGGACATAAATCTGGAATTGCTAAAAAAAACGTATATAGGAACACCACATATAGCAGGATACTCAGCAGATGGTAAAGCTAACGCTTCAAGAATGGCTATTGAAGCTGTTTGTAACTTTTTTAAAATCAAGGTAAACATCAGCATCAATCCGCCCTCTCTGACAAGTCCTTTTAAAGCCGGATATACTCCAACCCCAAAAGAACTGGCGCTTAGCCTGTATAATCCATATAGAGACAGTGAACTACTCAAACAACATCCGGAACATTTTGAAGAACTTCGCGGGAATTATCCACTACGTAGAGAACAGTATGACGATTAAATAAAGAAGTTTTTATGCACAAAATTCATATATTTGTGCAGTTTTAATGCAATTATTTCCACAAACATTTGCATATACAAATAAAAAATCGTTCCTTTGCAGTGAAAAACAAGCAAGTATTATCTATATTAATAATTTAAAACTTATAATTATGTCTGAAATCGAAGCAAGAGTAAAAGCAATTATCGTTGATAAGTTGGGTGTTGATGAGTCAGAAGTAGTTCCAACAGCTAGTTTCACAAACGATCTGGGCGCTGATTCACTGGATACAGTAGAATTGATCATGGAATTGGAAAAGGAATTCAACGTTACAATCCCTGATGATCAGGCTGAGAAAATCGCTACTGTAGGCGACGCTATCTCTTTCATCGAGGCTAACGCTAAATAATATTCCTTTAATCAACTATAATGGAATTAAAGAGAGTTGTAGTAACAGGACTTGGAGCGGTTACTCCTTTAGGAAATTCTGCTGAGGAAACTTGGAAGAATATGCTTGAGGGCGTAAGCGGTGCAGGTCCTATTACGCATTTTGACGCCTCTAAATTCAAAACACAGTTTGCTTGCGAAGTTAAGAACTTCAATGTAAGCGATTACATTGATCGTAAAGAAGCTCGCAAGATGGATTTATATACCCAGTACGCTATTGCTTCTGCAAAGATGGCAATTGAAGACTGTGGACTGAATTTAGAAACGGCTAATAAGAACCGTATTGGCGTTATTTATGGTGTAGGAATAGGTGGAATCCACACTTTTGAAGAAGAAGCCGGTTATTATGCAATTAACGGAAAAGAACAGGGTCCTAAATATAATCCATTCTTTATTCCTAAAATGATTGCAGACATTGCAGCTGGACATATTTCTATCATGTATGGTTTCCATGGTCCCAACTATTGTACGACCTCAGCGTGTGCATCATCAACCAATGCAGTAGCCGACGCTTTTAACCTGATTCGTTTGGGTAAAGCCGACATGATTGTCAGTGGTGGTGCAGAAGCAGGTGTATGGCCTGCTGGTGTTGGTGGATTCAATGCCATGAAAGCATTATCAACACGTAATGATGATCCGACGCATGCTTCTCGTCCATTCAGCGCAAGCCGTGACGGTTTCGTTATCGGTGAAGGTGCTGGATGTTTGATTCTTGAGGAATTAGAACATGCAAAAGCACGTGGAGCAAAGATCTATGCAGAAATGGTTGGTGCCGGTATGTCTGCTGATGCTTACCATATTACAGCATCACATCCGGAAGGATTAGGTGCAATATTAGTTATGCAAAATGCATTGGAAGATGCAGGTCTGACTACTGCCGACATAGACTATATCAATGTTCATGGAACATCAACTCCTGTAGGCGATATCTCTGAAGCCAAAGCAATCAAAGCTTTGTTTGGAGAAAATGCATATAAATTAAATATCAGTTCTACCAAGTCTATGACGGGACATCTTCTCGGCGCTGCTGGTGCAGTAGAGGCAATGGCTAGCGTATTGGCCGTACAGAATGATATTATTCCTCCTACCATTAATCACGACGAAGAGGATAAAGATCCAGAAATCGACTATGATTTGAATTTTACATTCAACAAGGCTCAAAAACGTACTGTACGTGCTGCTTTGAGTAATACATTCGGTTTCGGAGGTCACAATGCATGTGTAATTTTTAAGAAATACGCTGAATAATTGTGTTTCATTCAAACATTATAGAAAGAATAAAGCTCCCTTTTAGAAAAGAAAAGGAGCTTTATTCTTATTTTTATAAGATTTTGGGATTCTATCCCAAAAATATAAGTTTATACAAACAAGCACTATTGCACAAATCGTCTTCTATAAAAAGTGAAGAAGGTAAATGGCTTAATAATGAACGCTTAGAATTCTTAGGCGATGCGATTCTGGATGCAATAGTTGGCGATGTCGTATACAGACGTTTTGAAGGCAAACGAGAAGGATTCCTGACAAATGCTCGCAGTAAAATTGTGCAACGAGAAACACTGAATAAAGTTGCAGTAGACATCGGTCTTGACAAGCTGATAAAATTTTCTTCACACTCTACAGCTTCACATAACAATAACATGTGCGGAAACGCATTTGAAGCTTTGATTGGAGCCATATATCTTGATTATGGCTATGAACATTGTATGCGTTTCATGAAAAACAGAATTCTGGAACATTTAATCAGTGTGGATAAAATGGCTTATAAAGAAGTTAACTTTAAGAGTAAGCTAATTGAATGGAGCCAGAAAAATAAAGTAAATCTAGAATTTAAATTACTAGATCAAAAAGCTGCAGACGGAAATTCACCCATATTTTATACTCAAATTGAGATAGAATGTATAAAATGTGGAAACGGTACAGGCTATTCAAAAAAAGAAAGCCAACAATCTGCCGCCAAGGAAACACTTGAGATGCTCAAAAAGCCATCGTTTGTAGAAACAATATTCTCTGCAAAATCCAAACGGACAGCAATGGAAGAGAATCCACTATGTGTCGTTCCGGAAACAAAGATACCTGAAGAAGAAATAAAGAAACAACCTGAAACAGAAAATAAGAAAGAAAACAAAGCAACACCAATAGACTTTGATCTTTCCGACATAAGGGTATCGCCTAAAAAGCTTAGCAAAGAAGAAATTATTGCAGCAGCTGAAGCAGCCGCTTTTGAAGAAGAACAAGAATCATAAACTTGTTCTGAACATAAAATAAGCTCATCATTAAAAAATTGTAGAAAGTTCGATTATCTGCAAACTTTACGTTATTTTTGCAGAACAAAGAAATTCTATGAAAGAAAATGATGAGCATAACATCTATTACAAGAAAACTATTCGAATCTCGACAGAACAAGATCGATGCATACAATAATCATGCAGAAATAATACAAAATCAGGTTCTAAAAAAACTGATTGCCAATGGTAAACAAACTGAGTGGGGGAAACATCATAATTTCTCGACTGTACAAAATTACACTCAATTTGCTCAAACGTCTCCGGTAAATACATATGAAGAATTAAAAAGTTATATTGACCGGATGCGCCACGGAGAAAAAGACATCCTTTGGCCAGGACAAGTACGTTGGTATGCAAAATCGTCTGGTACAACCAATGATAAAAGTAAATTCATTCCTGTTAGTAAACAAGGTTTGCATGATACTCATTATGCAGGTGGAACAGATGCCGTTGCTTTATATTTAAGAAATACGCCCAAAAGTCGTATCTTTGATGGTAAAGCCCTTATTCTTGGTGGTAGTCACGCACCAAATTATAATCTTCAGAACAGTCTTGTCGGTGATCTTAGTGCAATTCTTATAGAAAACATAAACCCTATAGTCAATTGCATGAGAGTTCCCAAAAAGTCTACTGCTCTACTTAGCGATTTTGAAATAAAACGAGACCGCATTGCCCGCGAATCTATCCACAAAAATGTAACAAATATCAGTGGGGTCCCCTCATGGATGCTTTCAGTACTTACACGCGTGATGGAAATTACTGGAAAACAACATCTGGAAGAAGTATGGCCTAATCTTGAGGTTTTTTTCCATGGAGGTGTAGCTTTCACACCCTATCGGGAACAGTACAAACAACTCATCACCAGTCCCAACATGCATTATATGGAAACTTATAATGCAAGTGAAGGATTTTTTGGCCTTCAAAATGACCCTAATGATCCGGCTATGCTACTCATGATTGATTATGGAGTATTCTATGAATTTATTCCAATGGATGAACTAGAAAATCCGAATCCAAATATCGTACCATTATGGGGTATTGAAACAGGAAAAAATTATGCAATGATGATCAGTACCACAAGTGGATTATGGCGCTATATGATTGGTGATACAGTTAAATTTACACAAAAAGATCCTTATAAATTTATTATCACCGGACGAACAAAATTTTTCATCAATGCTTTTGGAGAAGAATTAATCGTTGACAATGCAGAAAAAGGGCTCGCAATAGCCTGTGAAAAGACAGGAGCACAAATTTCTGACTACACAGCAGCTCCTATATATATGAACGAACAAGGCAAGTGTAGTCATCAATGGGTTATTGAGTTTGCCAAAGCACCGGATTCCCTCGAAAAATTCAGAGATATACTTGACCAATCCCTACAAGAAATTAACTCAGACTACGAAGCGAAACGTTATAAAGATATCACGCTACAAAAACTGGAAATCATTCCAGCTAGAAAAGGTTTATTTAATGACTGGTTGAAAATGAAGGGAAAACTTGGAGGTCAGCACAAAGTCCCACGTTTAAGTAACACTAGAAATTATATTGACGAAATTATCTCAATGAATCAAGAATAAAATGAGGAAAACCACGTCCTATATACTCATATTCCTATTTGCCCTGATTTTGACAGGAGCATGTGCAAGTATTGGTAACCCACAAGGAGGACCTTATGACGAGACGCCTCCTAAAGTGCTCTATTGTAGCCCATTAGACAAAACGACCAATAATAATAAGAAAAAAATAAACATTACCTTTAATGAATATATAAAAATAGAGAACGCGTCGGAGAAGATCGTTTTCTCTCCACCACAACTTGAAATGCCCGACGTCCGTACTTACGGAAAACGTATCACGGTTGAACTCTTTGATACACTCAAAGAGAATACAACATATACGATTGACTTTGCCGATGCTATTGTAGACAACAATGAAGGAAATCCGTTAGGACAATTTACATACTCATTTTCTACTGGTGCAACAATTGATACAATGGAAGTATCCGGGACTGTACTAGATGCTTCAAACTTAGAGCCAATCAAAGGTATCCTGGTTGGCTTATATTCGGGTAAAGAAGACAGTTTATTTCAAACTAAAGGTATGGAACGAGTGGCAAGAACTAATGGTAGTGGAAAATTCACCATCAAAGGTATTGCACCTGGATCATACCGTATCTATGCGCTAGCCGACATGGATGGTAATTTCATGTATAACCAAAAAGCAGAACAGATTGCCTTCGATACAACAATTATCATTCCTAGTTCCGCTCCTGATATCCGTTATGATACCATATGGAAAGATTCTACACATATAGATAGCATCATATCAGTTCCATATACACACTATTATCCTGATGATATCGTATTAAAAGCATTTCAGGAATCTATTGCCGAATTACATCTGCTCAAAATAGAACGTCCATTTCCGGACCGTTTTTCCATATATTTTACGGCACCTTCCGATACACTTCCTTCAATCCGAGGTTTCAACTTTAATGCGGAAAAAGCGTTTTTACTCGAACATTCCATCCATAACGACACCTTGACCTATTGGATTCAAGACACGCTTGTAGCTAATAAGGACACACTCCATTTTGCCCTAACCTATTTGGATACGGATACTCTCGGAAATCTTGTATCTAAAACAGACACTCTCGAACTCTCGGCAAAAGTATCTAGAGAAAAACTAGCAAAAGAACGGCAAAAAAAACAAGAAGAATGGGAAAAAGAATACAAGCAAAAATTACGCCGTAATCGTAAAAAAGACGAAAACAAAAATGGAAAACAATATGATTCCATTCCCCCATTGCCAAAAGAATACATGGCAGCAAAAGTTTTTCCTGCTGGTAGTTTAGCTCCAGATCAGAATGTCACCTTAACATTTACCGAACCTATTCTCCACATAGATAGTAGTAAAATATCATTTAAAAAGAAAGTAGACACATTGTGGGTTGATGAACCATACTTGTTCGTACCTTCAAAACATGATATCAAGAGTTTTCAGCTCTACGCAGAGTGGCGTCCTAACCAACAATACCAATTTGTAGCTGATACTGCTGCATTTATCAATATATTTGGAAAAGAAAGCAATAAAATAGACAATAAATTCCAGGTAAAACCTTTGGAATCTTTTGGTGCTATCTTTATACGACTAGATTTAGCTAAAACTGACAGTAACGCTGTCGTACAATTACTAAATAATTCCGACAAGGTTGTCAAAACAGTAAAAGCTGTCAACAACAGAGCTGATTTCTTCTTCCTTAATCCTGGTACTTATTATGTAAGAATGTTTTTGGATAGAAACGGAAATGGGAAATGGGATATAGGGAACTTTGAACAAGGACAGCAAGCAGAAGAAGTGTTCTATTTTCCGAAACCACTCCCCGTTACAGTCAGAATGGAACTGGAACAAGAATGGGATGTCAGAGGTATTCCTTTAGTAAAACAGAAACCTTTGGAAATAACCAAACAAAAACCAGATAAGGAAAAAACCATCAAGAACAGAAACGCGGAATATTATAAAAATCTAAACAAATAAGCCAATGAAAAAAATTATTGCGTTTATTGGTCTAATTATTCTGCTCGGACAAACAGCTAGAAGTCAATGTACGGCAGAAAACTTCGCTTTTCAGGCAGGTGAATCGTTGAACTACAAACTTTATTTCAACTGGAAATTCATCTGGATCACAGCCGGATCTGCCAGCTTGACCATAAAAGACACCAAATATCAAGGAGCACCTGCTTATCAATGCGATTTGATAACAAGAACAAACAAACGAATAGACAAGTTTTTTGTCATGCGAGATACACTAATCAGTATCGTCAGTCAAGACATGGCTCCACGTTATTATCGCAAGGGAGCACTAGAAGGTGATCGTTATAAAGTCGATGAAGTATGGTATAATTATCCTGATGGAAAAAGCCAAATAAAACAAAAATACAAAAATCATCAGAATGAAATTACCATAAACGAACGTACAAGCGACGAATGTATCTATGATATGGTAAGTATGTTACTACGTGCCCGCTCATTTGATCCTCAAAATTATAAGATTAATCAAAAAATCAAGTTTTTAATGGCTGATGGCGGTAAAGTAAAAAATGAAACCCTTATTTACAGAGGAAAAGAAAAGTTTACTGTTGAAGAAACAGGAGAAACCTTCCGATGTCTCGTATTTTCTTTCGTTGAATATAAGAAAGGAAAAGAAAAAGAAGTTGTCACTTTTTATGTAACAGATGATGCCAACCATCTTCCTGTACGATTGGATATGTATTTAAATTTTGGTTCCGCAAAGGCATTCTTAACCAGCCACAAGGGAGTACGGAACCCACTCAAATCACTGTTGCCAAAGGAATGACATACTCCAGAAAATAAGATTTCAGCAAGTCTGAATAACAAACACATAGAAATTAAATATATCCAACTCTCCCCAAATACCATATACCTAACATTTAAGGAGGGTTGGATATTATTTTTACTTTATCAACTGACTTTTATCATATTATAGCATTTCTCCAACGCAGTTCTGAATAATTATTTTTTGCAGGTCCAACACAGCGGACAATCTTGTGAATAAATATTTGAGAACCAATTCCGATACATCCAACGGGTCAAAAAATAAACCGGAAAAGCTGTAATAAAACCAGCTATAGCATCAATCACATAGTGAGCCTGTACATATACCGTTGCACCAAACAAAAGCAAGCTAAACGGTAATAGCAAAAATCCCATACGCTTTGATGTACGGAATGCCAATAACAACATAATGACTGTAATACTAACATGTGAACTTGGGAAAGCCGCAGTCGGTCGTTCACCAAATCCCTGCGCACTCGTCACCAGTTGATAAAAGAAACCAGAAGAATCTCCTGGAGCAGGATACATATCCATATTATTACTGAAATAAGTTCCTAATTTAGGGAATATTCCCACTTTTATCCATTCAACCCCAACTGCCTGAAAATAATATTGTGGTCCGGCAACTGGTAAGAACATATATATAAAATAATACAAGAAGAAAGAACACATCAATATAAATGAAGCTTCCTCATATTCTTTATACCTGTATAAAAAATAAAAAGACATCAGTACAAGCATCATCGGATAATAAGAGAAGTATCCCAGATTAAAAGCTTCACTGAATATACGCTCCGAACATACCTGCCCGAATAACAAAGCTGGTTGACATCCGAATATAGCTTGCTCCAGACTTGCAAACCAATAATCTAAATTATCAAACATACGATTAAATTCGTAGGTTTCCGGATACCAAACCTGAAGCATAAACATTTGTACGGAGATCCGTATAAATCGCAATAAACGACAGGGATACATACGATATATTCCCCAAAGAACCAGAAGTATACCCAAAATCCATAAACGGTCATAGATCATTCCCATCGGATGATCCATCTTCTGCCAAAAGATAAGTATAAGCAAGGCCGTCAGCATCATATAACCCAAACAAAGCCACTCCATTACCAACAATCCCTTAGCAGGTTCTTTCTCCCGAAAAGTCGTTTGACGTATTAATTTCCACAAATTCATAACCAACCTTCCTTCTTATACCAGGCAATTGTCTCTTGAACACCTTTTTTCAAAGAATACTGAGGCTGGTATCCCAACTCTTTTCTTGCAGGCTCCAGATCACACTGCCAATTACGTTGTCTCAGGATGTGGAATTTATCATTGTTCAACGTTCCTGCTTTTCCTAACCACTTGTTTACATACTCACAAACAGAACAAACGCCATGTAAAAACCACACAGGAGCCTTAATATGAAGAACCCAAGGATTCCCCAATTCCGCTTGAATCAAATCACTAAATGTCCTACTGTTATATACTTCACCATCACTGATAAAATAAGCCTTCCCTGTTACCGGTTTTTCTAAAGACAAGAAAACTGCTTGTACCAAATCGAGAACATAAACAAAGGTAATTTCCTGAGGACGGAAACCAACAGAAAAATCCGTATGCCGCTGGATACTTTGTGCCATCAAAAAATAATCTTTTTCACGCGGTCCATACACCCCTGTCGGTCTCAAAATTACATAAGGAAAATCTGGCAGTGACTTGAGATACTGTTCTGCTTTAAGTTTACTTTGTCCGTAAGCCGTATTGGGAGCTGGAATATCAGTATCCTGAATTGGAGCATAAATCCAACCCATCTCATTTTGTTTTCCTACAGCAAAAGAACAAGGCGCCTCCCGAATCGCTCCATAAACACTTAGCGAACTGATAAAGACAAAACGCTCAGGAATCATATCCAAAGCCACAAGTGCTTCGACAAAATGACGTGTTCCGTCATAATTTGTTCTGAAAAAGTCTTCTTTATGCAAACATTTTGTTGCACCGGCTGCATGAACAATATAATCCCATTTACCTTCTTTGTTCTTAAAATCGGTCAATTGCTTTCGTAAGACATCCGGATGTGAAAAATCAAGCTCTACATACTGAAGTTTATCTTGTCCAAGATATTTTTTACTGCTGGAAGGACGCATCCCGGCCCAAACAGCCATTTCCCGTCTTAAACCTTCCTCTACAATAAAACTCCCGATAAAGCCACTTGCTCCCGTTACTAATATTTTCATACTACATCATATATTAATCAAATGAATAGGTTTCAGTTTTTAAATAACGCAAAAACTTCCCAAAACCCCTACAATCTCTAAATAAAAAACATGGTCATTTATGACAAACACAATGTTTACATTCCTCAGCATAACGCCCATCCTTTTTAATCGGCTCTACATGAATCCCGACATGCGTATCCGCTCCGAATTTATCTTTTAAGAGCCGCTCAATATATGATGATTTGCAATGCGCTTCGAATAATGACAGATTTCCATCCATACGAACATGCATTTCTATGGCATAATGGTTGCCTATCCGACGTGTCCGTAAATTATGCAAGCCACTGACCTCCGGAACCTGAGCCACTAATTCACCAATTTCGACTTCCACATCTTCTGGTAATGAGCTTTCAGTCAGTTCATCCACACTGCTCTTTAACAACTCTAATGAAACTTTCAAAATAAACAAACTGACTACAAAAGCTGCTATCGGATCCAGAATACGCCAATCCTCCCCCAAGAAAATAGCTCCACCGATTCCTAAAGCCGTTCCTATAGAAGAAAAAGCATCACTGCGATGATGCCAAGCGTTAGCAACAACAGCCTGCGAATTTACCTTTCTACCAACATAAGCCGTAAATTGAAAAGCAACTTCTTTCATCAGAATAGAAATCAATGCTGCCCAAAGAGCCAATGTTCCAGGAGCAGGAATCACACCGCCTTTCCACACGAAATAGATCTGGTTCACACTATTCCACAAGATGCCGCATCCGACAGCCAGCAATGCTATACCAATAATGGCTGTTGCCAAAGTCTCATATTTGCCATGTCCATAATCATGCCCCTTATCCTGAGGCTTACTGGACATACGGACAAACAACATGACGGCCACATCTGTTGCAAAATCCGACAAAGAATGCACGGCATCAGCGATCATGGCAGCACTGTTCCCAAGAAATCCGGCTATAAATTTAAAAATGACCAAAAGTAAATTGATCAAACTTCCCCATAAAGTCACTTTATAAATTTCTTTTTCCCGATCAATTTCAGCATTTCGTTTCATAATTATTCAAGTCACAATCTTACTTATTATACTATAAACCGCTATCTGCAAAACAATCCATCTAAATGACAGAAAATTTTTATCAGTAGCGCAAAGATACAAACTTTCAAATAAATTAAATTGGAAAAAACAAAGCATATATCCATAAATTTGCTTTATTTGCATGAACTTAAAAGAAACATACAATCTAAAAAAATACCATTATGGGAAAATCAGGAAAAAAAGGGGTAAAACACCTCAAGAAAAAGGAACTGCTGAAAATGCTGCTCCCACTATTCCAAACAAATCCCTCTGAACTTTTCGATGTCAAACGGATTTTTCGCGAACTTAATCTGACAACACATCCGGCTAAAATGCTTTGTCTGGATGTACTCCAAGATCTGGCTTTAGATGACTATATCGTAGAAAAAGAGAAGAATACTTATACGCTCAACACCAAAGGTCATGTACTTGAAGGAACATTCCAACGAAAGGCCAACGGAAAAAATACCGTTATACCCGATGATGGTGGCGAACCAATTCTTGTCGCAGAACGAAATTCCGCCCATGCCATGAATGGAGATCGTGTAAGAATCACTCTTTTGGCCAGAAGGAAACATCATGTACGCGAAGCGCAAGTCACGGAAATCCTAGAACACAGCAAAAAGAATTTTGTCGGAAATCTGAAAGTCAGCCGTGATTTTGCTTTTCTTCTGACAGAAGACCGTACCTTGGCAAACGACATTTTCATCCCTAAAAACGCCTTGAAAGGCGGAAAGACAGGAGATAAAGCAATTGTTACCATCACTTCATGGCCAGAAGACGCCAAGAACCCAATCGGAAAAGTATTAGCCATCCTGGGTAAAAGCGGAGACAACAATACGGAAATGCACGCCATATTAGCCGAATACGGGTTACCTTATGACTATCCGAAAGAAGTAGAAGAAGCTGCCAACCATATCAGTGCCGATATTACTCCTGAAGAAATCAGCCGTCGTGAAGATATGCGTACAGTCACCACATTTACAATCGACCCATATGATGCCAAAGACTTCGATGACGCCCTTTCTATCCGTAAAAAAGGCGAAGGCATTTGGGAAGTTGGTGTGCACATTGCAGATGTGTCGCATTATGTCACAGAAGGCAGTATCATCGACAAAGAAGCAGTCAAACGGGCGACTAGTATCTATCTTGTAGACAGAACAATTCCCATGCTTCCGGAAAAACTTTGCAACTATATTTGTTCCCTTCGTCCGGACGAAGATAAACTGGCCTATAGTGTCATATTTGATCTGAACGAACAAGGAGACATTCTGAAATGGCACCTGGCACATACCGTAATTCGCAGCAACCGCCGCTTTACTTATGAAGAAGTGCAGGAATTACTCGAGAAGAACAGAGAAGCATCTCCAGAAGACTATCAGACAATCTCCGGACATGCCATACCTGCTACTCCCAATGCCATACCAACAGAGCATTTTAAAGAAGAACTCATTACACTAAATCGCATTGCCAAGCAATTGCGTCAAAAGCGAATGGCAAATGGAGCCATCAATTTCGACCGTTGCGAAGTCCGTTTTGACATTGACGAGAAAGGGAAACCGTTGAGCGTTTATTTCAAAGTAGCCAAAGATGCCAATAAACTGGTTGAGGAATTCATGCTACTGGCCAACCGTACTGTTGCCGAAAGTATTGGAAAAGTACCTAAAAACAAGACGGCCAAGACATTTCCATATCGTATCCACGACCTTCCGGATCCAAACAAACTGATGAATCTCAGTGATTTCGTAGTTAAATTCGGTTACAAGTTCAAAACTTCAGGAACTAAGACTGAGATAAGTCGTGGTTTGAACCATCTGCTCGAAGAAGTTCGGGGTAAGAAGGAACAGAATCTAATCGAAACAGTTTCGTTACGGGCCATGATGAAAGCCCGCTACAGTACTCACAATATCGGACACTATGGTTTGGCATTTGATTATTATACACATTTCACCTCTCCAATCCGCAGGTATCCAGACCTCATGGTGCATCGCTTATTGACCCGATATAATGAAGGAGGGCGTTCTGTCAGTCGCGACAAATATGAAGAATTATGCGAACATAGCAGCCAAATGGAACAATTAGCTGCCAGTGCCGAACGTGCCAGCATCAAATACAAACAGGTTGAATTCATGAGTGACAAGCTAGGTGAAGAATTTGACGGAACAATTAGTGGTGTCACAGAATTCGGTCTTTACGTAGAAATCAATGAAAACAAATGCGAAGGAATGGTACCTCTCCGTGATTTGGATGACGACTACTATGAATTTGATGAAAAGAATTATTGCCTATGGGGGCGCAAGAATCATCACCGCTATTCATTGGGCGACCCTGTACGGATCAAAGTAGCCCGTGCTAATCTGGAAAAGAAACAGCTTGATTTTGCTTTGATAAAACATCAATAATAAAAAGCATAACCAGCCTCTAGAGCTAAAAAATCCATGTTTCCCTTGCAAATCCACATGAAGGGAAGCATGGATTTTGCATATACTACAAAAATCATACCACAATTAACCATACAATACAGCTTATTTTATTTTTTCTTCCTGGTGATGGCTGTATTTGAAAAATATCATGTATTTTTGTAACCTATAGCAATTAGATTCAAACTATGCCACAAAAGATCATACAAACCCAAACTCTTCAGCAAACCCAGACCTTGTCACCACAACAAGTTCTACAGGCACGTTTGCTTGAAATGCCCTTGGCACAATTAGAACAACGGGTAGAAAATGAAATGATGGAAAATGGCGCCCTCGAAGAATCTTGTGGATCAGCGTCAACAACAGCTTCGGCAACCGCCGAAACAGAAGACAATAATTTTGATTCATTTGGATCATCTGCCGATACGGCATCAGATAATGAAACAGACGAAAATTATGATGTCGATGACAGTGCTGAGCGATATGCAGATCTGGAATCCTTATATGGAACAGCACCTGGTGAACAATTAAAACAAGCCTTGGCCGACTATAGCTCGGCAGACGAAGTTCCCCCCTACTTGCTGAACCAGTCCAATATATCAGCCGATTCAAATACAACGTTACCCGAACGGCCTGCTTATGCCCCGACATTTTATGAAGCGCTGACCGAACAATTAGCGGAAATGGATTTATCAGAAAAACTTCGTCCTGCCGCAGAATACATCATCGGTTCACTCGATCCCGACGGTATCCTACGTAAGCCCTTACGTTCCTTGGCTGACGAGCTCGAAGTTTATCATGCCACTCCAATCGATATGTCAGTGCTGGAACAGGCACTTGAAATTTTACAGGCCCGATTGGAGCCAGCCGGCATCGGGGCGCGGGATTTACAAGAATGTCTGCTGATACAAATTGCTCGCCGCAAAAATATTTCTCCAAATGACAGAGCGTTACAACGGCAAACCATTCAGGATCTTTTTGATGAATTTACACACAACCGTTGGGACAAAATCAGTCGTCGCCTGCATCTGACTTCTGAACAAACACAACATCTTCAGAATCAGCTTCGGAAACTGAATCCACGTCCGGGAGCAGCCTTAGGCGCCGATGCCGAGAATGACCATGGAATGAATGCCATTACACCCGACTTTATAGTCACCACACCTGCGGGTGGCAGTCCGGAAGTCATGTTGTGTCAAGGTGAAATTCCGGGGTTGTCCATAAGTCCTGCTTTTGCACGCATCGCAGAAAATGCACAACCAGGCAACAAGCTGAGCCGTGCGGAAAAAGAAGCCGTGATCTATGCCCGCCAGAAAATTGAAAAAGCGCAAGCATTTATCGAGGCCATCAGACAACGACGGCAAACACTTCTGTCGACCATGCAGGCAATCGTTGATCTTCAAGAAGATTTTTTCATCAGTGGCGATGAAGCGACATTACACCCGATGATTCTGAAAGATGTTGCCAACCGCACAGGATTGGATATTTCTACAACATCACGTGCCACGGCATCAAAATACGTACAGACCGATTTCGGAACTTATCCGTTGAAATGGTTTTTCAGTGATGCCTACATCACACCAGAAGGCGAAGAAATAGCCACCCGAAAAATACATGCAGCACTTCGTGAACTCATCGAAAACGAAAATAAAGAGACACCATTAAGCGACGATGCCCTCGCTACGGGCCTGGCTCAAAAAGGCTATCCGATAGCACGCCGCACCGTAGCCAAATACCGCGAACAATTGGGAATCCCCGTAGCACGACTTAGACGACAATGAATTTCGACCGTACTATCATACGCATGGCCCGAATCCTTTCAACGATTTTCCGGCCTTTTTACCTGCCAGTTGTAGGATTTATAGCGCTTTTTGCCTGTACGTACCTACGCTTGTTGCCTTTGGCCTACAAAGGCGAGGTATTGCTTTTGATTTATGCTTATACCATCCTGACTCCACAAATCACAATCTTCGCCTACCGTAAGTTGAAAGGTTGGCAACGGCTTCACCTGAATCACCGTGAAAACCGTTCCGTGCCCTATATTATATCAATCATTTCCTATATGGCATGTCTCTACACACTCGAGTCACTTCACATGCCCCGATATATGGGTGGTATTATCATGGGAGCCCTGTTGATACAGGTTTCCTGTGCCTTAATCAATATATTCTGGAAAATCAGTACACATGCAGCCGGTGCAGGTGGCGCCATTGGAGCACTACTTGCCTTTTCCCTGATTTTCATGTTCAATCCGGTAATGTGGCTCTGCCTGGCACTACTTATTGCCGGAGCAGTCGACAGTAGCCGTATGATTCTCCGCCAACATTCCTTAGGACAAGTTTTAGCCGGAACACTTGTTGGAATAATCTGCGGTTTTTGGGGTATATTGCTTCCGGTTCCGGTTTTCTTTGGACTATAAAACCGACAAAATACAGAAATTAAATATTAAAATCAAACCATAAAATAAGAACTAATATGAAACCTATCATCAGCATCATTATGGGCAGTACATCCGATCTGCCTGTTATGGAAAAAGCAGCTAAGTTCCTCGACGAGATGGAAATCCCGTTCGAAATCAATGCGCTTTCAGCTCATCGTACACCTGCAGAAGTAGAAACTTTTGCCCGTGAGGCAGAAGGCCGCGGCATCAAAGCCATTATCGCCGGTGCCGGAATGGCGGCAGCCTTGCCGGGGGTTATCGCTGCAAATACCACGGTTCCTGTAATTGGAGTACCCATCAAAGGTATGCTCGACGGTCTGGACGCACTTCTTTCCATCGTTCAGATGCCTCCCGGAATTCCAGTAGCAACTGTAGGCGTCAACGGAGCACTCAATGCTGGCATTCTGGCCGCACAGTTTGTTGCTGCAGCCAATCCGGAAGTATCAGCCCGACTGGCTGCCTATAAAGAACGTCTGAAAGATAAAATTGTAAAAGCCAATCAGGATCTGGCCGAAGTGAAATATAACTTCAAGTGTAACTAAACAGGAGGATTACAGCCATGGGATTCTTCATTTATAACCGGCGCCGAACCAACGTAGTACATATCGGCGAGACACCGCTTGGCGGCGAGTATCCGATCCGGATCCAAAGCATGACCAACACGTCTACACTCGACACAGCAGGAAGCGCTGCACAGACACTGCGCATCGCTGAAGCCGGCGGAGAATACGTACGGCTGACCACACAAGGCGTGCGAGAAGCTGAAAATTTGAAAGAAATCAATGCAGCAGTACGCGCGGCCGGATGCAATGTCCCCCTTGTTGCCGATGTGCATTTCAATCCCAAAGTAGCCGAAGTAGCCGCTCTTTATGCAGAAAAAGTCCGTATCAACCCGGGCAATTATACTGATTCGGCACGTACTTTCAAACATTTGGAATATACCGACGAAGAATATGCCGGCGAACTTCGCAAGATAGAAGAGCGCTTCATTCCCTTGCTGAATATCTGTCGGGAAAACCATACAGCTCTGCGTATCGGAGTGAACCATGGTTCGCTCAGCGACCGCATCATGAGCCGTTATGGCGACACGCCCGAAGGTATCGTAGAGAGCTGTATGGAATTTCTGCGTATCTGCCGACGGGAAAAATTCGATGACGTAGTCATATCCATCAAGGCTAGCAACACGGTAGTCATGGTACGTAGCGTAAGACTTCTGGTCGAAGTTATGGAACGTGAGGACATGCACTACCCTATCCATTTGGGTGTCACCGAAGCGGGCGATGGCGAAGATGGCCGGATTAAGAGCGCCGTAGGCATCGGTGCTCTTTTGGCCGACGGCATCGGCGATACCATTCGCGTATCGCTTAGCGAAGCGCCCGAAGCCGAAATTCCGGTAGCTCGTAAATTAGTTGATTACGTATTGCGCCGTGCCGGACATGCTCCCGTACCGGGACTTCCGGCCGAAGACTTCGACTATGTTGCTCCCTGCCGCCGAAAGACCAAGCCGGTAGGCAATATCGGTGGCGAACAGGTTCCGGTAGTTATTGCCGACCGGATGAGCCAACAATCGGAAGTAACAGAGCAGCAAACAGAACGAAATCCGGATTTGCAGCCGGACTACATCTATTGCGGCCGAGATCTGCCGGGAAAAAAACGGCGCGAACCGTCCGACTATATTGTCGACGCAGATATCTGGACTGGCGAAGCAGGCACCTGGCCGGCATTCACACCTGATATGTTGCCTTTTGTAGGCGGCTGCCCGGCCCGACGGAAATTTTTGTTTATCACCTATGGTACACTCACCGATGAAGTGCGTGCCTGCCTGAAATTCCATCCGGAAATGGTGCTGATTGCCCAAAGCATCCACCAGAACCGTCTGGCCGAACACCGGGCACTGATCCACGAACTGACCCGTGCCGGTCTCGAGAATCCAGTCGTCATCTTCCAGCAATATGAACATACACGCGAAGAACGTGAGGATTTCCAGATTGAAAGTGCCGCCGACATGGGTGCACTCCTGTTCGACGGACTCTGCGATGGTATTTATCTCCACAATTCAGGCTCGCTCGATACTTATACGGTCGACAGCACAGCGTTCGGCATCCTTCAGGCTGCCCGTCTGCGCACGACGCGCACGGAGTACATTTCCTGTCCGGGTTGCGGACGCACGCTCTATGATCTGCAGGAAACCATTGCCCGGATCAAAGCAGCTACGGCCCACCTGAAAGGCCTGAAAATCGGTATCATGGGATGTATCGTGAATGGCCCGGGCGAAATGGCCGATGCCGACTACGGTTATGTCGGCGCAGCCCGGGGCAAAGTAAGCCTCTATAAAAAACAGGTTTGCATCGAGAAAAACATCCCGGCAGAAGAGGCTGTCGAGAAACTGCTTCGCCTGATCCGCGAAAACGGCGACGATCCGACTTATCAAGAAAACAATAACCATTAACCAGCAACAACATGGAACAAAAGCTAATCATATATAACACACTCTCCAGAAAGAAAGAAGAGTTCAAACCGATCACTCCGGGACGTGTCGGCATGTACGTTTGCGGCCCGACCGTCTATGGTGATGCCCATTTGGGACATGCCCGTCCGGCCATTACGTTCGATCTGCTCTACCGCTATCTGATGCATATCGGTTATAAGGTACGTTATGTGCGCAACATCACGGACGTTGGCCATCTGGAACACGATGCCGACGAAGGCGAAGACAAAATTGCCAAAAAAGCTCGTCTGGAACAGCTCGAGCCAATGGAAGTAGCTCAATACTACACCAACCGCTTCCATCACGCCATGGAGGCGCTCAACGTGTTGCCGCCCAGTATCGAACCGCATGCCACCGGGCACATCATCGAACAGATCGAACTCGTTAAGGAAATCATGGACAACGGATATGCTTATGAAAGTCAGGGCAGCGTCTATTTCGATGTCAACAAATACAACCACGACCATCACTATGGTAAGCTTTCCGGCCGTAATCTCGACGATGTAATCAACAATTCACGCGAACTGGACGGTACCAGCGAAAAGCATAATCAGGTAGATTTTGCCTTGTGGAAATGTGCACAGCCACAGCACATCATGCGCTGGCCAAGCCCTTGGAGCAACGGCTTCCCGGGATGGCACTGCGAATGTACTGCCATGGGACGTAAATACTTAGGCAACCATTTCGACATCCACGGTGGCGGCATGGACCTGGTGTTCCCGCATCATGAATGCGAGATTGCACAGGCCGTAGCCAGTCAGGGCAGTGACATGGTGAACTATTGGATGCACAACAACATGATCACCATCAACGGCCAGAAAATGGGTAAGAGTCTGAATAATTTCATCACCCTGCCTCAATTCTTCAGCGGCGAACACGAAGCGCTGGCACAGGCTTATTCGCCGATGACCATCCGCTTCTTCATTCTTCAGGCACACTACCGCAGTACGGTCGACTTCAGCAACGAGGCCCTGCAGGCTAGCGAAAAAGGTCTGGCCCGACTCATGGACGGTGTCAAGACCTTGGAACAACTCAGTGCGTCCGATGCCAAAGGTAGCGGCGAACACTTCGATATGGCTTTCGTAGAGGAGCTCAACCGCAAATGCTATGATGCCATGAACGACGACCTGAACTCCCCCATCCTCATCAGTCATCTGTTCGAGGCTTGCCGCGTGCTGAATACCATTGCCGACCACAAGGCGACTATTTCGGCCGAAGCATTGGAAGCTTTGCGTCAGCTTTTCCACACGTTCGTGTTCGACATCTTGGGTCTGCGCGCAGAAGCCGGAAGCAATTCAGCCCGCGAAGAGGCTTTTGGCAAAGTGGTCGACATGCTGCTCGAGCAGCGTATGGCTGCCAAAGCCGCCAAGGACTGGGCCACCAGCGACCGGATTCGCGACAATCTGGCCGAACTCGGATTCGAGGTCAAAGATACGAAAGACGGATTCAGCTGGAAACTGAACAAATAACAGCTAGAAAATAAGAAACCTGTTGAACGCGGTTGTCTCATTATCCGGAGGCAACCGCGTTTTTTATTTAAAGTGCCATTGTTTAACAGTATTTAATATAACAAAGTACACTTTCTAGAATAAACTATGCATATATTTTGTTCTTATACACAAAAAATCTATCTTTAGCAGAGATTAAAATAGAGAACACAAATCTCATATAAACAATAGAATTTATTATATGATAAATTTTAAATCTGCCACTTGTAACAGGATTAAAAACATTTATTAATTCACTTATTGATATTACTTTAAACTCTTAAAAGACTAAGAATTCAATAAAGTATCATCAAACGACTTTGTATTGTCTTTAACCATTTAAATTAAAATATTATGAAACAAAAATTATTTTTATTCATTGCAGCTGTTTTCTTCTGCCTGACAGCTGGTGCTCAGGAAACGCTTTACAAGTCAACTTCGCTGATTGGTATTTGGAATCAACTACAACCCTACCCCATTGATTCTGTACGCATGGCCTGGATCCCAACCGGTAATTTTAAAATCTACAATGTAGACCGCACATTCCTTTTGTTTATCAACAACGGTAAAGGACTGACCGCAATTACAGCCTACGGAGAGTACGATGGCCGTAAACCGGGGGAGTTCACCGAAACCCTACACTTTCATGCCTATTCGAAAGAGCTCAACAGCGGTAATTCCAAATCAACGCTTCGCTATAAAATGCAAAACGATTCCGTCATGCAAGTAGAATACTATAATGAAAACATCAAGAAATGGGTTCCGGAGCTTTGGCGACGTGTAACCGAACTGCATACCAAAAGGAAATAAGATTCCTTCTTTTCTAACCACTAAAAAGAAAGGTTATGATGAAAAAACGCGTTTTTTTACTGGTCAGCGCGTTTTTAGCTGTTGCAAAAAATACGGGCAGAAGTTCCGGCAGCCAATTATGGCACGTTATTCTGTAACTGGTATTCCGGAACATTCTATTTGCTTTATCGTCCGGAACCTTATATGAACTTTTGGGTTTCTCCCCAGATCAGCTGTTATGAAGTCGAAAAAGGAATTCTCGTTTCCGAACAACACATCAACCAAAACGGTATATATCGGAGCGAGTCCATATCACCAATCATAATAGAAAGCGGACATCCGCATTGGATAGACAAAACGAAGTATGAATATATCTACTTTTCTCACGACGTTAACCGTAGCTAGCGTGAACAGACTCCCAAAAAGCAAACGAACCATTTAAAGTTTATGGAAACCTTTTCCTTGTAGTGTTATATTCAGGACGACGGACTGTTGCGCATCAGCCCTCTATTGCCGGAACAGCTCTCGAGCGACCAGCAGGGGTTAATCAAACAACTGCAACAGGCAATACATTCCCTGCCGGCCTGGAGTTTTGATTATCTGTATACCATAGACGGACGCATCTTCCCCGGAAGATACCTCAAAGCTTACTACCGGTCTGATGAAAACAGATGGCATTTTACGGACTACATCAACCCCAGAAAAGATCTTCCGGCTTTGCCGCAAAAAGAAGAAAGCTGATAAATTTATCCCAATACACTCAAAGAGCTGCATGATTTGCAGCTCTTTTTGTTTGCAACAATATAACCCAAACAATGTATTTACTTAAAATAAAAAGTTTTCGAGGATTCCCTTGTCAGATTCTAAAAGAATAATCCTATATTTGTCCGACACTAATTTACTGAAATTCGAAAATATAACTCATCCTACTATTGCTTTTACAAAAAAAGCAGGAACTATTTAAAATAACATCTATCATACCAGAAAAATATGAAACTGACAACTTGTATCTTGGCATGCCTATGCAGCCTGTCCGCATTAAACGCACGAGAAATCCTACCTTTCAACAATCAATGGCAGTTCAAGAAAGGCCCCTTCCCGACTGAAGCCATGAATATGGCTAAAGTTTGGAACAGCCCGTGGACAGAAGTAAACTTGCCGCATACCTGGAATAATATTGACATGCAACAAAAAGTGAATTCCTTCTATCAGGGTGCTGCATATTACCGGAAAAACTTCTTTTTCCCAAACGCCTGGAAGGACAAAAGACTTTTTCTGCGCTTCGAAGGTGTGGGAAGTTGCGCTGAAGTGTATGTCAACGGCAAATTGGTCATGACTCACAAAGGAGGATATTCAGCTTTTGCGTGTGAAATACAGAACGAAATCAAATTCAATGAAGAAAACGAAATTATGGTGAAGGCTGACAATGCTTCCCGGGCAGATGTCATTCCAGTCAACCATACACTCTTCGGCGTCTACGGCGGTATATACCGGCCGGTCAACCTGATTGTCGCAGAAAAATGCCATATCGCCATTACAGACCATGCCTCGAGCGGTATCTACATCACCCAAAAAGACGTAAGCAAAAAATCTGCTCAAATAAAAGTAAAGGTTAAACTCGACAACGGCTCCTTACACACACAACCAGTTGTTCTGGAAAACACCATATATGATCACAAAGGAAATATGGTTTCAAGAGATCGAAAAGAAATCAATCTATCTGCCCAGGGAATTCAAAGTTACACTTCCAATTTCACCGTCAAAAAGCCTCATCTATGGAACGGACGAAAGGATCCCTACCTTTATAAAGTCACTGCCACTTTGTATCAGAACGGAGAAAAAATCGACGAAATCGTCCAACCGCTCGGCATTCGGAAATTCGAAATTATAGCCGGAAAAGGATTCTTCCTGAATGGTGAACGCTATCCGATGTATGGAGTCACGCGCCATCAGGACTGGTGGGAATTAGGAAGCGCACTCACAAACAAGCATCATGATTACGACCTGGAAACCATCATGGATATTGGAGCTACGACTGTACGGTTTGCCCATTACCAACAGTCTGACTACATTTATTCCAAATGCGACAGTCTGGGATTGATTATTTGGGCCGAAATCCCATTTGTCAATCGGGTAACCGGTGAAGAATGGGCGAATGCCCACATGCAACTCCGGGAACTGATCAGACAAAGTTTCAACCATCCGTCCATCTATGTATGGGGACTCCACAATGAGGTGTATCAACCGCATGCCTATACAGCCCAACTCACCCAATCTCTGCACGACTTGGCCAAAACGGAAGATCCGGACAGATATACAGCCTCGGTTAATGGCTACGGCCATGCCGAACATCCGGTCAATATGAACGCCGACATACAGGGAATGAACAGATATTTCGGTTGGTATGAGAAAAAAATCAAGGATATAGACGGCTGGATTGAAGGTTTGGAAGAAAAATACCCAGATCAGAAATTCATGTTGACAGAATATGGCGCAGAAGCCAATCTGAATCATCAGACAGAGTTTCTTGGAGAATCGCTGAACTGGACCAAAGATTATTATCCCGAAACCTTTCAGACAAAAACCCACGAATACCAATGGGGCGTTATCGCCAAACATCCATATATCATCGCTTCATATCTGTGGAACATGTTCGACTTTGCTTGTCCTATGTCAGTACGGGGTAAAATTCCCGCCAGAAATACAAAAGGTCTGGTAACTTTCGACCGAAAAATCAAAAAAGACGCCTATTATTGGTATAAGGCCAACTGGAGCGAAGAACCTGTACTTTACATCACCCAACGAAGAAATAAAGACCGAGAAACACGAAAAACCAGTATCACAATATATGCTAATTGTGGAACACCGACCGTCACCTTAAACGGCAAACCGCTGACTGGAATCCGTCAAGGATATACTCCTGTACATTTCATTATCGACAATGTCGTTCTAAAAGAAGGGGAAAATATCATTGCAGCCACTTGTACGGACAAAACCGGAGGCCAGCTTCATGATGAAATCAAATGGTATTATTCGGGAGAAAAAAACAGATCCGCAGATAGCTTCGAAAATAAAAAGACACATTCCGGACTCTAAATAACAATTTTTAAAAAGAGGTTTTTGGGCCTCCAATAATACGTGTTCTGAGTTGCCCAACTGAATCTGCTGAGTTGGGCAACTGAATCTCATGAGATGGCCAACTCAGAAACACGAGTCGGCCAACATATTTTTCCATTAAATAAATTACCCCTGCCAGTGCTTGAAACCTGTTAGATTTCAGAACACGGACAGGGGTAATTCATTTCATTTTTCAAACACACCGTTATGGCACCATCACTTTCTGACGATTAACAATATAAACACCCGGTGATAACATAATCGGCCGTGTACCAACTACACGTTCCTGGAACACTTTCGCACCAGAGACCGTATAAATCTGTACCAACTGTGGCTCGTCTGAAGAAACATACAGACCGCCTCGAACCGCACGTACACTTACTTCTTCAGGTACAGCAGGCTGCACACACTCAATACCAGTCTCACCGTTTCCGTCAATTTCGTCATAAGGAATCTCGCCCAAAGAGAAACGGTCTATCGTAATACATCCCCAATTGTTTTCATCTGTCCAATTAATCAGAACACCCAATGAAACTTCTGTTTCTTCTGCCAACTGGAAGGTCAGCTTACCATTGGCCAGATCGGTATATGCCAATGCTTCCGAAACATTAGCAACATCCGGTAATCCGGCACCTGCAGACACTACAAGATAAGATTCCAGAGTTTTGGAATAAGGACCGAATGAAACACTAAACTGATAGAAACCGGCGGGCAACGTAATCGTCTGATATGCCTTATGATTTGGAAGTGTAAATGCAAATCCACGACCACATTCCACCGACATACAACTCTTATACATTCCGTCTGTCACATGGAAACCTGTCACGATAGAAGAAGCAGTCCCCTCATCTTTTCCATCATCTTTACCGTCTCCTTTACCATCATCCCCACCGGAACCGTTATTGCCGGTCAGTTCATTTTCAAGAATCCATCCGGATTGTGCCGTACCAGTCTCCAGAGCGTAATGATTATATCCCGAAACAACATCTGCATAAAATGGAGTCGCTGCATGCAAGAACGGTGCCATATAGTTGATCAGATAACGTGACGTAATATCTTCGACCTGTCGTTCATTAAAATTCAACCAGAAAATTCCTTTTGAAGAACTCCAGGCATCACCATCAGGTCCAAAACCTTCACGACGTCCGGTATTGGCATTCGTAGTCAAATCCTGAACATCGCCGGAGTTTTGATTGAACGGACTATACAGTGTTAATCCGGCCTTCATCGCATCGCTTACCGTTCCTGCTGTAGCACCAATTTCCGGTTCTGGCTCATTATCCGGACGTATCGGTGCATTGGCATATCGACGAAGATCATCAAGTGATAAAACTGCATTCCAAACTTGAAGTTCATCAATAACACCATACATCGGTGCTTCACTGCCACCCAGGACAAAAGCATCTTTCAACTCGGGAACCTGACCGACAGCCATTTGCTGCGCCTGACCGACAACCACACCATCGCGATAGAAAGTAACCAAACCGTTTTGGAATGTCACGGCATAATGATGCCACTCACCCGAACGTACAAATCCGGATACCGATTTCACAGATGTATCTTCCACCTGTAATGTCATCGCACCATCTGCTTCTGTAAACAAGAACAACTCGCCGGCATGACTTCCGATTCCATTACCTTTTATCTGTAACGTATTCGGCATCATCCACCAGTCTATAGTAAACTCATTGACAGCTCGAGTAAAAGGTGATTTATAAACAACACGTGCCTCATCACCATAGAAACGAAGTCCGCGTCCGCCATCAGCATTACAAACCACAAGTGCTCCAACTTTAGTCATCCGGTCGGAACCCTGTTTATTGGTTGCCGTCAACGTCACATCATATTTACCTGTCTCAGTTGTCACAAAAGACGTATTCTGCCCATGAACCAGTAAACGGTAATCTCCGTTAACCAGTTCCCATTCCCAGGTTTCGGGTGAATACTCCGTACGATCCTCCAAATAAGTCTTTTCGCCTTTGACTACGACATCGGGTGTAACAACAAAAGCAACTTTCGGAGCTACCGACATGGTCTCAACTTCCATACTATACATTTGTGAGCCATTCGGATTTGTCACTTTAAGAGTTACGGTATATTTTCCTTCTTTCGGAAAAGAAACAGCAGCCTGCTTCATGTAAATCTTTTCTTGTGAACTTCCGGGTATCGTCCATTCATAACTGTTCACAGCCAAATCCTGAACTGGTTGGAATATAATCCGGTCGGAAGCCGGAACCACAGTTGCAGAAGCCATGAAAGTAGCATCCGGATCAGGAAGTGGAACCACCTTTATCCGGGCTGTTGACTGATCAGAATTTCCCTGAATATCAAAAACCTGTAGGGTCACCTCATGTTCACCTGGTTCAGAAAATACCAGCTCTGCGTCACGACGATTCAAAGAAGCAACACCTGCATCAGGGGCATCCCATGCCCAGCGTACTGCATTCGGCGCTTCATCACTATGCAATAAGACTTCCTGTCCGACATAATATTCTGCCAAAGGCACGGTAAACGAAGCTTTCAAAGCCGACGCATCAAAAGCCAATCCGGCATCAGCAACAGAAGAACCAGTACCAGAAGTAATCTGAGCATGATGGCCACCTGCTGCATCGTACAGATAAGTAGCTCCATCCTTGGTAAAACTATCCATCTGATAACAAGCCAACAAACCAGCTTGCAGCTCCGGACGAGCTATAGCAACATTTTTCATTGACCGAATCTGTTCTGCTGTCCGGGCAACCGACCAAATACGCAACTCATCCATCAGACCACTCATCTTCTGTCCATTGGATCCAAACACCAAATCACCAAAACCACCGATACCGGTCTGCTGATTGTTAATCAGTGATGCACGTTCCTGTCCATCAATATAAATTTTCAATTCATTGCCCGATACAACCAGAGCAACATGATTCCAACGCCCTACAGCCAACATTCCTCCGGGAGTAGTGGTTCGCGAATTTGTCGTCCATCCGGCTGTCACATCACTTGATGCACTGGAATGGAATAAAAATTTGCCCCATCCCGGACCAATCTGTTGATTATAATCAGTCAGTGCGCCAGGCTTCAACCAAAATTCAATTGTAGCACTATGATATTTTTCATCAAAAATATCCGGTACGGTAAATGATGCTCCCCATAATTCACGTACTAGATTCTGTGCAGACATTTCCGGACGATCGGAAACATAAATTTCAGCAGCACCCGATTCAACGGACTTGCCACAAAAATCATATAAAGCCACAACAGAATAACGTCCGGACGCTCCTGCTTCCAGAGCATATTCCATTTGTCCGGCTGCAACATCAGCCACAGATGTTTTTCCCTGATAAATCCGGAAACCAGATACCGAATAAGCCGAAGCTGCCGGCGCTTCCCATTGCAGTTTTCCAGAAGCACCGGTCAAATTACGCGGCATCGGAAACGATTCGCCCGACATCACTACGGAAAGTACTGTACGGCCTCCCTTATTTTGTATCGATACACCTTCTTCTGGCAGTTGAGCCATCGTCTCAATACCATGGGCGTCGAATTCATAATCAATAACCGACAGATTATGTACACGACCGACACCCTGTGCCGATTGTTTGGATTCGATAATAAAGAAATATTTCAATGGTTTGCGTAAATCAAATCCTTCGGTCAATGCTGTCAGATCATATCCCAGTTCCATAGGCTCCGTATGCAACGTTCCATCTGCCCATCTGCCCAACATCGGAGTTGCCGCGTCAGGATAAATATTGTCGTCGAGCTTCATACCATTTCCGGCAAACTTGAAATATTCCATAGCCACCGTACGTTCCGGCTCGGTTGCCGCCGTATCGGAAGCCACTCCGGCAACCAGCGTAATCTCACTCCGATGACTGAAATCAAGTGCCATTTTCATCGTTCGTAAAGGACGGTAATCACGCCGTACAAAATAAACATCGGGCATCCAATAGCCACGATAATACTGATCGGGCATACCTGCACCGTCAGTTCCGATACAGACTGCCGTTTTGTAAGGATAATAGATTAAACCATTACCATCCCAAGTTTCACCCCAAGTATTGGCCACAATCCAAGCACCGACTTCATCTTTATCTTTTTCTCCGGCAATTCCGTTGCCATCCAAATCAAATTCTACACGATCGTCATAACCGACAACAACCATGGAATGGTCAACTGCAACGCCCCAACGCACCACATAGCCTTCGCCTGCAGCACCGATTTCTTTATTTACGGTTGTTTGAGGAACTGTTCCCGTATGGAATCCTTCAACAAAACCGATATCTATGGCACAGACACCTCCTGCGTCAAAAGAATCGTCGCCGCTATGATTCCACAACCATTGTTTGACAGCTTCCCGACCAGCCTCGGTACGCACATTCTGCGGAAACATAGCAGAACGGTCAATTCGGTTAAACATAGCTGAATACCATTTATCATATCCCTGCATCCAACCATAATCATTGCTATACCAGTTTTGATCTGCTCCAAAATCTTTTGAATAGGTACGCCCACCATATGTAACGGCATTAGGAACTCCATGGTCGCGCAACACAGAAGGATAGTCCGTATTTTGATAATAGTGTAACCAGTTATAATGAGTCGGATACTGATTTTCTTCGACACTGCCATCCAGACGACGTGCAGCATTCTGCTCATATGTAAACATATAAGCAATACGGGAAGCAGCCGTACAGGATGCATTTTCCTGATGGAATATAGGCGGAAAATAAATCCGTTCAGCATTATTCACACGTACCGGACGTTGAGCACTGCGCCCTTGCGCATGAACCCGAGCACTTCGTTGCTCGTCCCAACGAAGTTCATCTGCCGGATTAAACTTGGGAATCGTCCGAAATACCGTTGTATCCACAAACCCACGATTCTCTTCCGGTATTTGTCCATAGAGCCCCACCGGAACCAATCCTAAGAAGGTTGTCAGAAATCACGAAGGAAACATATAAAATAAAAAACAAACATGTTCCAACCAAAACAAACAAAATCACTATTTTTTTATTAATTTTGTCTCCCAAAACGGTATTCTACGGATTTCCCAATCGAAATAAAAAGATTTTGAGTCAAAAATACGTAATGACAAGGAATATTAAAAATCATTATCCATCATTATCGCTCGCTCTATGACAATTTTAATATTTTTAAAATTTCTCGGTTCCCTTGGTCTGCTGATCTATGGCATGAAGTTATTGGGAGAAAGTTTGCAGAAAATGGCAGGAAATCAACTCCGCCACATTATGGATACCCTGACAACCAATCGGTTTACTTCATTTCTCACAGGCGCCATCATTACTGCAATCATTCAATCTTCATCAGCGACATCGGTTATGACCATCGGTTTTGTCCATGCCGGTATCCTGACCTTTATTCAAGGTTTGTCCATGATTATGGGAGCCAGTGTAGGAAACACGTTTGTAGCCTGGATTATGGCAGCCGAATTCAACTATGCCATCAGTTATTATATTTTCCCACTTTTCTTTGTAGCCTTGTGGCTGGTCAAGTTACGTGACTACCGTTCACTTGGAGAATCCATTTTTGGTCTGTGCTTCATGTTTTTGGGGCTAAGGTTACTCTATGAATTCACGGACGATCTGCAACTGACATCCAGTCCGGTTCTGTCGGCAATATTCGGAAGTCTGAGCGACAACTACGGTTCTTATCTGATTCTGCTCTTGTGCGGTGGTGTGTTTACCCTTTGCTTCCAGTCCTCGGCAGCACTGATGGCAGCCAGCATGATTCTCTGCTCTACAGGTATCATTTCCATCTATTCAGGTATCGCCCTCGTCTTAGGCGAAAATATCGGTCGTGGTCTGATCACCTATTACGCTGCCTCATCAGCAAATCTAACCGCACGAAGAACTGCAATGGCCCAATTGATTTTTAATCTGTTTGGCGTTTTATGGGTCTTTTGGATTTTTCCATACTTCATTGAAACGGTTTGCAATACAATGGGATATCAGACTACCGGACGACTGGAGGAACATGCACTGACCTATGTATTGGCAGCATTTCACACCTGCTTCAATCTTTGCAACGTAGCTCTTTTTATCTGGTTCATCAAGCCTATCGAACGATTGGTCAATAATATTGTTCCCAAAAATGATGAAGAAAACGAAGATACCAACGAACTGCGTTACATCACCGGAGGACTCTTAGCAACCCCAGAGCTTTCAGTATTGGAAGCTCAAAAAGAAATAAACGGCTTTGCCGAAATGACCTGCCGAATGTTTACACAGGTACGCTACCTGATAACCATAAACAATACTGTTGAATTCCGCCAAATTTATATGAAGATCCGCAAGCTCGAAGATGCCAGCGATGCTCTGGAAGAAGAAATTGCGGATTATTTAGGAGAAGTCAGTGACGACTTGCTCAGTTCGGACACAAAAAACCAAATCCGTTGTATGTTGCGCGAAGTATCCGAACTGGAAAGCATCGCGGACAGTTGTTATATTCTGTCACACATCATTTCTACCAAATATCATGGGAAGCAGCTCTTTACGAGTAAACAACTCGACCATCTCCACCAATTGTTCCAGCTCACGGATCAGGCACTACAAGAAATGAAACGCATTCTTTCCATGCGCCGGCCTCCAGCCGAGGCCCGTACGGCCAACTACATTTGCCAGGAAATCAAAAAGTTTCGGAAACAATTGCGCAATCTGAATGCCATCGACGTAAATAATCACGAATATTCCTATCACATTGGTACCATGTATTTAGACATCATTAACGAATGTGAAAAACTAAGCGAATACATTATCAATACTATCGAGGCTCGTATCGAGTCCAACACAAAAGAAGATTAAAAGAAATGAGGCTGTTCAGGTTTTCTCCCGAACAGCCTCATCACATTTTATGATAGAACCCTCACTGTTTCCGAATTACTCTTCACAAGGTTCGAAATCATCCTTTCCAACTCCACACAGTGGACAAACCCAATCTTCAGGAATATCCTCGAATGCAGTACCTGGAGCAATTCCTGACTCAGGATCACCTACTGCTGGGTCATAAACCCACTGACATACAGTACAAACATACTTTTTCATATCTCCAAAATTAATTTAGTGGTTATTTTCTATTCTTAAATCCGGCTGCAAGTATAATGAATAAATCACGGATTTGATATGATTACATATTATTATTAGACTTTTTTAACAAACTCAATAATTCTTCCATACCCTTGGAAGCCCCTTCCCGAATAAAGAAAACTTTCTGGCGCGATGACACTGCTACAGGTTTTGGATCAATTAAATAGACCGGTGTCGCTGATGGAACATAATGAAGCAAACCTGCTGCAGGATAAACATTCAAAGATGTTCCAATAACAATAAAAATATCAGCTTGCTCTACAAGTTCGACAGCTTTCTCTATTAAGGGCACCGGTTCGCCGAACCAAACAATAAATGGTCTGAGCTGACTTCCGTCACTTGCCAGATCACCCATATGAATATCCGGATGTTCCTGTGGTAAATCTACAATATACTTCGGGTCATCCGGATGGGCACTAGAAGTAGCCTTCATCAACTCACCATGCAAATGAAGTACATGAGTACTTCCAGCACGTTCATGAAGATTATCAACATTCTGCGTAATTACCGTTACCTCATAATCATGCTCCATTAAAGCTAACAACTCATGCCCGCGACACGGCTTTACATCGAACAATTGCCGACGCCGAGCATTATAAAAATCCAATACAAGTTTCGGATTACGGGCATATCCTTCAGGAGTAGCCACATCTTCTACGGGATACTGTTCCCACAATCCTCCAGAATCACGGAACGTACTGATTCCACTTTCGGCAGACATTCCAGCTCCTGTCAAAACAACAACTTTTTTCATAAGTTACACATTTTACACACAAAAATAAGAAAAAATTCTGCCAAATAGCAAAGAATCGCCAATAAATCAATTAACTTTGCACCCTTGAACAAAAATACATAATAAAGAAATGGACAAACTTAGCTACGCACTAGGCCTTGGAATTGGCCAACAGCTGAAAAGCATGGACGCACGCGACATCATTATTGATGATTTTGCTCAGGCCATCAAAGACGTATTAAACGACAAAGAACTGGCTGTAACCAACCGTGAAGCACAGCAAATCGTTACAAAATATTTTCAGGAGAAAGAAGAAAAAATGAATGCCGAGAAGGCAGAAAAAGGAAAAGTAGCACGTGAAGCCGGTGAAGCATTCCTCAAAGAAAACAGTTCAAAAGAAGGAGTGATTACCACTAAATCCGGTTTACAATATAAGGTGCTTCAAGAAGGTAACGGTAAAAGCCCCAAGGCAACCGACAGCGTACGTTGCCATTATGAAGGTATGCTGATTGATGGTACTTTGTTCGACAGCAGCCTACAACGTGGCGAACCGGCAACATTCCCTCTGAATGGAGTTATAGCCGGATGGACAGAAGGTCTTCAACTCATGAAAGAAGGAGCAAAATACCGTTTCTTCATCCCTTACTTGTTAGGCTACGGAGCTAATGGTGCCGGTAATTCAATTCCGCCATACAGCACATTAATTTTCGATGTAGAACTTATTGAAGTGCTTTAAAGCCAGAGAAATTCAGATTGTTTTTACACGATTCGTAAAAATTCTCAAAACTAATTGGTATAACCGAATAACTAATTTATAGAAAAAGAAAATGAAAAAGACAGGTTTAATTATGGTTGCTGCTCTTGCAGCCGTTATGTCTGCATGTACAAATTCAACTCCAAAGGCAGACTTGAAATCAGATGTTGACTCTTTGAGCTACTCAATCGGTCTGGCACAGACACAAGGTTTGAAAGAATACTTGGTAAACCGTGCAGGTGTTGATACAGCTTATATCGACGAATTCATCAAAGGTTTGAACGATGGAGCAAATGCCGGTGAAGATAAGAAAAAGACTGCATACTATGCAGGTATCCAAATCGGCCAGCAAATCAGCCAACAAATGATGAAAGGCATCAATTATGAATTGTTTGGTGACGATTCTACTCAGACAATCAGCCTGAAAAACTTTATGGCCGGTTTCGTAGCCGGAGTTAACGGCAAAGATGCCAAAATGACCGTAACCGAGGCACAGGAAATGGCAACCCGCAAAATGGAAGAAGTTAAAAGCGCACAATTAGAAAAACTCTATGGCGATAATAAAGCAGCCGGTGTCGCTTATATGGATAGCATCAGCAAGAAAGAAGGAATCAAGACCTTGGCAAACGGTGTTCTCTATGAAGTTATAACAGAAGGTAAAGGAGCAACCCCAACAGCATCAGATCGCGTAAAGGTTCATTATGAAGGAAAACTGATTGACGGTACCGTTTTCGATAGTTCTTACGAACGTAACGAACCGGCTGAATTCCGTTGCAACCAGGTAATCCCAGGATGGACTGAAGCCCTGACCCATATGCCTGTAGGTTCTAAGTGGATTGTTTATATTCCTCAGGAACAAGCATATGGATCAAGCAATACTGGTAATATCAAGCCTTTCTCTGCTTTGACATTTACCATTGAATTGCAAGATATCGTAAAGTAACCCAAAAGGAATGAACAAAACAAAATATTTGATTCTGACTTTGGCATTGCTTCTGTTTGTCGGAAGTAATGCCGATGCCAGAAAAAAAAGAAAAACCAAGAAAAAGGCAGAAGCAGTTCTTGTAGATACTTGCTCCGTAGACACATTCAGTTATGCTTATGGTATGGCCAACACAACTGGACTGGAACAATATCTCACGTCGAAGATGGGAGTAGACATGGCCTATCTGGCAGACTTTTTAAAAGGGTTTGACGTCACAGCCATCAACGAAGAAGTCAAGAAAGCAGCCGCCTTTTATGCGGGTTATCAAATCCGCCAACAGATCACCAATCAGGTGATTCCACAAATCGACCGGGAGATTTCCGGAAACGATACAACCGAAACTGTCAACAAAGCATTGTTCATCGAAGGTTTTCGCAATGCCATTGCCGGCGAAAACCAGAAAATGGATATGAAACGGGCAGATTCATTAACATTAAAACAAATGACGTTCTATCATAATGCTTTGATGGAACGTAAATATGGAGCAAACCGGAAAGCAGGAGAAGAATTCCTTAAAGCCAATGCTAAAAATAAAGGTGTAGAAGAAACCAAAAGCGGACTTCAATACAAAATTTTAGTAAAAGGAAATGGAGAAAAACCGGAAAAAACGTCAAAAGTAAAAGTTCATTATGAAGGAAAACTCATTGATGGAACCGTTTTTGACAGCTCTTATAAACGTAACGAACCGGCTGTTTTCCCCTGCGACCAAGTGATAAAAGGATGGACAGAAGCTCTGACCTTAATGCCGGTAGGATCCAAATGGGAAATCTACATACCGCAGGAACTCGGCTATGGTTCACGCGAAGCTGGAAAAATTCCTCCTTTTTCCACTTTGATATTTACAGTAGAATTGCTTGAAATCGTAAAATAAACGATTTGCTTACCAAAAAGGCATCAGATTCGTTTCTGATGCCTTTTTTTTGTTAAAACAAGGCGAGAAACTAAATTAATATCTATATTTGCTTACTATTTGACAACTGATACAAAATAATAAATTGATATGGAAAAGATAGACAGCCTTGACAAAAAGATTCTGGAGATTATTTCAACCAATGCCCGTATTCCGTTTAAAGACGTAGCAGCAGAATGTGGCGTTTCACGAGCCGCTATCCATCAGCGTGTACAACGACTAATAGATTTAGGTGTAATCGTTGGTTCCGGATACCATGTTAATCCAAAAAGTCTGGGATACAGCACATGTACTTATGTAGGGATAAAACTGGAAAAAGGTTCCATGTACAAACGAGTTGTCAACGAACTGATGCATATTCCGGAAATTGTAGAATGCCATTTTACAACAGGTCCTTATACAATACTGACCAAACTATACGCACGAGACAACTCGCACCTGATGGAACTGCTCAACAATAAAATGCAGGAAATTCCGGGAGTTGTAGCAACAGAAACACTTATCTCATTAGAACAAAGTATTAAAAAAGAGGTTCCTATTGGACTTCACGAAGAAGAAACTGCTGAATAAATGATAAATAACGGATATTTTAATTGGCAGGAGACCTATCACCAACTCCATAAAGGATTCTCCAAAAACAAAGAAAAACCACTGATTGGTATAACTGGTAATTTTGGAGAAAAAGGTTGTGAACTGGCAGAAGGATATTATGAATCCGTACAAAAAGCCGGCGGAATCCCAATGATTATTCCTCCAACAGACAATAATCAGCAGCTGGCAGATATTCTGGACCGTATCGACGGGCTTGTTCTTTCCGGTGGCGGTGACCTCAATCCGCTGTTTCTGGATGAAGATCCCATAAAAGAACTGAGAACGGTCAATTACAAACGCGACCTCATGGAACTGTTACTGACCAAAATGGCAGCAGACCGACAAGTTCCTATATTGGGCATCTGCCGCGGTATACAAATTCTGGCTGCAGCCTTAGGTGGAAAACTCTATCAAGACATCTACAAGCAAAACGACAAACCACTTATTAAACACAGTCAGGAGTTGGATCGCCGGTTTGCCTCGCATTGGATTTCAATAACTCCTCATAGTCTGCTCGCCAAGATTATGAACTCCGAACGAATTGCAGTCAACTCGTTTCATCATCAGGCTGTGGCAGATCCAGGACCTGCCTTCCAAATAGCAGCACAATCTGCTGATGGAATTATAGAAGCCATTGAATCAACAGAATACAAATCTATAATCGGAGTCCAATGGCATCCGGAATGCTTCATCCTGAACCAGGATCAAACGATGATGCCGCTTTTTGAATGGCTCACCGCCGAAGCAATCTCCTTCCATGAAGCCAAAAAGATTCATCAGAATATCCTCACGCTGGACAGCCATTGTGACACTCCGATGTTCTTCCATAAAAACATCCGTTTTGATCATAGGGATCCAAACATACTCGTAGATCTGCACAAAATGGACGAGGGAAAACTGGATGCAACGATTATGGTGGCTTACTTGGAACAAAAGGAAAGAGACGAACAATCCTTGCTGGCAGCAAAACAAAAAGCCGACAGTTTACTCGACCAAATAGAAGTTCTGGTTAGCCAGAACAAACATGCAGTAGACTTGGCTTATACCCCGGACGATCTCTATAAATTAAAAAAGGAAGGGAAAAAAGCAATCATGCTGGGTATCGAAAACGGTTATGCAATCGGAAGAGACTTGAAAAACCTCCAGCATTTTGCCGATCGTGGAATCGTTTATATGACGCTTTGTCACAACGGAGACAATGATATCTGCGATTCAGCGCGTGGCAATGGAGAACATCATGGCGTGAGTCTTTTCGGAGAACAAGTCATTCAGGATATGAATCATCTAGGGATTCTCGTAGATCTATCGCACGCTTCGGAAGAAAGTTTCTATGATGCACTGGAAATCAGCAAGACTCCTATTGTATGTTCTCATTCATCATGCAAAGCCTTATGCCCTGTTCCCCGAAACCTCAGCGACGATCAAATGCGGGCACTGGCACAGGCTGATGGCGTAGCCCAGGTAACGCTCTACCACGGCTTCCTGCGAAATGAAGGCGAAGCTGACATTCATGACGCCGTCGCCCATCTCGAACACATGATTCGGGTGATGGGAATAGAACATGTCGGTATCGGTACCGACTTCGATGGCGACGGCGGCATCAAAGGATGCGCTTCGGCGGCAGAATTAATCAACTTCACCCGCGCATTGCTCAAGAAACGCTATTCGGAAGCCGATTTACGCCTGATTTGGGGCGAAAATTTCCTGAATGCCATGAGAAAGACGCAAGAAAACCGCTACCCGACCGGTCGTTCTAAAAAAACTTATCTATAACATTGACTTTATGAGAAAGAAACTGATCTTAGGCATACTCCTGACCGCTCCTATCTTTCTATACAGCTGTGGGAAGACCAAGCGTACGGCCGATACAGATCCGGAAAAACAGGAAAAACAACAGCTCCGGGTTCCGGAATTCAATGCAGACAGCGCCTACGCATTTACAGACGCACAATGTGCATTCGGCCCCCGTGTCCCAAATACGGAAGCACACCGGAAATGCGGAGCATATATTGCTGAAAAATTCCGTGAGTTCGGCACAACCGTCACAGACCAAAGAGCAGATCTGATGGCTTATAACGGAACCATTCTGAAAGCCAGAAACATTATCGCTGCAACCAATCCGGAAGCGACACAAAGGATTCTGCTCTGTGCTCACTGGGACAGTCGCCCCTGGTGCGACAACGATCCGGACAGCAATAACTGGAAGAAACCCGTAATGGGGGCAAACGACGGAGCAAGCGGAGTGGCCGTCATGCTGGAAATTGCCCGACAAATCCAGCAGCAACCAATCGATATCGGCATTGACTTTATCTGTTTTGACGCAGAAGATTACGGCACACCGCAATGGGAAACGGAAAACAGCCTGGAAGACAACAGCCATACGTGGTGTCTTGGTTCCCAATATTGGGCATCAATGCCACATCAAGACAATTACCGGGCTACATTCGGAATCCTGCTCGACATGGTCGGAGGACGCGGCTGCACCTTCTCCCAGGAAAGCTATTCGCAAGCATATGCGCCTAATATAGTGGCACGGGTATGGGACACTGCAGCCCGGATCGGATACGGACAATTCTTTCCGAAACGCAACAGCGGATATATTACAGACGACCATGTTCCGGTTAATCAAATAGCCCGCATTCCGTGTATAGACATTGTGCCCTACTTCACCGATGGCCCGTCCAGTTTCGGACCAACCTGGCACACGGTAAACGACACGATGGAAAACATTGACAAGAATGTGCTGAAAGCGGTTGGCCAAACGGTTATGCAAGTGATCTACGAAGAGGCACAGCCCCAATAAAACTCAAGTAAAAACAAAACATCCCATTACAATGAAAACCATAAACGAACTTCAGGACGAGATCATCGAACAGTTCAGCGACTTTGAGGACTGGATGGACCGTTACCAGCTACTGATTGATCTGGGTAGTGAACAGCACCCCTTGGACGAAAAATACAAAACGGATCAAAATCTGATTGACGGATGCCAAAGCCGGGTGTGGCTCCAGGCCGATCTTAAAAACGGACAAGTCATTTTTCAGGCCGAAAGTGACGCCTTGATTGTCAAAGGACTGGTATCTCTATTGGTACAGGTCCTCTCCGGCCATACGCCACAGGAGATTTTAGATTCCGACCTATATTTCATCGAACGTATCGGGCTGCAGGAGCACTTGTCGCCGACACGCAGCAACGGATTGCTGGCAATGGTCAAGCAAATGCGTATGTATGCCCTGGCATTCAAGACCCGACAAGAAGTATCAGATTAAGAAACACGCTCCCGCCCGACTACATGTTTTCAACTGTCGGCAGGAGTTTTTTTATTAGAAACCAACTGTTTTCGATACAATGAAACTCATTATGAGCGACAGACCTCTGGACCTTGCCATCCGACAAGCTCCGGAGCTTCATTACATTGACCTGTCAGAACTAAAGATTTCGAATTGTACAGGATGCTTCGGATGCTGGACAAGAACACCCGGAAAATGCGTTATCCGTGACGATGCCCCACGGGTCTATCCCTACATTGCCAAGAGTGAAGAGGTGGTCTATATCACCAAAGTGATCTATGGCGGGTACGATACGATTATGAAAACCATGTTGGAAAGGGCTATCCCGATACAACAGGCATTCATTCGGATCCATCGGGGAGAAACGCACCATATACAACGAAACGTTGCCCCAAAGAAAGCAACCATCATTGCTTATGGGAGCACGGATCCGGAAGAACAGGACCTCTTCAGGCAACTGGTGGCACGCAATGCCTGCAACATGAATTTTGCCAGCCATGAAGTGATCTTTACGACAGAAGAAATGATTGATAACACGGTTAATAACATTCTGAAACAATGGGAAACATCTTCATTCTGAACGGCAGTCCAAGAGCCAGTAAGTCAAATTCAAAACAATATGCTGAGATTTTCAGTAAAAACTATCTGCAGGAAACCATATATAAAGCCATTTCCAAAACTAACCAGGTCCAATTGTGCAGGGAACTGTCCCACTACTCGGATGTACTCTTTGTCTTTCCGCTATATGCAGATGCTCTTCCTGTGGGATTGCTTCATTTTCTGAAAACCTTAGAGACCAATCTTCCGGAACACAAACCGACAGTATCCATACTCATCAACTGCGGGTTTCTGGAGCCGGAACAGAACGAGGTTGCCGTAAAAATAATCCATTTGTTCTGTCGGCGCAACGGATTCCCTATAGGATCAACCCTGATGCTTGGCAGTGGAGAAGCGATACTAAAGTCACCATTCAAATATATTGCCATACGAAATATCCGAAAATTGGCCAAATGTATTGCCTCCGGCAACCATCAAACAATTCAAGCCACAATGCCCTTGCCCAAATTTCTATTTCGCCTTGCCGCAAATAAATATTGGACAAAATACGGCCAAAAATTCGGCATCACCAAAAAACAGATGCAAACGATGGAGACAGAAGGGTGAACAACTCTTCTATCTCCTGTGGCACACGGTTCCGGTAGCCTGACAGGTCGGCACAACCAAAACTTCAGCAATCTGGACATGAGCTGGCGCCGAAGCAGCATAATAAACCACATCTGCAATATCATCGCCGGTCAACGGCTGGATACCGGCATATACGGCATCGGCCTTACGCTGATCGCCCCGGAAGCGAACCACTGAAAAGTTCGTCTCGACCATACCCGGCTTAATATTCGTCACCCGTAAAGGAGTATCCACCAGATCGATGCGCAAACCGTCGGACAAAGCCTTAACGGCAGCTTTCGTCGCACAATACACACTGCCGCCGGCATAAGCGACATCGCCCGCTATTGAACCGATATTAATGATATGTCCGCAACCACGCGCAACCATCCCCGGAACCACCAGACGAGTCATGGACAACAATCCTTTGACATTGGTATCTATAACCACATCCCACTCATCCAAATCGCCCTCGTGCTCCTTATCCATACCCAGAACCAGACCGGCATTGTTAATCAGAATATCGATGTGCCGCCACGCTTCCGGCAACGAATCCAAAGCCTGCTTCACAACATCCCGATCGCGTACATCAAAAGGCAAAAGCCATACTGGAACATCATAAGCCTCGAGTTCATGCTGCAACTGCTTCAATTTTTCAACATTTCTTCCATTCAGAATCAAACGACTGCCCATAGCTGCAAATTTACGGGCACAACTCTCGCCAATACCACTTGTCGCTCCGGTAATCAAAACCAATTTATCTTTCATAAAACATTAAATATATTAGAATACTTCAATAAAAGTAAGAAAAAGAAACACGCCAAACAATTATACGCCTAAAAAAGAAGAGGAAAAATAAAAAACGTAAAATATATGCTCCACGTTCTATAAGAAGGCTTACAAAGACTAAATTATGTTATACAACATAATTTTATAGACTAAAAGACTTGACACATCACAAAAAAGTGATACCTTTGCAACGTGTTTTTCATAGTATTAGATTTAAGGTTAACAAAGGTTGGAGTACAGCGGTACTCCTTTTTTTTACCCTTAATGCTGTTTCGCCTCATGCACCATTACACGGGCTTGTTCTATCAGTCCGAACAGCTCGTCCAAAGTTTCCGCACGCAACATGGCGATACGAGTGTCCCGAAAATTAGGTATTCCTTTGAAAACCGGCGAAGCCGCCAGATGTCGGCGACTATGCAAAATACCCCGGTACTCATCAATACGGCGAACACTCATCAATACCTGCTCTTTCAATACATCGATCTTCCAGTCGTCGCTCAGTACAGGCCAGTTGCTGGCTATTGCATCATGTGCCTCATCAGAACTTTGTTCCGGCTCTAGATAATCCATAATTTCCTTAAAAATCCAAGGACGTCCAAATGTAGCACGTCCGACCATAATCGCATCAACCCCATAACGATCAAAACATTCTGCGGCCCGTTCCGGCGTCGTAATATCCCCATTTCCAATAATAGGAATCCGCATACGGGGATTTTCCTTCACTGCACCGATCAAAGACCAGTCAGCCTCGCCGGTATACATCTGTGCCCGAGTACGTCCATGAATCGTCAAAGCCTGAATACCACAATCCTGTAGTCTTTCTGCCAAATCAACAATAATCTTATGCTGATCGTCCCAACCTAAGCGGGTCTTGACCGTAACAGGTATATCTACAGCCTGAACAACAGCCCGTGTAATCTCAAGCATCTTATCGGGATGCTGCAGCATACCTGCCCCAGCTCCTTTACCTGCCACTCGCTTGACAGGACAGCCGAAATTAAGATCCAAAACATCCGGTTTTGCCTGATCGACCACAATTTTAGCAGCCTCAACCATCGGTTCAACTTCTTTACCGTATATCTGAACAACAACAGGACGTTCATCATCGCACACTTTAAGCTTTTGAAGACTACGATTCACCATCCGAACCAAAGCATCTGCAGCAACGAACTCCGAATAAACCATCGACGCACCCATCCGCTTGCACAGCAAACGAAAACCGATATCCGTTACATCCTCCATCGGTGCCAAAAAAACAGGATGCGGACCAAATTCAATATTTCCAATCTTCATCATGCGACAAAGATACGAAAATGAATCTATCCACTCAACGATATTTCACAACATTCCTGATGCCAACTCAAAAAAAGGCCCTATCTTTGTACCCAAACACCAATAAGTTATGAACAGAAAAGATTTTGAAATCATGGCACCGGTCGGATCCCGCGAATCTTTCGCTGCCGCTCTGAATGCCGGAGCCGATTCCATCTATTTTGGTATAGAAAACCTCAATATGCGCGCTCACTCGGCCAGCACATTCACAATCAACGATTTAAAAGAAATCGCCCAAACCTGTGCGGAACGAGGAGTAAAAAGCTATCTGACCGTAAATACGATCATTTATGGTGAAGACTTAGAAATGATGCGTACAATTATCAACGCTGCCAAGGAAGCTCAAATCTCGGCCGTCATCGCATCCGATGTAGCTGTCATGATGTACTGTCGGGAAGTTGGACAAGAAGTACACTTATCCACCCAATTAAATATCAGCAATATTGAAGCCCTGAAGTTTTATGCACAATTTGCAGATGTTGTCGTTTTGGCCCGCGAGCTGAATATGCAACAAGTGGCCGAAATATACAAACAAATCGAAATACAAAATATTTGTGGTCCAAGCGGTCGGCGGATTCAAATTGAAATGTTCTGCCATGGTGCATTATGTATGGCCGTCAGTGGAAAATGTTATCTGAGTCTGGACAATACCGGACGATCTGCCAATCGAGGAGCCTGCATGCAGATTTGTCGTCGTGGATATATTGTAAAAGACAAAGAAACAGGCATCGAACTGGAAATTGACAACAAATACATCATGAGTCCAAAAGATTTGAAAACGATCCGTTTCATTGACCAGATGATGCAAGCCGGTGTACGGGTCTTTAAGATTGAAGGACGTGCTCGTGGACCAGAATATGTAGATACGGTAGTCCGCTGCTACAAAGAAGCCATTGAAAGTGTACTCGAGGGCAATTTCACGGAAGAGAAAAAAGATGCATGGGACGAACGTTTGAAACGCGTTTTCAACCGAGGTTTTTGGGACGGTTACTATCAAGGACAACATCTTGGCGAATGGACAAAAAATTACGGTTCAGCTGCTACAGAGAAAAAAGTTTATGTCGGCAAAGCCATAAAGTATTTCTCGAATCTCGGCGTAGGAGAATTTCAAATCGAAGCAGCAGAAATGAGTGTTGGCGACCGGTTACTGATTACCGGACCTACAACAGGCGCACTCTTTCTAGATCTGGAAGAAGTACGTTACGACCTGAAACCTGTAAATACAGTTAAAAAAGGCATGCGCGTTTCTTTCAAAGTACCAGAAAAGATTCGTCCTAGTGATAAACTTTACAAAATGGTAAAATCTACTGATAATAATTAGAAAAGGGGCAAAGCCTTAAAACAAATGGCATTTTTTCAAAAGGGAAATGCCATTTTATATTTATTTTACGTATCTTTGTCCCTCATATTACCTAAGTTACAAACACGCATGAGCAATCTCCAAATGACAGACCGTCTGTCCAAAGTTACAGAAGCCCTGACTCATCCCGATTCCCTGAAAAGTTTTTCAGGAGAACACACTCACGGTGAACCTGTTCCTTCCGGACATATCCTTCGCGAAATAATAGAACTCTGCCGTGCGATTCTTTTTCCGGGATTTTATGGAACTCCTGTAACCAATCTACGGTCTATGAACTATCATACCGGCGTCAACATTGAGAAATTATACCAACTGCTCATTGGACAAATTCGAGCCGGTTTGTGTTTTGCAGACGAAGAAAAACAGCACAGTGAAAAGACCGATAAATCAATCGAGCAAAAAAACAAAGAACACTGTAGCCGTGCACAAGAATTAGCTGTTCTCTTCATTGAACGGCTTCCGGATCTGCGTGCTATTTTATATACGGATGTCGAAGCCGCATACAACGGCGATCCTGCAGCAGAATCGTTTGGAGAAATTATCAGTTGCTATCCGGCAATTCGGGCATTGACCAACTATCGTATTGCACATGAACTGGATTTAATGAGGGTTCCGCTCATACCACGAATCATCACAGAGATGGCCCATTCTGAAACAGGAATCGATATCCATCCATCAGCTCAAATCGGGCACCATTTTACGATTGACCATGGCACCGGCGTCGTTATCGGTGCGACTTGTATCATTGGCAACTATGTCAAACTGTATCAAGGTGTCACTTTAGGTGCCAAAAGTTTTCCGCTTGATGAAAACGGGAATCCGATTAAAGGCATTCCCCGTCATCCAATATTAGAAGACGGAGTGATCGTCTACTCGAACGCAACCATATTGGGACGCATCACAATCGGAAAGGGCGCCGTCATCGGCGGTAATATCTGGGTGACAGAAAATGTCGAGCCAGGTGCACGTATCGTTCAGAAAAAATACAAATAAATATAACGTAAACAACAATTTCATACAAACAACTACTACCGGCAAAAAGCCGGCAAGGATATGGAAAACAAAACATTTAAACTTATCGCCAAAACATTCCAGGGATTAGAGAATGTACTGGCACAAGAGCTCACCGAACTGGGAGCAAACAACATTCAAGTAGGCAGAAGAATGGTTTCATTCGAAGGCGATCTCGAATTAATGTACAAGGCGAATTTTGCCTTAAGAACCGCTATTCGTATTTTGAAACCCATCAGACAATTTAAAGCAAATTCTGCAGACGATGTTTACGAACAAATCAAGAAAATAGACTGGACAGAATACCTCAACGTCAATACAACGTTTGCTGTTGACTCTGTCGTTTTTTCAAAAGAATTCCGGCACAGCAAATTTGTATCTTATAAAGTAAAAGATGCGATTGTTGACCAATTACGTGAAAAGACAGGCCAGCGTCCCAATATTAGCGTAACTAACCCTGATCTTCGTCTGAATATGCACATTGCAGAAGACGACTGTACGCTTTCACTCGACAGCTCCGGAGAATCGCTGCATCGTCGCGGATATCGTCAGGAAGCTGTTGAAGCACCACTGAATGAAGTTTTGGCCGCAGCCATTATTCTGATGACAGGCTGGCGTGGAGAATGTGATCTGATAGACCCAATGTGCGGCTCGGGAACAATTCCAATCGAAGCAGCTCTTATTGCCCGCGGTATTGCACCCGGTGTGTTCCGCAAGGAATATGCATTCGAGAAATGGCCTGATTTTGACCAGGAGCTTTTCGAGAAAATCTATAACGACGACTCTAAAGAAAAACCGTTCGAACATCACATCTATGGTTTCGACAATAACCGTAATGCGGTAGAAATTGCTACTCACAATGTCAAAGCAGCTGGACTGACAAAAGAAATCAGCATTGAGTTACGTGATTTCCATCAGTTTACGCAACCTGCAGAAAAAAGTATTATTATCACCAACCCACCCTACGGCGAACGTATTTCCACACCAGACCTCATGGGGTTATATAAAACTATCGGCGAACGTCTGAAACACCAATTCCTGGATTCTGAGGCTTGGATTCTAAGCTATCGGGAAGAATGTTTTGAACAAATTGGTTTGAAACCATCTGTAAAAACTCCACTTTATAACGGTTCATTGGAATGTGAGTTGAGAAAATACCAAATCTTCAGTGGAAAATATAAAGATATGAGAGCCGAAGGCGGAGAAATCAAAACGGCTGAAGAACGTAAAGCCATGGCTGAAAAGAAACGGTTCAAAGCTCATCGGGAATTCAAAAAAGCCATAGGTGAAGACGAAAACGACTATCGAGTAAAAGGACGTCGTGAAAACAATGAAGGTTCTCGTAACAGATACAGAGATTTTGATGCTGATGGAGGCTCAAGACGAGAAGAACGAAGAAGTAGCAAAGGGGGACGTTTCAATCGCTCAGAAGGTCGTCCAACGAAAGATAACCGCGGAGGTAAACCATATAACAGAAACCGTAAAAACAACCGTTATGATGAAGAAATTTAAATGTTGTCTTTTCCTGATAATGATTGCAGTAACCATGGCAGGACAAAAGAAAACGTTTACTTTGGAAGAACTGATGCCTGGAGGAAACAACTTCGCATCGGTTCAACCAGAAAATATCCGCACAACTTGGTGGGGTGATACACCTATAGAACTGAAACAAGACGGCTGCTATACCATTAATCCAAAAAACGGTACACGCCAACTCTTGTTTAATCTCGAAAGTATCAACCAATGGCTTAATGAAACCGGAAGTATCAACAGCTGTGCAGGTATTCAGTTCCCCTATCCCGAAGAAAAACTTGCTTTCATTTTCATGCGGGGAAAGACAATCTTAGTAGACTTCGAGAAAGGTACTATTGCATGGCAAATGCTCACGGACCCAAAAGCGACCCACGTAGACTGGAATAAAAACAGTCGGAATCTGGCTTACTGTATCGGACAAAACTTGTATGTACAAAATGCGGAAGGAAAAGTGCAAGCCGTAAGTACAGATGGAAGCAATGACCTCGTTTATGGCCAAAGCGTACATCGCGACGAATTTGGCATTTATAAAGGAACATTCTGGAGTCCAAATGGTAATCAGCTGGCTTTCTACCGTATGGACCAGTCAATGGTACCAGATTATCCTCAGGTAAACATTACGACACGTATTGCAACCACAATGCCGTGTAAATATCCGATGGCTGGCGAAAAGAGCCATCATGTTACAGTAGGAGTCTTTGATGTAACGACAGGAAAAACCATCTGGCTCAAAACCGGTGCACCGGAAGATCGTTATTTCACAAATATCACTTGGAGTCCTGACGGCAAAAGCATTTATATTCTAGAATTGAACCGAGGACAAAACCATCTGCAGATGGTACGCTACAATGCCAAAAACGGAGAAAAAGAGGCTATTATATATGAAGAAAAACATCCTAAATATGTAGAACCTAGTTCTCCACTTGTATTTTTGCCCTGGGATCAGAATAAAATGGTATTTCAAAGCCAGCGAGATGGTTATAACCACCTCTACCTAATGGATCTGAAAGCACCACTCTACGATGACTTCAAACCGGCTGCACAAGGCGGTATCTACAAAGAGTATGCACACGTAAAACAATTGACAAGCGGTAATTGGGTGGTTCTGAATATGCTTGGTTTTAACGTTAAAGATAAAACCATCATCATTCAAAGTAACGAACTGAGTCCGATCAGTCATAATGTATTCAGCGTAAACATCAACAACGGCAAACGCAAAGCACTTGCACCGCAAACAGGTGTACATACAGCACGTCTGTCTGCATCAGGAAACCTGCTAACTGATACCTATACTTCTCCAGAAGTACCCCGAAGTGTCAACTTAATTCAGACGTCCAATGGGAAGACCATCAATCTGTTGACTGCTACCAATCCATGGGAAGCCTTTGATACCCCTGAAATTACTTGTGGTACAATTAAAGCAGCAGACGACTCAACAGACTTATATTATCGCATGGTAAAACCGGTACATTTCGATCCAAATAAAAAATATCCGACAATCGTCTATGTTTATGGAGGCCCACATGCCCATAACGTAGATGCCAGTTGGAACTATAAAGTACGTGGTTGGGAAATTTACATGGCTCAAAAAGGATATCTGCTCTTTATTCTAGACAATCGTGGCTCTCAATACCGGGGTACAGCTTTCGAGAATGTAACATTCAGACATTTGGGTGAAACCGAAATGGAAGACCAAATGCGTGGAGTAGCTTACCTGAAATCTCTTCCTTATGTGGACAGCAACAGAATGGGAGTACATGGATGGTCTTTCGGTGGATTTATGACAACAAACTTGATGTTAACATATCCCGAAACCTTCAAAGTTGGTGTTGCCGGTGGTCCGGTAATAGACTGGAATTATTATGAGGTGATGTATGGCGAAAGATATATGGACACCCCACAAGAGAATCCTGAAGGTTACAAACAAAGCAATCTACGCTTAAAGGCAGGTAATTTGAAAGGACGCTTGCAAATCATTATCGGCTACAATGATCCGGTATGTGTACCACAACATGCCCTTTCTTTCTTACGTGCAGCTGCAGATGCTCAAAAGCAAGTAGACTTCTTTGCATATCCCGGTGGTGAACATAATATGTTTGGCCGAGATCAGATACATCTGCACGAACGCATCACGCAATATTTTGAAGATTTCCTCAAATAAAGCTAGAGGATAACTATAAAACTTTAGAACTTATTAAAACTGCAATACATGAAACTATTACTTCTTGGAAACGGAGGACGTGAACATGCCTTGGCATGGAAAATCGCTCAAAGTCCTAAAATAGAAAAACTGTTTATCGCGCCAGGCAATGCAGGTACAGCACTCACTGGCGAGAATGTAGCGATCAAGGCAGATGATTTCGATGCCATCGGTAAGTTTGTAAAGGAGAAAGACATCGATATGGTTGTAGTTGGTCCAGAAGCCCCATTAGTAAAAGGTATCTACGACTATTTTAAAAACGATCCCCAATTAAACAAAATACCAGTTATTGGCCCATCAGCCCAAGGCGCTGTTCTTGAAGGCAGCAAAGATTTTGCCAAAGCATTTATGCAACGCCACCAAATTCCCACAGCTGCATACCGCACATTCACAGCTGAAACGTTAGAAGAAGGTGAAAAATTTCTAGAAACTCTGTCTGCTCCTTATGTTTTGAAAGCAGACGGATTATGTGCCGGAAAAGGTGTCCTGATTTTGAATACGCTGGAAGAAGCCAAACACGAGCTAAAGGAAATGTTAAGTGGTATGTTCGGTAACGCCTCAGCATCGGTTGTCATCGAAGAATTCCTCAGCGGTATAGAATGTTCTGTATTCGTTCTTACTGATGGTAAAAACTATAAAATACTTCCTGAAGCCAAAGACTATAAACGTATCGGAGAACACGATACCGGTCTCAACACTGGAGGTATGGGCAGTGTTTCACCAGTACCATTTGCGACAAAAGAATGGATGCAAAAAGTTGAAGAACGTATCATTAAACCGACTGTTGACGGCCTCGCTGCAGAAGGTATTGATTACAAAGGATTTATATTCTTTGGGCTGATCAATGTTGATGGAAACCCGATGGTCATTGAATATAATGTACGTATGGGAGATCCAGAAACAGAAACTGTCATGCTACGTATTAAGAGTGACCTCGTAGAACTCTTTGAAGCAACAGCAAATGGAACATTAAATGAAGCACAATTAGAAATAGACGAACGCAGTGCAGTATGTGTCATGCTTGTATCCGGCGGATATCCAGAAGCATATGAAAAAGGATACCCCATCTACGGTTTGGATAAAATAGAAAACAGCATCGTCTTCCATGCTGGTACAACAAACAAAGATGGCCAGATTATTACTGACGGCGGCCGTGTAATTGCAGTAAGTTCTTATGGAGCCAATAAAGAAGAAGCCCTGAAGAATTCATTCCAAGAAGCACAAAAGATCAATTTTGAAAAGAAATATTTCCGTTCTGATATCGGTTCGGATTTATAAAATTCACTTTTGGTCCACAGCAAACTAAACAGAAATGACGAAAAGAAACTATATACAAAACAAAGTAGCGACGAGCAGTTTTACACTGCCCGTCGCTGCCGTCATTACCATATTATCATGGTGCTGTTCTGAACATATTTGGTCTACACGGATCATACACTGTCTTTTAGTATTTGCTTGTACCTATTTACTGATAATTCTTGATACTACATATTCTCTCATCCGTACACGCAGCCGTATTGGGCCAGCACTTTTTCTTTTATGTATGGCAATTATGATACCAGGATGTACGATTCTGGAAGTATGTTTAGCGCTTCCATTTGTACTTTCGCTTTATATGCTATTAAATACACAGCAAGAAGAAAGAAGCCATCTTCCAATACGTTCATTTCAAACATTTCTTTTTTTAAGTATCAGTATTCTCATTCATCCCGTTGTAATAATCTTACTATTTCCCTACATCGTTGCTATGGGTACTTTCCTACGCGCATGGACCTTACGTTCTGCAATAGCAGCCATACTCGGTTTACTTACACCATTTTGGTTTTTATTCGGCTGGTACCTCATTACATGGGACACCCAAATACCCATCCGCATTTTTGATTTACTTCAAAATACGGAGATTTTAAACTGGCCAAAGTTATTCAATACATTGGGTTGGGAGAAATGGACCTTAATAATACTTATCATTTTTATCGGAATATGTTCTATTACACATTACTTACGTACAAAAAATTATGATAAGGTCCACACTAGGATGCTTTTGAACACATTGGTTCTTATTGAAATCTGTTTGATAATCGGAATCATCATACTGCCACTGTATATGATTGAACTGCAAATCATGATCTTCACAGTTACCAGTATACTTGCCGGACATTATTTTACATTAGATCATTCAAAAACGACACGTATCATTTTTATTATCACCATTATTTGTTTCTTCATTCTGATCATTCAAAATATATGGAACAATTTATTTCACTAATATCTGATATTCTGATAGAATATGGTTATTGGGGTATGTTTATCGCGGCATTTATTGCTGGTAGTGTATTCCCCTTTAGTTCAGAAGCTGTAATGGCTGGATTACAGGTAGCCGGCCTCAATCCCATACAATTGCTCATATGGGGAACAACGGGAAATATAGCAGGAAGCATGTTCAATTATTGGATCGGAAGCCTGGGAAAAATGGAATGGATAGAAAAATATCTGCATGTGAAAAAAGAAAAAGTAGAACAAACTCAACGTTTTATGCAACGAGGTGGAGCATGGATGGGTATCTTTTGTTTTTTACCCATAATAGGTAGTGTTATAGCTGTCACTATGGGATATATGAGAGCCAATCTACCAATCAGTATTATATCAATCTCAATCGGCAAATTTGTCCGTTACGCCATCCTTGTTTATACGATTTCATTACTCTAAACACTCCGAATATATTCCAAAATAAATAATTTTATAATACATGATCTCACAAAAAAAATTGTTCCAGCTCATCTTTCTTCTTATCCTAAACGGACTCTTCTTTTTCACATCCTGTAAGAAAAGCAAGACAAGAAACGAACAACAAACACAAATAACAGTTACCATAGAGCCACTACGTTATCTTACTGAGCAAATAGGCGGTCCTTACTTGACCGTTAAAACATTTGTACCAAAAGGACTTAGTCCTGAAACATACGAGCCAACGCCACAACAATTGGTTGACCTTCAGAAAAGTAAAATATATTTTGCTATTGGAGAATTAGGATTTGAAAAAATTTGGTTGAAACGGCTGAAAGAAAGTGCTCCCGATACAAAGTTTATCCGCGTTGATTCCGAAATTAAATTAATAGATACGGAAAGCGAAAGCCATAAACATACTTCACACGTGGGACATCATCACGGAATTGACCCCCACATCTGGACGACCCCACAAAACATGATCCTTATGGCCCAAAAAATCTACGAAGCACTCATAGACATACGTCCAGACTTAAAGGATACATTTTCTACCAGATACGACCAACTAAAAAAAGAAATGGAACAGACTCATGTTAAGCTATCGGATGAATTCAAAGCGTCAGGTTCCCAGCAAGCGTTTCTTATCTATCACCCGACACTTAGTTATTTTGCTGAAGCCTATGGATTAAAACAAATAGTTATTGAAGAACAAGGAAAAAGTCCTGCTCCAAGTCAACTGAAAAAAATTATAGAAGAATGTAAAAAGGAAAATGTCCAAATAATATTTGTTCAACAAGAATTTGACCAACGTAATGCAGAAATCATCGCACGGGAAACAGATACAAAAATTGTCCGGATCAATCCTTTAGACTATAACTGGGAAAAAGAAACATGGCGCATTGTCCGTGCATTAACCGGAAAAAACTAATCGGAAGGTCTATGGAACAAAATAAAAATATATTAGTACACATTGATAATCTAGAAGTTGGATATGAAGAAAAAATTGTTTTACATCATGTCAACCTCACTATTTACGAAAAGGATTTCTTAGGAATAATCGGACCGAACGGTGGTGGAAAAACGACTCTGATTAAAAGTATAATGGGACTCAAGGAAATCCAAAAAGGACAAATTGAGTTTTATAAAAACGGAACCAAAGTAAATCATATTGGAATCGGTTATCTACCTCAATATAATCAGGTCGATAAAAGATTTCCCATCAATGTAGAAGAAGTTGTACTTTCTGGTCTGGAGACCCCCAAAAACATATGGAAAAGGTATACAGGAAAACAAAAGCAACAAGTCAGGGGAACGATAATGAAAATGGGATTGTCCGGACTTGAAAAAAGATCTATTGGTACATTAAGCGGCGGACAACTCCAACGTGCACTCTTAGCAAGAGCTGTTGTGTCACAACCCGATCTGTTGATTCTCGATGAACCTGATACTTATATTGATAAAAAATTCGAAGCTCATCTTTATGATCTTCTCACCGAAATCAATGAAGACAGCGCCATTATTCTGGTCAGTCATGACCTTGGTTCCGTCATACAAAATGTGCGCAGTATTGCTTGTGTAAACGAAACGGTAGACTATCATCCTCAAAATGATATTTCTGAAGACTGGATCCAAAATCGCATGGGATGCCCGATTGAACTTATTGGACACGGCGATCTTCCCCATCGCGTTCTGAAAAATCATCATAAATAAAAGTAAAACAAGCAGTAAACTCCGTTAAAAACACCATTCAGCCTATAAAAGACGAAAATTTATCCGAGAGAAAGTAAAAATCTTCTTATTTTTGCACATTAAATCAAAGAGGAAATATAGGGAACAATCTAAACAGGATTCTAATACAAACGGAAAATTTTAAATTTAAACAATAAATAACAACAAGATGAAACAGTACAAAGTGATCAACAACCTTATGGGTTGGATTACGTTCGCTATTGCAGCCTTCGTCTATTGCAGCACGATAGAACCAACAGCGAGCTTTTGGGACTGTCCGGAGTTCATCACCTCAGCTTACAAGCTAGAGATTGGTCACCCCCCCGGCAACCCTTTCTTTATGTTGACAGCAAATCTTTTTTCACAGTTTGCTTCTGATCCGACACAAGTTGCCAAGATGGTTAATATCATGTCCGCTTTATTCAGTGCGGGATGTATTTTATTCCTATTTTGGACAATTACCCATCTGACAAGAAAACTTCTTTGTGGTGACAGCCAGGAAATTTCAACAGGCAACCTGATTGCTATTCAAGGAAGTGGATTGGTAGGTGCATTAGCTTATACATTCAGTGACACATTCTGGTTCAGTGCAGTAGAAGGTGAAGTTTATGCCTATTCTTCACTTTTTACAGCAATGGTATTTTGGCTTATTTTAAAATGGGAAGAACATGCAGACGAACCGCACAGCGATCGTTGGCTCGTTCTTATCTTCTATATGACAGGTATATCCATTGGTGTACACCTGCTTAACCTTTTGTGTTTGCCAGCAATCGTATTGGTTTACTACTACAAGAAACATCCAGAAGCTAATCTCAAAGGTTCCTTGCTTGCACTGGCAGGATCCATGGTATTGGTTGCAGCTGTTCTGTATGGTATCGTTCCCGGTATTGTCAAAGTAGGTGGCTGGTTTGAACTTCTGTTTGTCAACGGATTAGGTCTACCTTTCAATACAGGTTTAATTATCTACATATTCTTGTTGATTGCTACGGTACTATGGGCTATTTGGGAAACTCAATGTGGAAAAAACAGAAAACGCATGAATATATCCTATTTGACCTCAATAGCCATGCTGGGTATTCCATTCTACGGCTACGGTTGGAGTAGTATTGTCATCGGCATCATTATTATAGCTATTCTTGCTGTTGTTTTATGGTACGTGAAAGAAAATAAATATTGGGTAAGTGCACGCATCATGAACACCTCTTTGCTATGTATGCTGATGATCATGATTGGATATTCCAGCTATGCCCTAATTGTCATTCGCTCTAGTTCAAATCCCCCGATGGACCAGAACTCTCCTGAAGATGTATTTACGTTAGGTTCTTATTTGAACCGTGAACAATACGGAAGCAGACCTTTGTTCTACGGACAAGCGTATACTTCAGAAATGGCTCTTAAAGCAAATGGTGGATACTGTGTACCAGTGACAAAAGAAGGAGCACCTGTTTATCAACGAGTTGAGAAGCATAATGCAGATGAACCGGATGCCTACGAAGTTGTACGACACGACATAGAATATGTGTATGCTCAAAATATGCTATTTCCACGTATGTATTCAGACCGGCATGCTCAAGCTTATGAAGACTGGATGGGTGGGGTAAAAGGAACTCAAGTACCATTCGACCGTTGTGGTGAAACAATCATGGTCAAAGTACCGACCCAATGGGAAAATCTGAAATTCTTTTTCAGCTATCAACTAGGCTTCATGTATTGGCGTTACTTCATGTGGAATTTTGCCGGACGACAGAACGATTTGCAAGGAAACGGCGAATTGGAAAAAGGAAACTGGATCTGCGGTATTCCTTTCATTGATAACGCACGCTTAGGAGATCAAAGCAAACTGCCTGCAGAATTACGTGAAAACAAAGGACATAATGTATTTTATTGCTTACCACTTCTGTTAGGTCTGATTGGTTTGTTCTGGCAGATTTATAAGAATGATACTGGAATAAAACAGTTCTGGGTGGTCTTTTTCTTATTCTTCATGACTGGTATTGCCATCGTTATTTATCTAAACCAGACACCTATGCAACCTCGTGAACGAGATTATGCATATGCCGGTTCATTCTATGCGTTTGCTATTTGGATTGGTATGGGCGTTGCAGCAATTGTCGACGGTCTGAAACGATATGCACGAATGAAACCTGTTCTTGCCGCAACGATCGCATCTTTAGCTTGTGTATTGGTTCCTATTCAAATGGCCGGACAGACATGGGACGACCATGATCGCAGTGGACGTTATACTTGTCGTGATTTTGGTAAGAACTACCTCGTATCACTTGACGAGAACTGTAACCCAGTGATTTTCACTAATGGCGATAACGACACATTCCCACTTTGGTATTTACAAGAAACAGAAGGATTCCGAACGGACGCACGTGTTTGCAATTTAAGTTATTTGCAGACAGACTGGTACATTGATCAGATGAAACGTCCGGCTTACGATTCTCCATCATTACCAATAAGCTGGAACCGACTACAATATGTTGCAGGAAAACGTGAAGGTGTACGTGTACAACCAGACGCTCTGAAGCAGGTTATATCTCTATACAAGGATCAACCGGAACTTTTAAAAGAAACACTGGGAGACAACCCATATGAATTGAAGAATATCATGAAACATTGGGTTCTGAACGACAATCCGGAGTTACAGATTATTCCGACAGATAGTGTTGTCGTTACAATTGATCGAGAAGCTGTATTGCGTTCCGGCATGATGATTGCAGCCGATTCTATCCCAGAAATAATGACAATCTCGTTAAAAGGTAAACGTGCTATCTATAAAAGCGAACTGATGATGCTCGACATGATTGCACAGGGACAATGGGATCGTCCTCTTTACATTGCCATGACCGTAGGACAAGACAATTATGGCAACTTGGGAGACCATTTTGTTCAAGAAGGACTAGCCTATCGCATCACCCCGTTCAATACTGCAAAAAGCGGCAAACATACAGATATCGAACGTATGTATCGTAACGTAATGGAACGATTCCAGTTTGGTGGTATCAGTGACTCTACTGTTTATTTAGATGAAACGGTTATGCGTATGTGCTATACACACAGACGTCTGATGGCACAATTGGCACAGGAACTAGTTACTATCGGCGACTTCAAGCGTGCAGAAAAGGTTCTGGAACGTTCAGAAAAGGAAATTCCAGGTTCATCAGTAGCCCATAATTTCCAAAGCGGTTCTTTAGATTTGGCAACATCTTGGTATGCATGCAAACGCTACAAAGAAAGTACTGATATCGCATCAGCTCTGTTCCAGACGTCTAAAGAATGGCTTGATTGGTATTTGTCGCTGTCTGCCCCACGCCTGATGCAAGCTGCACGTGAATGCAACTACAACTTGTATCTCATGCATGAGACTGCATCATTAATGGAGAAATGCCAGGTAAAAGAAGCGTCTACATATAAAAATACAGTCGAGGAATACGCCCGGAATCTGGCTGCGAGAGGAGTCGGCATGTATTAAAAACATATGCCAACAAGAATAAAACTATGTTCATAGAACAACCTCCGGTTCTTTTCCGCAACTTGTATCCGCGTGCGCTCTGGCGTATACGCCAAGAAGCGGAAAAGACCATTTATATCACATTCGACGATGGTCCTATTCCTGAAGCAACTCCATTCATACTGGACACACTAAAACGATATAACATAAAGGCTACGTTCTTTATGGTTGGCGATAATGCCAGACGTTATCCGGAATTGCTGGAAAGAGTCAGAGCAGAAGGACATCGTATCGGTAATCATACATTCCATCATTTCAGCGGAGCACGACATACAATCCGCAAATACATGGCAGATACGGCATTAGCAAACGAATATCTGAGAACAGATCTCTTTCGGCCACCACATGGCTGGATGCGACCAACTCAATACTATGCCATGAGGAACAAATACAAGATTGTTATGTGGGATGTCGTAACACGGGATTACAGTAAACATATAGATGCACCAGATATAGTGCGTATCGTTAAGAAATATACACGTCCCGGTTCTATCATAACCTTCCACGACTCATTGAAAAGTATAGAGAAATTACGTATTGCATTACCAGAATGTTTGGAATGGTTTATTACAGAGGGCTATCAAATGAAGATTATTGAATGAAGACTGGGATGTAACCACACGATTCAATTATCTCAATAAAAGCAGCATGAATAAAACAGGAATTAATAAAAAGAACCTTATTCCATATGCACTCATCAAAGCCGAGGTTAATCGCCTCGGCTTTAGTGCTTTTGGAACCGCACCTGCTGAAGAAGTTGCAGATTTCCACAAACAATACCAAAACTTATGGACCGAAGCAGGATACGCTGCAGAAATGCACTATCTGGAACGAAACACAGCCGTTCGTTACGATCCAAGATTACTTTTAGAAGGAGCTCAAACCATCATCAGCCTGGCACTATCGTATGCACCACCATTCAACGAACGGGAAGAGACAAACGATCGTTGGTGTTTGGCTTGGTATGCTCGGGGGGAAGATTATCATCGGGTGATGAAAAGAAAGCTCGAAACATTATTGAAGAATCTACAAAAAAGTGTCACTGAATCAGATAGCCGGTATCTGTTAGAAGGACGTACTTTCTGTGACACTGCTCCTTTAATGGAAAGATATTGGGCCTGGCGATGCGGAATTGGTTGGATTGGACGCAACCATCAATTAATTATTCCTCGTCAAGGAAGTGCTTTCTTCTTAGGAGAACTGGTTATTAATATGAAAGTAGACCAATATGACCGTCCATTTGAAAAAAACTTTTGTGGAAACTGCACTAAATGCATTGAAGCTTGTCCTACCGGAGCCCTAAATAATACTTACGGTTTAGATGCCCGAAAATGTTTAAGTTATCTCACCATTGAACATCGTGGTCCCATTCCTGGAAAAGAAGCGTCTAAAATGTATCCTTGTTTTTACGGTTGTGACCGCTGCCAAGCCGTATGTCCACATATGAAACATGCAGAACCAACTCAAATATCCGAATTCAAAGAGAGATCTGAAATAAAAAACATGACAACCGACAAATGGCGAACACTAGATGAATCTCAATATCAGGAATTATTTCGCCATTCCGCAGTAAAAAGAGTTAAATTTGAAGGACTGCTCCGAAATATCAAAGCCATGGAAGATCATCACAACACTCATAATTCTTCTGATCAATAAACAATATACAATGACATTTTCTAAACTCACAGAAGCACCATCGTACTACAATGATCTGGAAAAGAAAGATACAGCTACGATCCTAAAAGAAATAAATCAGGAAGATCAAAAAGTAGCATATGCAGTTCAACGTGCACTTCCATCAATAAATGATCTTATCAATCAAATAATCCCCCTTATCAGACAAGGCGGAAGAATCTTTTATGTCGGAGCCGGAACCAGTGGTCGAATCGGCATTCTTGACGCTTCAGAAATCCCTCCAACTTTCGGAACTGATCCGAATCTGTTTATCGGAATAATTGCAGGTGGACAAAAAGCAATATCCCAAGCAGTAGAATATGCTGAAGACGAACTGAATACTGGATGGAACGAACTTTGTAATTATCAGATCAATTCCAAAGATACTGTAATCGGTCTATCTGCTTCTGGTACAACTCCTTTTGTTGTAGATACATTGAAAAAAGCACATGAAACTGGAATATTAACAGCATGCATCACCAGTAACCCCGATGCACCGATATCTCAGGTTTCAAAAATCACGATAGAAACCATCGTTGGACCGGAATACATAACCGGAAGTTCCAGAATGAAATCAGGAACAGCACAAAAAATGGTGTTAAATATGATTTCTTCAACACTAATGATTCGTATGGGCAGAGTTGAAGGAAACAAAATGGTCCATATGAAACTGACCAATCATAAACTGCAACAGCGTGCCATAAATATGCTTACGGAACTTTTAGATATCAGTCCAAAACTCGCAAATGAATTACTGAAAAAACACAAGACGGTAAAAACTGTTCTCAAACTATATCACCACGGAAATTCTCCATCAGACAAAGAAACTTTCTGAAAGCATCAAACTCATAGAAATTCTTCATACCGATATTCATAACATTATTAAAAAAAACAGTGTATTTACTGAGCTATGAGTTTTTTATGTTAAATTTGCATCGAATATCCATACGACAACGTCAAGAATGAAACTATTTAAGAAATTAGACATATTCGTATTCAAATCCTATGCACTATTATTTGTCGGAACCTTCTTTATCTGCCTCTTTATCTTCATGATGCAGTTCATGTGGCTTCACATTGACAAATTAATCGGCAAAGGACTCTCATTAGATGTATTGGCCAAATTCTTTTATTACGCCAGTCTCACTCTAATTCCCATGTCACTTCCTCTTGCCATTCTTTTGGCTTCACTGATCACTTTTGGAAACTTCGGCGAACGGTTTGAACTGCTTTCAATGAAAGCTGCAGGAATCTCATTAATCCGAGTATTCCGGCCAATTATCTTTTTCACATTGTGTTTAAGTGCCTGGTCTTTTTATTTTCAAAATGTTACCAGCCCTAACGCAACAAAAGAATTGGCGGCATTAATCTATTCCATGAAACAAAAATCCCCTGAACTGGAAATTCCAGAGGGTATATTCTATAATGAAATACCGGGATATAATTTGTTTGTAGAAGAAAAAGACAAACAAACGGGCGCACTTTATAATGTCATGATCTACAGCAAAGGAACGACAAACAATGACATGCAAATCGTTTTAGCTGATTCTGCCCGTCTGCAAACAAGTGCAGACAAAAAGTTCCTGCAACTGACCATGTATCACGGCGAACGATTTCAGAATATGAAGGAAAAAACAGCACAGGCCATTGCCAATGTGCCATATATGCGCGAAACTTTTATCAAGGAAATCGATTTAATTCCATTCGATGCCAATTTCAATGCACTCGACGCATCGCTACTCAGCGGCAATGCTCAAACCAAAGATATCAAGGCCATAAAAACTGATATAGATTCTTTAGAGTTGGAAAAAGACAGCATTGCAAAAGCATCATTTCAATCTGTAAGCCGTACATTCCTACGTCGTTCATTACCTCTATCACCACAAGACTCAGTAAAGGCTATGAACGTCTTGCAAGAAGACATACATTTTGATAGTTTATACAACCATTTCTCTACGGTTAAAAGACAAGAAATCATCAACAAAGCTCTTTCACGTGCCCGTAATGCCAATTCAGAATATGAATTTCGCAAATATACCACAAACGATCTGAATCGCTCATTACGATTGCATTGGGTAGAATTCAACAAAAAGTTCACCTTGTCCGTCGCTTGTCTGATTTTCTTTTTCATCGGAGCTCCACTTGGAGCCATAATACGTAAAGGAGGACTTGGCGTACCAGTTATCGTATCTGTTGCCATATTCATATTCTATTATATTGTCAACGTATCCGGAGAAAAATTGGCCAAGACAGGAGATATGAATGTCATGTTGGGTGTATGGTTAAGTTCACTGGTTCTCTTTCCAATAGGCGCATTCCTGACCTATAAAGCGAATAAGGACTCTGTTGTATTCAATATTGAAGCCTATCAGACCTTCTTCAAGAAACTGTTTGGAATACGAATCAACAGACACATCAACCGCAAGGAAGTGATCATTTATGATCCGGACTATTCCGTAGTTAAAGAAGAGATTTCCATACTTTGCCAGACATGTAAAGATTATACTGCTAAAAATAAATTAATGCGTGCCCCCAATTACATCCGACTCTATTTCAAATATCAGGATGATACAGAGGTAATCGCTATAAACGAAGAACTGGAACGTATCATTACGACACTATCCAACAGTAAGGATGCAGCCATATTAGAAGCATTGAACAAACTGCCAGTGATTTCAGTGCATGCACACACTCGTCCGTTCCATAACCGCCGGTTGAATCAAGCCTTAGGTATTATATTACCATTAGGTCTCATCTTCTACCTGCGCATTTGGCGATACAGACTGCGTCTATACCGGGATATGCAATTGATCCAAAAATATGGTACATTCATTAACACTAGAATAGAAAAAATATTATCTGAAAAAAACTAAAATAGCACACTTATATGGACAGTTTTAAGTTAAGCACCATCGAAGAGGCATTAGCCGATTTCAAAGAAGGAAAATTCATTATCGTAGTCGACGATGAAGATCGTGAAAACGAAGGTGATTTCATTACAGCAGCAGAAATGATCACCCCAGAAAAAGTAAACTTCATGCTCACAAATGGACGTGGTGTACTCTGTGCACCAATCACCATATCCCGAAGTGAAGAGCTGGAATTGCCCCATCAAGTATCAGACAACACTTCAATATTAGGAACTCCATTTACAGTTACAGTGGACAAGCTGGAAGGATGTACTACGGGTGTTTCTGCTCACGACCGTGCTGCAACCATTCGCGCATTAGCTGATCCCAATTCTAAACCAACAGATTTTGGACGTCCCGGACATATCAATCCTCTTTATGCTCAAGATAAAGGAGTTCTTCGTAGAGCCGGACATACAGAAGCTGCTGTAGACTTGGCACGCCTCTCTGGTTTACAACCAGCAGCCGCACTAATAGAAATTCTCAACGAAGACGGAACTATGGCGCGAATGCCTCAACTTCAAGAAGTTGCCCAAAAATTCGGTTTGAAAATCATTGCTATACGCGACTTAATTGCCTATAGACTAAAACAAGAAAGTATGGTAGAAAGAGGTCCGGAAGTAGATATGCCAACCATATACGGACATTTCCGGGACATCACTTTCCGTCAAAAAAGTAATGGGTTGGAACATGTTGCCCTGATCAAAGGTACTTGGGAACCCGATGAACCAATATTAGTTCGTGTTCACTCTTCATGTGTAACCGGCGATATCTTCGGAAGTCAACGCTGCGACTGTGGGGCACAATTACATGAATCCATGCGCATGATCGAAAAAGAAGGAAAAGGAATCGTCCTTTATATGAATCAAGAAGGTCGCGGAATTGGCTTATTCAATAAAATGAAAGCATACAAACTACAAGAAGAAGGTCTGGATACAGTTGATGCCAACACGCATTTGGGCTTCTTGCCGGACGAACGTGAATACGGAGTCGGTGCACAGATTCTCCATGATCTGGGGGTTCACAAAATGCGTTTACTCACCAACAACCCCGTAAAAAGAGTTGGTCTAGAAGCCTACGGACTTGAGATTGTAGAAAATGTCCCTATTGAAGTAGGTATCACTCCCTACAACGAGAAATACATGCATACAAAGAAAGACCGTATGGGACATACCCTTCATTTCAATAAATAACAAATTAACAACATGATGCCATGATTGAAGAAAAAAATATTTATGCCTTAGGCGAACAGGAACTAACGCGTGTTTCAGCCTATTCCAAGCTTATGCGTAGCGTTTATCTTTGGATGACATTCGCCTTGATCATCACCGGACTAACAGCAGCAACAGTTGCATTCAGTCCGGCAATGTTAAGTATGCTGTTTAGCAGCAAAATCACCTTCTACGGTTTGATTATTGCGGAACTAGCTGTTGTTATCATTCTGTCAGCCAGAATACAAAAGCTTTCGTTTACGACTGCTACATTAATGTTTATTCTATATTCCATCCTGACAGGAGCAACACTTTCGGTAATCTTTCTTGCATATCAATTAGATTCAATCGTCACGACTTTCTTTGTCACTGCCGGAACCTTCGGAAGTATGACATTGATTGGATATACGACAAAAAAAGATTTAAGTAAGATGGGAACATATTTGTTAATGACACTTATCGGACTTGTCATTGCCACTTTAGTTAATATGTTTCTGGCTAACTCCACCCTTGACTGGATTATTACCTATGTAGGTGTACTTCTCTTCATTGGTCTCACAGCATATGATACACAGAAAATTAAACAAATGCTTCGAGAATATGGCACCGAAATCAATGAGAACAGTCAGAAAATGGCTTTAATGGGTAGCCTGACTTTATATCTCGATTTTATCAACTTGTTCTTATATCTCCTAAAAATTCTTGGCAACCGCAAATAATCCGCTTAAATGCTATTTATGGTTAGCAAAATGACAGATATTTAAAGTAAAAACCGTTAAAAGGATGTTTCTTACAAAGAAAATATCTAATTTTGCAAGCAAATATCATTTACTAAACTAAAATAGTACGAAAATGAATCAATTATCCGACCGTCTGAACAGACTATCTCCTTCAGCTACACTTCTGATGTCACAGAAAAGTAATGAACTGAAAGCACAGGGAATCGATGTAATCAATTTAAGTGTGGGTGAACCTGATTTTAACACTCCCGATCACATCAAGGCTGCAGCCATCAAGGCTGTAGAAGACAACTATTCCCGTTATTCTCCAGTTCCAGGCTATCCGGCATTACGTCAAGCCATCGTTGAGAAGCTGAAAAAAGAAAACGGATTGGAATATACTCCTGCGCAGATTTCATGTGCGAACGGTGCAAAACAGTCTGTTTGCAATGCTGTAATGGCCATTGTAAACGAAGGCGATGAAGTGATCATTCCTGCCCCATATTGGGTAAGCTATCCGGAAATGGTCAAGCTGGCAGACGGAACTCCTGTTATCGTTCCGGCCGGCATTGAACAAGATTTTAAAATCACTCCGAAACAGCTTGAAGCTGCAATTACTCCGAAAACACGCGCGTTGATCCTTTGCTCACCGAGCAATCCTACAGGTTCCGTATATTCAAAAGAAGAATTGAAAGGATTGGCTGAAGTATTGGCAAAACACGAACGGATTATTATTCTGGCAGACGAAATCTACGAACATATCAATTACGTAGGTAAACACGAAAGTATTGCCCAGTTTGCTGAAATCAAAGACCGTGTCGTCATCATCAATGGTGTTTCAAAAGCTTATGCCATGACAGGCTGGCGTATTGGTTTCATCGCAGGTCCGGAATGGATTGTCAAAGGCTGTAACAAGCTGCAGGGACAATACACGAGTGGTCCTTGCTCCGTATCTCAAAAGGCTGCAGAAGCGGCATATGCAGGTCCTCAGGAATGCGTAGAGGAAATGCGCCAGGCTTTTGAACGTCGTAAAAACCTGATTGTAAAACTGGCCCGCGAAATTCCAGGATTAGAAGTTAATGATCCCCAAGGAGCTTTCTATCTGTTCCCAAAATGCAGTTCTTTCTTTGGTAAGAAAGATGGAGATCATGTTATCAACACCGCTACAGACTTGGCGATGTACCTGCTGGAAGTTGGCCACGTAGCAACCGTAGGCGGCGACGACTTCGGTTCTCCGGAATGTTTCCGTATGAGTTATGCAACCAGTGACGAAAACATCATAGAGGCTATGAAGCGCATCAAAGAAGCTTTATCTCACTTAAAATAAGAACTTTGATCTATGTCTTGGCTTCTTCGTAAGCCAAGACATTTTTTATTTTATACATATCAAGAACAGTTCTGAGATTCATTTACTTGCAGAACTTTTTCATAAATAATAAAGATTATCTGAACAAGAGATTCAAACCATATTCTAAGAACCAATTATGAGCAAACGTACAATATGGATTGGAATGTTCGCTCTGTTGTTTGCTACCGACGCAGTGATTGCGGGACAGGCAGCAGGAATATTCCCTATTAAGAAGAAAAAAAAGAAAGCCCAACAAGAAGTTCAAATTTCCGAATACAAGAAACTCACCGGAAGAGATTCGGTTGCCTTTGAAGGCGTAATGAATGTTATCAAAAAAGAAGATACATTTTATTTGGAAGTTCCGTCAGCGCTGATGGGCAGAGAATTCCTCGTCACCAACCGTCTGCAACGTGTTCCCAAAGAATTGAATGAGGCGGGAGTGAATAAAGGAATCAATTATGAGAACCAGACCATCCGATTCGAATGGAACAAGACGGATAAAAAAGTGGCTATCCGCCAGCAAAGGAATACACCCGAATTTCCAGAAGGAAATGTCATCGGTGCTTCTGTATTGGACAACTATATCGACCCGCTGATTGCGAACCTGAAAGTAGAAGCTGTTGCTTCGGACTCTTCAAGCGTTCTGATTAAGGTGAACGATCTGTTTAACGGAAAGCAAAACTGCCTGAATGACGTCTTCAACCTGATCAATTTGGGAACATCCGCCAATACCGATCTCTCGCGTATTCTAAATATTCGTGCATTTTCTAATAACGTAACGGCAACTTCCGAACTGACAACAATCGTACGTGAAGGTATGAGCAAGGTAAACATTACCGTGGTTGTCAGCTCATCACTGACTCTACTTCCTGAAAAGCCTATGCCGGGACGTGAAGAATCCCCACTCGTAGGCTACTTCACTACCCCACGCCTGCACTATTCCGACACGCAACAGGAGCTAAAGGAAAAGAACTATATCACCCGATGGCGTTTGGAACCACAGGACAAGGAAGCTTATATGGCCGGACAACTGGTGGAACCAGTTAAACCAATTGTGTTCTACATTGATGCTGCCATGCCTAAACATCTGCGCCCATATATCAAAAAGGGAATACTCGACTGGAACGTGGCTTTTGAAAAAGCAGGCTTCAAAAACGCAGTACAGGTGAAGGATTATACGGATAGCATCGCTGCCGAAGGAGACGATATGAAATACTCGGTCCTTACTTATGCCGCATCAGATAAGGCCAATGCCATGGGACCATCTGTTATTGACCCAAGAACGGGAGAGATTCTCGAAGCAGACATCATCTGGTGGCATAACGTACAATCTCTGCTGCGCGAATGGATTATGGTACAGACTGGCCCTATTAATCCACAAGCCCGTACATTACAGCTTCCGGACAGCCTCATCGGTGACGCAGCCCGCTTTGTTGCCTGTCATGAAGTGGGACACTCTCTTGGCTTGCGTCATAATATGCGTGCCTCAAGCGCCTATCCGACAGACTCATTACGGTCTGCAGAGTTTACAACCCGCATAGGAGGCACCTCTACCTCAATCATGGATTATGCACGCTTTAACTATGTGGCACAGCCGGGCGATGGAGTGACTGTAGTCTCACCGCATATCGGTGTTTATGACCTAATGGCCATTGAATGGGGCTATCGCTGGTTCCCTACAGAAGAGGAAGGCAAGAAGCCATTATTCGATTTTCTGAAGAAGCATAACGGACCACTTTTCCGTTATAGCGAGGCCCAACCGGCACGTGCCGCGGTAGATCCACGTTCCTTAAGCGAGGATTTGGGCGACAATGCCATGAAATCCGCCCGTTACGGTATTGCCAACCTGAAACGTATTATGCCGGAGCTGATCAGCTGGACCACTACCGGACAGCCGGGACAGACTTATGAAGAAGCCGCCAAGCTCTATTCAGGGGTGATTTTCCAATGGGGCCTATATCTGTATCATGTCATGGCCAATGTAGGTGGCATCTATCTGGAGAATACAACAGTAGGTGATGGTATACAAACCTTTACCTATGTAGAGAAAGAACGCCAACAGGACGCCCTCCAGTTCCTGTTGGAAGAAATCTTCACTTATCCAGATTGGTTGTTCAATGCACCGATTACCAATTACACCTATCTTTTGAAAGATACTCCAGTAGGTTTAGTCGAACAAAACCCTAATTTGGCATTTAAAAACCAACTGAACTATGTATTTTGGGATTTGTTGCACAATGAACGTCTCGTACGTATGATTGAAAATGAATTCCACAATGGTAGCCAAGCATTTACTGCCGTCGATATGATGGAGATGCTGCACAAACATATTTTTGAAACCACCATATCAGGCAAAAAGACAGACGTCATGACCCGCAACATTCAGAAAGCTTATGTTGATGCACTCATTACGGCAGCAGCTGAAGCAGAAGGGGTAAAAATCAATAAGAGCCTGTACGAAAATTCTTTGTGGGACAAACCAAGATACCTTTGCTCTTGCGGTGAAAACCATCTGGAAGACGAGGCAGAACGTAGTGGAGGTATCCGCAACATCGACCTGTATGGCAAGCAGGCCAATCGCATTAGCGACGCCATCAGTGTGAAACGCGGCGAGCTGATGCGTATCCTAAATCTGCTCAAAAGCAAGCGCAACAGTGGCGATACGGCTACAAAATTCCATTATGAAGACCTGATCTTGCGCATCCAAACGGCATTAGGATTAAATAAATAAAACGACGTATATGAAAATTATCTCATGTATTTTATTGATATTACTCTCGATTTCTGGAATAGAGGCACAAAACCGTATTATAAAAGGTATGGTGCTCGACGGTGACTTCAACAATGAACCTCTACCGGGTGCTACTATATCCGTACCGACCTCAGAAGGAAAAGCAATGGCAGGCACAACCAGTGACCTGAACGGAAACTTCGCTCTGGAGGTTTCTGCCGATGTAACCTACCTGGAAGTACGTTTCGTGGGTTATCAAACCCAGAAGGTTTCTCTGAAGCCGAATGTAAATCAATATAAAGTAATCCTAAAAAGCTCTTCAAAAGAGATGGATGAGCTGGTTGTTACCGGTTATCAGAAAATTGACCGCCGTAAACTGACCGCAGCGGTAACCACCCTGAATATCTCTGATGAGAAAATAGGAGCCGTTAAAAGCATCGACCAGGCTTTGGCCGGACAAATCTCTGGTCTGTCTACCGTTTCCACTTCGGGAGCACCGGGAGCACCGGTAAAAATCCGTATCCGCGGTACAGCTTCTATTAATGGAACTCAAGAACCTTTATGGGTGCTTGACGGCATTCCTTTAGAAGGAACAGATATACCCGATATGGAAGACCTGAAAGATATTGATAATATTTATCAGACCTCCATTGCAGGCATCAACCCGTCAGATATAGAGAGCATTACAGTCTTGAAAGACGCCGCTGCTACAGCCATCTACGGTGCACGCGCCGCCAACGGTGTGATTGTCATCACCACCAAGAAGGGTAAAGCCGGAAAGCCGCAGGTCAACTTCTCCACGAAACTGACTTACAGTCCGAACATCAATATGGACCGTCTGAACCTGCTGAACTCTAACGAGAAAGTGAATCTGGAGTTGGATTTGCTCCGCTCAGACTATACGTTCCGTGAGAATAAAGGTGACGTGGCCCGCATTCTGAACAGTATGGGACTGACCAGCGCTTACAAACAAGGCGGATGGGATGCCCTGACTCCTGAGGCACAAACAGCTATCAACCGGCTGCGCCATATCCATACCGACTGGAATGACATACTGTTCCGCGATGTATTCAACCAAGAATACAACTTCAGTATTTCGGGAGGAAATGAAAAAGCCAACTATTATACGTCTGTAGGCTACTACGATGAACAGGGCAACGTAACCGGTGTGGATAACAACCGATTCAACGTAACCCTGAAGACCAATTATCAGGTAAACAAACTCCTGAAACTCGGAGCTTCGATATTTGCCAACCAGCGCCAGCAGAAAAGCTACATGACCGACTACAACGGTTTTGTCAATCCTGTGTATTATTCGCGCTTAGCCAATCCGTACATGCGTCCGTTTGACGAGAACGGAGACTATATCTACGACGTAAACGTCCAGGGAGGGAAAGAAGACTCTGAATTGGATTTCAACATCTTCGAAGAGCGTGCCAACACCTCGAACGAGCGGACCGACCGCTCTGTGATGGCCATCTTCGACGGAGAACTCAAGCTGAACGACCATTTCAAACTGACGTCACAGTTCGGTCTTCAAGTGGATGCGTCCACATTGGACAAATATGCCGGTGAGAACAGTTTCGCCATGCGTAAGGATCATGAGCGCGCGCAGTATTCATATTCAGACGGAAAGCGCAGCTTCTTGCCAGAAGGAGGTATGCATAAAGTAACTGAGGCACACAACAATCAGTGGACCTGGAAAGCCATGGCTGAATATCAGCAACACTTCAAGAACAAGCATGATATGCAATTCATGGTCGGAACAGAAATACGCCATTCTGAATACAGCAGTATCTTTTCGGCGGCCTATGGTTATGACAATCGCACGTTGACCTCACAACCGGTTATCTTCCCAAATGAAAATATGGCCAAATATTTCCCATTGCATCAAGAATCGTATTTTGAGAATGCATTTGTATCGTGGTTTGCTACCGGCTCTTATACCTACAAGGCACGCTACACCTTGGGCGGAAGCATTCGTTTCGACGGTTCCGACGTGTTCGGTGTTGCCAAGAAATACCGCTATCTGCCGCTTTATTCTGTCAGCGGTCTGTGGCGCGTCAAGGAGGAAACGTTCCTGAAAGATGTCGAGGCCATCAATGATTTAGGCATCCGTGCCTCATACGGTCTTCAGGGTAATATCGACAAGACCACTTCGCCCTACCTCATCGGAAGCTACCTGCAGGGCACCATCCTGCCGGGTTATTCCGAAGACATGATTGAATCGGAAACTGCTCCGAATCCGGCCCTGCGCTGGGAAAAGACCCAGAATGCGAATGTAGGTATGGATCTGGCCGTATTGGACAATGCCATCCGTCTGGGTGTGGACTACTATTACCGCTACAGTTCCGACCTGATCGGCATGAAGATGCTGCCGTTGGAAACCGGATTTTCCTCAACGACCATCAACTGGGCCAGCATGGAGAACAAGGGTGTGGAAGTATCACTAGCCACACGAAACATCCGCACAAAGGACTTCACCTGGTACACTAATATCAACTTAGGATTCAATGAGAACAAGGTTTTGAAAGAGACCGTGGCCGAAAATGCCACATATCCTGGTCGTGAAGGTTATCCCGTAGGGGCAATCTTCGCTTATAAGACCGCAGGGCTGGACGAAGACGGTTATCCGCTCTTCCTGACCAAAGACGGCAGAAAGGTCACCGCCACTGATTTCTTGAAGCTGAACCAACACGGTGCCAGCACGCTGAGCGCACAGGAACAGCGTGACCTGTTCACCTACATGGGTACTACTGATCCGAAGGTTTCCGGAGGTTTCATCAATACCTTCGAATACAAAAACTGGCAGTTGGGGGTAAACTTTTTCTTCAATTTGGGAATGAAAGTGCGTGTTACTCCTTCTTACTCCCCGACCAACTTCGACCGTGGCATGAACACCAATCAGGACATTCTCAACCGCTGGACATCGGAGAATCCAAATGCCACACTCCCGAAACTGATGACCAGCAACGAGCGTCCTATCGAATACATCCAATATTCCGAATACCAGCTCTACAACTATCTGGACCTATGGGTAAAGGACTGCAATTATATGCGCCTGCAGAGCATTCGTTTAGGCTATAAACTGCCAAGTGAATGGTTGGAGAAGCTCGGCATCAGCAGTGCTTCGCTTTCGCTCGAAGGACGCAATCTGGCCGTTATTTCGAGCGACTACACCAACTATCTGGATCCGGAAACCATGGGTAATCTCTATGCCCAACCGATTCAGAAGAGCGTGATCTTTGGACTGAACATTAACTTTTAAGGAAGGAAGAACTGATGAAAATAAAACATTTATTATATTGTGTGCTGGCTTTAGGAAGCTTCACCCTGCAATCGTGTGACGATTTTCTGGATATCCAGCCCATCGGAAAGGTCATCCCCAAGACCGGAGCAGAGTATCGCGCCCTGCTGACCAAGGCCTACGACGATGTGCCCGAAGACCGTGGTCTGGCCACTTTCCGTTCAGACGAGATGAAAATGGACGGCACCAGCAGTGAGGATTATAACGCCTACTTCGACATCTGGAGCTGGAACGACGACGCGCCTCAGGAGACCACCAGCAGTTTCAGCTGGCGCACTTTCTATCACACCATCTATGTGGCCAACTACATCATCGGGCATCAGGACAAGATTACCGAAGCCTCAACCGAAGAAATCCGTCAGATGGTGGGCGAAAGCTATATGTTGCGCGCCTATATGCATTTCATTCTGGTGAACCTTTACGGAGCACCTTACACACATTGCGACCCGAGCACCACACTGGCCATACCGTTGAAGCTCGACACTGATGTGGATGCCGTTCTGAAGAAAGCTACCGTTGGCCAGATCTACGAACAGATAAACCAGGACATCGATCAGGCCGAAGCCTATCTGAATGTAGAGAAATGGGAAGCCGGAAAAACCTACCGTTTCAACAAGCTATCGGCTCAGGCTCTACGGGCGCGCGTGGCCCTTTATATGGGCAACTGGCAAGGCGCGCTGAACGCTTCGAAGGCCGTGCTCCGGCAACAGGACACATTGGTAAACCTGAACAACACCAAGGTACTGCCCAACCATTATCAGTCGCCCGAGGCCATTGTATCTTTGGAACAGGTGATGACATCCAACTATTTCAATGCCGGCAAACCGTCGGCCGAGCTGTTGGCCAAATACCGTAGCGGCGACCTGCGCAAGTCGAAATACTACAAGCAGGTAACCTCAAGCATCACCAATTTAGTTAAAGGAGGCAGCAATGAATACCGCTGCACCTTCCGCACAGCCGATTTCTATCTGATTGCCGCCGAGGCCTGGAACGAACTGAACCAGCCCGACTCGGCCAAGGTATATCTGGAAGCCCTGATGAGCAAGCGCTACACAGCGACCCAGTTCACCGTGCAGCAGGAAGCCTTGCAACAGATGAACCAAACCGCACTCCGTGACGAGATTGCCGACGAGCGCCTGCGCGAACTGGCATTCGAAGGACACCGTTGGTTCGACTTGCGCCGTACCAACCGTCCGACACTAACCAAGATCTACGATGGAACAGCCTACACTCTTCCTGCCGAAGACAGCCGCTATACCTTACGTATTCCATCTGAAGCAGTTGCCGCTAATCCAGAATTAGGGAAAGAATAAGTATAATTAACTTTTATAGCAAAGCAAATATTCACTTTTTAAAAACAACGATTATGAAGAAAACATTACTTATCGTCTCTTTAGGCTTGTTGAGCATGAGTCTGCAAACTCAGGCAGAGGAACTGCAAGAGTTTACAGCCAAGATCACCGGTGTTACTTCTATCGAAGACCTTAATCTTCAGGCACCGGTATGCATTGACAATACCGGAAGCACTTATACAACCGGTCAGTTCACCGAGGTAATCACTATCGGTTCCAGCACTCTGGAGCCGGTTGCCAACAGCGCTTATCTGGCCAAATACAATGCCGACGGTACAGCTGTTTGGGCCATTGGTCTGAGCGGTGCCGCCACCATCACCAGCGTCACTACCGATGAAAGCAACAACGTATACATCGCCGGTACTTTTGCCGATGTGGTCAAAGTGGGCAGCACCGATGGAAAGACTCAAGAGATCAAGGGAGCAGAGAACGAAACCAACAAGACAGCTTCTTTCATTGCATCCTATAATGCTAACGGAGAGTTGCAGGCTGTACGTACCTTCCTGGCACAGACCAATGAAGACGCGGCCAACAGCGGTCTGTATTTTCCGGACAACGGCTATCCTTACATGACCATCAAACATCTGGAGGCCAGCAACGGAAAGATTTATGCTTCGGCTACTCATACCGGTAATGTCAGCATCGACGATTTGAAGTGGAACGGTATGTATCTGAATGTATTCGACTTCATGTACAGCGATTTGGAGAGTGGCGGTATCTTTGCTCTGAATGCCACCGACTTGAAGGGAGCAGCTTCTGTAGCCCATATCAGTGTTGCCGAGCAGTTCCAGTATACTCAGATGGGATTTGAGAATCTGAACTTTACCGTAGACAACGGCACCGTTTACCTCTGTTTCGTAGCCAACGGAAAGGTAAAATATGATGTAGCCGGAAAATCGGAAGAAATTACACTTACTTATGACGATTTGGGCTCTTTCGAGCATGCCTACATTGTTTCATCCATCAAGGATGCGACTGTAAACACAAAAACATTCCATGCGCCGGCACACACAGAGTCTGCAGCCTACAACCGCATCGGCGCGCTGAAGGCTGACGACAAGAACCTGTATATCGGCGGAACCTTCTTCCAGCAGCTGGCTTTCAACAACGAACAGACCCATACAGACGGAACCGACCTGTTTGTAGCAGCTCTGGACAAGGAAACTCTCGAATTGCAGTGGAGCAATGTCAGCGGTCTGTCTGAAGGCGATGGCAAATATTTCAGCGAAAACTTCAACACCATGACCGTAAACAACGGCGTTGTATCTGTTTACGGCTACGTACTCCAGGATCAAAACAATGAAAAGAAAATCACTTCTGCATTGGAATACGGTTTCAGCAACAGCGGTGCTACTAACGAGCATGCCACAATTCTGATTACCGGTGCCGACCGCAAGGGCGAAACTTTTGCTCTTCGCTCTGTAGATACAGAAAGCTATGAGGTTACTCTTTCTGTTGCCGCTTCTACTACCGGCATTCAGAATGTTCCGGCACTGGAGACTCAGCGTGTGGGCAACACCTTCTTCTTCGATCAAGCTACTGACGTTCAGGTTTACGACCTCCAGGGCCGTTTGTTGAAGCAGGCTCAGAAAGTAACTTCTGTCAACATTGACAATTTGCAGCAAGGCATCTACGTATTGTCTGACGGCAAGGCAAGCGTGAAAGTACAGAAGTAAAAACATCTCAAATCCTTTAAAACAGGAAACAGAAAACAAATCTCCCCTTTATTCCGGACTTTCAGTTTTTGAAAGAAAAGAATAAAAGGGAGATTCACTTCTTTCTAAAAATATTCGTATTCTTTCATACCTGACGTTTTAACTTAACATTACCTAACCCGTGGACTCGCGCATATTGTCAACTGACAGCAACAGACATAAGTTCTGGTCTTTCTACCAAAGTAGCTCAAAAATGAGTTCATTCTTAAAATTTTCATTGAAAACAAAAAAGGCCACTCCGAAGAGTAGCCTTATTCTCCTTTCGATTGTAAGCTCTAATTACAAAGAAATAGCACCTGAAGGACATACATCAGCACAAGTGCCACATTCTGTACACTGATCAGCATCAATAGAATAGATATCACCTTCTTTGATAGCACCTACTGGACATTCGTCAATACAAGTGCCACATGCTATACAATCATTTCCAATTACGTAAGCCATTTTTATTAGTTTTTAATAGATTAATAGTATATTTATGCTGCAAATATACAATATTCTATCAAATCAAATACCTAAAATCAATGATTTATTCCCTTTGTTTATGCAAAACTATGTTAATAAAAAAATATTAAATAATGGTTCCCGTTATTTCTATAAACTCTAAACGGGCATGAGAAACATATTTTGGGTGCTACTCGCACTGTGTTTCTGTATGAAACTCAGCGCACAAACAAAAAAGTTGCAGAACAGACCCTATATCGACCAAAGAAGATTTCATTACGGATTCCTGTTAGGAATACACACACAGGACCTTGAGTTCATGAACACCGGTCGGATCGATCAAGAAAGTGGCGAACAATGGTATGCAGATGTTGACACTTATAGTCCAGGATTTCAAGTTGGAATTCTGGGCGAGTTGCGTATAAACACCTATCTGGCTTTAAGAAGCACGCCGACTCTGTCTTTTGGCCAAAAACGAATTGTGTTTCATGAACAAATAACGAAACGCGATTCGACACAAAACATCAAATCCACACTGATTTCAGTTCCTGTAGATATCAAATTCACCCCTCCTCGTTTTAATAATTACCGTCCCTATTTTTTAGCCGGCATCAGTCCTACGATTGACCTGACTTCAAAAAAAAATCAGGCAGTACGTATCAATCCTTTCGACCTATATATAGAATTAGGACTTGGCTGTGATATATACCTTCCATTCTTTAAACTGATACCTGAACTAAAATTCAGTTTTGGACTTTTAGACATACTCCAAAAGAAAAGAGACGATCTGACCAATACCGACCAGCTTAAATACTCGGCCGGGCTCGAAAAGGCTTCATCGAAGATGATTTCTCTGACTTTTTACTTTGAATAACGTCGCCCCGAAAAGAAATTTCATAAAAGTTCCTATTTTAATTGCATATATCTCAGAAAATTAGTTACTTTGCAACCGCTTTCCACGCAATCGCTGGCAGGATGAAGAGTTCCCTGTTATGTTGCGCAGGAACGACAAACAATTTATAATTAACAAAACAAAATGGCAGATTTAATTAAAATTGCAGAAGAAGCATTTGCTACCGGTAAAGAATTCCCTAAATTCAAAGCAGGTGATACGATTGCTGTAGCATACAAAATTGTCGAAGGAAACAAGGAGCGTATCCAGATGTATCGCGGTGTTGTTATTAAAATCGCTGGTCATCAGAACAAAAAACGCTTCACTGTTCGTAAGATGTCAGGAACTGTAGGTGTTGAGCGTATCTTCCCGATCGAAAGTCCGAACATCGAAAGCATTACCGTAAACAAAGTTGGTAAAGTACGTCGTGCTAAATTGTACTACCTGCGCAATCTTACTGGTAAAAAAGCACGTATTGCTGAAAAACGCACAAACGCAGTTGCTCAGTAATCAAAAGAACAAGAAACATAAAAAGGACATCCCTTACAGGATGTCCTTTTTATGTTTTCATATCCTTCAGAATCCATTTCAAAATTAAAAATCCTTCTTATTCTCTTCCAATTCTACCGAGTAATATTTAAAGAAATCATATTTTAATGCTTTTGATATCCGCAAAAGCAAATCACTATCTATAGACGATTTCTGGTATATTTTATATATATTCGCTCTATTATACGACAATTGTTCTGCCAACCAAATTGCAGAACGTCCCTGCCTTTCCGCCACCTCACGTATAAGTTCTCCAATATGCATAAACAAAACAATTTAATTATAGAATTTTCTCAAGGCCATCCTCCTATATGCTATTTTTTTACAAAATTACAAATAATCAAAGATGTTAATATTATTCCTTGTATCCAATGTGTACACAAATAGTGAAATTTTTTGTCAGACAATGTTTATAAACATTTATAAACACAATATTTATAAAGAAAAACATCCAACCCACCTGACGGTTTGTTGGATGCAGGCAGACCGAGCAGAAGGGAAACTCATCCACCTCATTATGACCAAATGCGAAAAAATCGCCATAAAAACAGTCATAATGCGTTTGCTTAGGAAATATGACAAAAGTACAGAATAAAACTTATTATATACTATAAAACTGCTTCCATTTGGAATACACAAGCACAATAAGTTAAGATGAAATACGTTTTAAATAACATTATTAGCGAAAAATATCACTAATGTTAAGAAATTAATTTAATTCCTTGATCTGAAATCTCAATAAGTCTGCGTTTATATAAATCACCTACAGCTTTTTTAAAAACTTTCTTACTCACCCCAAAGGTTTCATAAATTCTTTCTGCAGGACTTTTGTCACAAAGCGTAGTACAACCTTCATGCTCCCGTAAATAATTCAACAGGACCTCAGAGAAATCAAGAACTGTAGCATGCCCTTGTTTGTGCAATGTAACATCAATCTTTCCATCAGGTCTTATTGTTTTAATATACGCCTGCATCCGGTCTCCTGTCTTGATATCACAAAAAAGTTCATTGTCATAAAGCAATCCGGCATATTTGTTATCAATGATTACCTTAAACCCTAAGTCTGTTTTCTGCCAAACTAAAATAGAAACGGCGTCTCCATCAGCATATGACGGTTTCTCTTTAGAAAAATAACGCTCAATTTTTGCAGAAGCTACAATCCGGTAACTGGCCTCGTCAATATGCAAGTGCACAATATAACTATGTCCTTTTACCATCTTCATTTTCTGCTCACGGAAAGGAACAAATAAATCTTTAAGTAGTCCCCAATCTAGAAAAGCCCCAAAATTATTCACCCAAGCCACCTGTAAATAAGCAAAATCACCCACCTTCGCCTTAGGTTCTTCTGTTGTAGCAATCAATCGCTCTTCACTATCTAAATACAAAAACACGTCTATTTCATCACCAACACGACAGTCTGCTGGCGCCAATTTTAACGGTAAAAGAATTTCTCCTTCAATTCCTCCATCAAGATAAAAACCAAAATCTACTCGTTTTACGACTTTTAGCCGATTTATTTTACCAAGTTCCATAATCTATTTTCGCAGTTATATCTTTTCTAAAGCAAATATCACAATGGGTAATTTTCGAAATCAAACTCACAGGTCGACAAATAACGTTCTCCGGTATCCGGCAAAACAACAACAATCCTTTTTCCTAGATTCTCAGATCGTTCTGCCAATACTTTAGCAGCGAAAACAGCAGCTCCCGAAGAAATTCCAACCAAGAGCCCTTCACTGGCAGACAAATCCCGACTGGTTCGGATCGCATCATCATCAGCAACACAAATCACTTCATCCACGACTTCCGGCGAATAATTGACAGGCACAAAGTTTGCACCTAATCCTTGTAATTTATGCACTCCAGCCTTACCACCAGACAACAATGGCGACGAAGCCGGTTCAACAGCAACCACCCGTATATCTGGATTCATCGACTTCAAATAACGTCCTAACCCACTTATCGTTCCTCCTGTACCCACTCCAGCAACGACCAAATCCACATGCCCATCAGTATCATCCCAAATTTCAACAGCAGTTGTCCTTTCATGCGCCAACGGATTAGCAGGATTGTCAAACTGCGACAATATCACTGAATTTGGAATCTCCTTATTCAGTTTTTCTGCCATACGTATAGATCCCGACATTCCTTCTGCCCCAGGAGACAAAACAACCTCTGCACTTAATGCACGAGCCAGATTCCGCCGTTCGAGACTCATCGTCTCCGGCATAACCAGAATCATATGATACCCTTTAACAGCTGCCACCATAGCAAGTCCCACCCCCATATTTCCACTAGTAGGCTCTATTATTGTCGCTCCCTGTTTCAGGATACCTTTCCGTTCCGCATCTTCAATCATAAAAAGTGCAGGACGATCCTTGGCACTTCCTGCCGGATTAAAATATTCCAGTTTTGCGACTAACTCTGCCTGCAATCCGTGAGCTGCAGCATAAGAAGTCAACCGCATCAAAGGCGTGTGTCCGACCAAATCTGTAAGTTTATTTGCTATTTTCATGATTATTCCTGTTTTTGATTATTCATACTCATACCATTCATAAACGACTCATTCAAAATCAGACCATCTTGCATATGAATTGTACGATCCGTTATTTTTGCTAATGTCTCATCATGCGTTACAATAACAAAAGTCTGTCCAAAACGGTCACGCAGATCAAAAAACAACTGATGTAATTCTTCTTTATTTTTAGTATCCAGACTACCAGAAGGTTCGTCTGCCAAAACAACCGCCGGATGATTAATCAAGGCCCGAGCTACAGCCACACGCTGTTTCTCTCCTCCTGACAATTCATTCGGTTTATGTGCTGCACGCTCCTCTACTCCCATAAACCGAAGTAATTCAAGGGCACTGCTGCGTGCATCTTTCTCCGACCGACCAGCAATAAATGCAGGAATCATCACATTTTCCAATGCCGTAAATTCTGGCAATAATTGATGAAACTGAAATACAAAACCTATTTTGGTATTTCTGAAATGTGCCATCTCTTTCCCTCGTAATGTATTCATATCCACACCATCCAGAACAACCGTACCGCTATCAGGCTTATCCAGCGATCCCATAATCTGAAGCAAAGTTGTCTTGCCGGCTCCACTTGGTCCCACAATACTCACAACCTCTCCTTTGTCAATACACAAATCTATACCTTTAAGGACACAAAGCGTATCAAAGCTTTTTGTTATTCCTTTCAATTCTATCATAGACATATCTCATTACAATTTCAACAGCACATATTGTGCCAGATAACACCCAAAGACTGCAGGCATATAACTGACAGTCCCTGTCGTTGATTTTTTATTCTGTTCATTAACTGGAATTATCGCTTTTAGATCAGCCTGCTGACTACTAAATACAACTGGAACCCGCTGCCGAAAACCTAATCTTTTAAGACGGGTTCTTACCGCCTTGCTTAATCCGCAATTACTGGTTTTCCACAAATCGGCATATTGTATCTTGGTTACATCCGCTTTAGCGCCTGCCCCCATACTGGATATTATCGGAATCTTATGCTTATAAGCTTCCACAATCAAGGAACATTTTGGAGCAATCGTATCTATTGCATCCACTATAAAATCATACTGATCCTGTTCCAATATATCAGGAATCATCTCTTCACTCAAATATAAAGGACGAATATCTAACGATATTTTCGGATTAATATCTCGGAATCTCGTAGCCAATACTTCTACTTTCGGCAAACCCAAGGTAGAATGCAAGGCACATAACTGTCTGTTGATATTGCTTGCCTGAACCACATCCGCATCAATAATAGTCAAATGTCCGATACCGGCTCGCACAAGCATCTCGGCCGCATATCCACCGACTCCACCCAATCCAACAATCAAAACACGTGCTTGTTCCAACCGTTCCGATTTCTCTTGTCCCAATAATTGTCTTGTTCTTTCCTGCCAATTTAAATATTCATCGTTCATCATTTTCCTTAATTTTTTTCCAAGGTCCAAACCATTCGCTCGACGATTCATAACGATCTCTAGCATTTCGAGGCTGCATGATACTCATATCCGGAGTAACATTAGCTGCATAAGCGTCCGGGAAAACCAACAACAGACTATTTTTCATATAATATTTTTTTATCTGTTTTGGAATATTTTCAAATGAGGGACGGAAAGAAATAGAACCTCTCCGGGCGCAAACCACGACCAACAGATAATCTTCCCGAATTTGTTTCGCCAAATTTTTCAGTTCATTTCCTCCATCTGTTTCATGATATTCTGCACGAACTGACGGATGATACTTACCCAAATATTTCTGAATATGCGCCAAGGTCTTGGGATGTCCAAAATATAAGATACGGCAACCCAGGCCTGCAGCCAAACGTGCAACCCGTTCCACCCAATGTGTAAATCCGGCCTCAAATTCAGCCTTGGCAGGTATTGCCACAAAAATACGACGAATCGTGTTGATCGGCATCGTACTTCTTACCATCATAATCTGACGATTCAGTCCGCTCAACAGATTCAACAATACCGGACCGAAAAAAGATTCCGTCGGAGAAGACTGGATATGTAAACCGACAATCACTTCTGAATAATCATTCTCTTTCATAGCATGAATGATTCCATTTGCCAGGTTTGTCGCCAAACGCACCTTCCCCTGCATAGGCACATTGGCCATACTAGCTATTTTTGTGGCATGTTCCAGCAATTTTTTTCCACGTTCACGTGCTGCATCGTCATCATCTAATACAACATTAAGAGCAACCATGGGAAACTCACAATCCTCTTTACGCATCATTAAGCCAATATTGACAATCGGCTCAACGGTTTCAGGATATGCCAAAGCTATCAGGACCTTCTCATCTTCAACCGGCTGTTCTTCTATATCCGTTCCGGCTTGTACCGCCATTTTTCGTGAAGCATGCTCTGTAATAAACGAACTTACCACACATGTCACCAAAATCAGAATGACTGTTCCATTTAAGACATCTTCGTCCAGCAAACGTTCTCCGTTTGGCAGAAAAATATTGTAGCCGACCAATACAGCCGCCAATGTTGCCGCAGCCTGAGCATTACTCAAACCAAACATCAGATCACGTTCTAAACCGCTCATTTTATAGATTTTTTGGGTAACAAAAGAAGCAATCCATTTACCGAGCAAGGCAATGACGATCATCACCGTAGCAACTTTCAGAGCATCTCCTTCTCCCAAAATGACCCGCACATCGATAATCATACCGACACTGATCAGGAAATAGGGAATAAACAAAGCATTTCCCACAAACTCCAAATGATTCATTAACGGTGAAGACCTTGGAATCAACCGGTTCAGTACAATTCCGGCTAAGAATGCTCCCAAGATACCTTCCATCCCGGCAACCTCCATAAGTCCTGCACCCAAAAAGACCATCGCCAGGACAAAAATATATTGTACGACACCGTCATTATAACGACGGAAAAACCAACGTCCGATTCTTGGAAAGGCAAAAATCATAAAACCACCCACCAACATCACCTTAAGAAACATCAGGCTCCAGAACCAGTCTCCAGTCGACTCCTTAAACATTCCCGATATAACTGCAAGAACCAGCAACGTAAGTGTATCAGTTACAATCGTTCCCCCCACGGCGATACTGACACTTCGCTGTCTCGAAATTCCATATCGAATCACGATTGGATAAGCAATCAATGTATGTGACGCATACATGCTGGCCAATAAAATGGAAGTAATCAGATTATATCCCAACATCCAGGTGTTCGCCACTATACCTAAAGCCAAAGGAAAAATAAATGCAGTCAATCCCAAAACCAAAGCCTTATTTCTGATCCGCTTCATGTCTTGCATATCCATTTCCAGACTGGCAAGAAACATGATGTAATAAAGTCCGACCTTACCAAACAAGTCAAAACTGCTGTCCTTATCCAATACATGAAAGCCATGAGGTCCGACTAATACTCCAGCCAAAATCATTCCAATAATATGCGGAATACGAAGTTTACCCAACAACACTGGCGCAAACAAAATTATACACAAAACCAGAAAAAATATCCACGTAGGATCAGTTATCGGTAAATAAGGGGAAAAAGCAGTCAGGTCCATATAATAAATGTTTTATTCTTATGCAAAGAAACGAAAAAGATTCCATTTTTTATCCTAGTATTCTAATAAAATACCTATTTTTGCAACTGAAATGATCAAAATTTTTAAAGAAAAATAAAATGAAAGTAGCTATTGTTGGTGCCAGCGGCGCCGTTGGACAGGAGTTCCTGCGCGTTCTCGATGAGAGAAACTTCCCTATTGATGAACTAGTATTATTCGGTTCTGAACGTAGTGCCGGTAAGAAATACACGTTCCGCGGTAAAGAAATAGAAGTGAAACTATTGCAGCACAATGACGATTTCAAAGGTGTTGATATCGCTTTTACCTCAGCCGGAGCTGGAATCTCAAAAGAATATGCTGCCGACATTACAAAATATGGCGCTGTCATGATCGATAATTCCAGTGCATTCCGTATGGACAACGATGTACCATTGGTTGTTCCGGAATGTAACGCAGAAGATGCTTTGAACCGTCCACGCGGCATCATTGCCAATCCAAACTGTACAACGATTATGATGGTAGTTGCTTTACAGCCACTTGAAAATCTGAGCCATATCAAGCGCATTCACATTGCCAGCTATCAGGCTGCAAGTGGAGCCGGTGCTGCAGCTATGGAAGAACTGCACCAGCAATATAAAGAAATCATAGAAAACAAACCTGTTACCGTCAACAAGTTTGCTTATCAGCTGGCTTATAATGTAATTCCACAGATCGATGTTTTCCAGGACAACGGCTACACAAAAGAAGAGATGAAGATGTTCAACGAAACCCGCAAAATCATGCATAGCGATGTTCAATGTTCTGCTATGTGTGTACGTGTACCGGCTCTTCGTTCACACTCAGAAGCCATTTGGGTAGAAACAGAGCGTCCAATCAGTGTAGAAGAAGCACAACAGGCATTTGCCAGTGCCGAAGGCTTGCAATTAATGGACGATCCACAGAACAAAGTCTATCCGATGCCGTTATTCCTTGCCGGTAAAGACGATGTCTATGTCGGACGCGTCCGTAAAGATCTTGCAAACGAAAATGGTCTGACATTCTGGATCGTTGGCGATCAGATTAAAAAAGGCGCAGCATTGAATGCCGTTCAAATTGCAGAATATTTAATAAAGGTAGGCAATATCAAATAAGAACCTCATATAAGGTCTAAAAAAAAGGTCATTTCTTGAGAAATGACCTTTTTTATTTATTATCTTATTAGTTCCAATCCGGAATTTCCTCTCCTGGTACAAAATAATCAACCAGATACAAATCAAAGATTAAGGTTGAATAAGCCGGGATCGAGGTTTTGGCATTCGAACCATACCCCAGATTCTGTGGAATATAAATCCGCCAATAATCTCCACAATGCATATACTGCAAGGATGTAGAAAATCCATCGATCAGCGAAGATACACTTGAAAGAACCGGGAAAGCCGTCTTTAAATCCAACGGTGGAGTAAACGTACTTTCAAAAACATCCTGTATGACTGTATCCTTACCATTGACAATATCTCTTGTCGGCATAAACAGCCCCCGATAATGGACTCTTACCGTATCTGTCCACATAGGACAACCTTTACCGGAACCTTGCTGCAACACTTTAACAAGAACTGAATCCGTTACAGTTCCTTCCATATCCGGATCCTGAGAGAGCGAACGAAACATACGCCACTCACAATGTTCTTGCCACTGTTCGCCATACAAAGCCTTTGCTTTAGCTATCTCTGTCCGGGCCGTATCTGCCACATTCTGGAAATATAAAGCATTACGCGACTTCCAGTCTGCATACTTATTGAAGTCATCCGACTGTTCGCTACATGATGCGACCCCCAAAAGCAGACCCGCCAACAGCAGGTAGAAATACAAAATATTTTTTTTCATGAACATGTTATGTCAAAGGAAATTATAAAATTTTCTTCAATAAGGAAGTGATGCTTACCTGATCCTCAATCAAATTACGCAAATCAGATATTGCCACACGCTTCTGTTCCATCGTATCACGATCGCGCAATGTTACCGTATTGTCTTTCAATGTATCATAGTCTACTGTAATACAGAACGGAGTTCCCACGGCATCCTGACGACGATAACGCTTACCGATAGAATCTTTCTCATCATATTTACAATTGAAATGGAAACGCAGGTCGCTGATTATCTCATGTGCTTTTTCTGGCAGTCCATCTTTTTTTACCAACGGCATTACCGCCAGTTTCACAGGAGCCAATGCTGCCGGCAACTTCAGAACAACACGTGTTTCGCCATTTTCCAATTGTTCTTCCTGATAGCTGTGACACATGATGGACAGGAACATACGATCCACACCAATAGAGGTTTCGATCACATACGGTGTATAGCTTTCGTTCGTTTCCGGATCAAAATATTCGATTTTCTTTCCAGAATACTTAGCGTGCTGGCTCAAGTCAAAGTTCGTACGACTGTGAATTCCCTCTACTTCTTTAAATCCGAAAGGCATATGGAACTCGATATCAGTTGCTGCATTTGCATAATGCGCCAACTTTTCATGGTCGTGGAAACGATAGTTCTCAGCACCGAATCCCAAAGCCTGATGCCAAGCCATACGGGTCTTCTTCCAATTGTTGAACCACTCCAGTTCCGTACCCGGTTTCACGAAGAACTGCATCTCCATCTGCTCAAATTCGCGCATGCGGAAGATAAACTGACGGGCTACAATTTCATTACGGAACGCCTTACCGATCTGTGCTATACCGAAAGGTAATTTCATACGTCCGGTCTTCTGCACATTCAAATAATTTACAAAGATACCCTGTGCCGTTTCCGGACGGAGATATATAGTAGATGTTCCTTCTGCTGTTGATCCTACTTCGGTCTTAAACATAAGATTGAACTGACGGACATCTGTCCAGTTGTGCGTACCGCTGATTGGACAAACAATGCCTTCATCAAGGATAATCTGCTTCAGTTCCTCCAGGTTATTTGCATTCATGGCATCGCTGAAACGCTGATGCAATGCTTCGCGTTTTTGCACATGCTCCAAAACACGGAGATTTGTCTCACGGAACTTAGCCTCATCAAAACTATCGCCAAATTTCTTGGCAGCCTTAGCTATTTCCTTATTTATTTTTTCGTCGTATTTGGCAATCTGATCCTCGATCAAAACATCTGCACGATAACGTTTCTTACTGTCGCGGTTGTCAATCAACGGGTCGTTGAATGCATCCACATGACCACTTGCCTTCCATGTCGTCGGATGCATAAAGATTGCGGCATCAATGCCCACAATATTTTCGTGCAGAAGTACCATGCTCTGCCACCAATATTGTTTGATATTGTTTTTCAGTTCCACACCATTCTGACCATAGTCATAAACAGCACCCAAACCATCATAAATATCACTGGAAGGGAAAACAAAACCATACTCTTTACAATGAGCTACGATTTTCTTAAAAACATCTTCTTGTGCCATCTTTTAGCTATTTATTTGATTATATTCTCTGATTATTCATTTCTTACTATAGTTTGCAAATATACGGATTTATCGGCAAACCTCATATAAAAATCCACTTTTTCACATATTTATTTGGTTTATAAAAGAAAAAGCATTATCTTTGCATCGCAAAAAGCAATTAGGCTGATTCGTTAGCTCAGCAGGTAGAGCACAACACTTTTAATGTTGGGGTCTTGGGTTCGAGCCCCAAACGAATCACTCGGAAAGGTCTTCAGAAATGAAGACCTTTTCTTTTTTCTGAATCTACTGCTATTGGAATTCAACTGGTTGAACTTTTTTGATGATATACACCGCAGGAATATCAGGACACTTCTATGAACGACAACTGTCTGGTATCACATCTGAATCTGGCTCTCACTTTTGGCAAAACTAAAAACTGATTTACAAAGGCTTCCGGCATGGATCTACTGCATCATATTGAATGTGTACCGTATGTGATGCTGCATTTTTCACCATCTGAACGTGAAAACCTAAGAAATAATGATTAAATTTAAACTCCTATACTGTCGTAATCGTTTTTGAAGGCAGTAAGGAAGAGTAAACCTTAAATAAGCAAGCCATGAGTATAAGGTATTTCATCGTTGGATTGCAGTTTTTCGTTGTATCTGTTCTAGCAAATGCCCAGACCCTACATTCAGACTCTTTGACTTTAGATATCTTTCTGGAGGATTTTATAAACCGCAAAACGATTTGTGGCATATTGGTAAAACAAAATGTATTGATTCAATTAATATTTGGTTATTTTAACTCAAAACGAAATGTTTGTTTTATCACTAGGTGATACCTCTGAAAATAATTTTTAAATACTTTGTATATCAACTACAATATCATTAAAATCAGATATGTAAATATGAGTCTTTTCATTGAGAGGAAAATCTTGAATATTAATCGTATTGTTTTGCCATTCGATACTTCCAATCCTGAGTGGAGATTCTTCAGGCTCAACTATAACATCTGTCCGTACATATTCCAGTTTTTTTTCCTGGAATATGTACTGAATCACATATAAAGCATTATCTGTTCTTTGCGTAGCTTTAATCACTGTTTTTACTTCTTGTATTTCCATATTTCATACTTATTATTTAAAATGTTTCTGTATACAATTGCTTTCCTGCTGTCGGGAAACCTCCTAATGTAGAAGTAAATCCTATCATTATGCCGTTGTAAAATTTGGCGTAATTTCCTGTTGCCAACTGAATTGTTCCTGTATAGCCATTATAGTAGTGATTCTGACTCTTAGAGAATATTTCGATTCCTGCATTTCCTATTGCTATGTGCTCCCTCGGTGATCCTACACTTGAAACTGCCTTGCTGACGAATTTAATATAATTTTCGTGCAATTCCATAAAGCTACCTGACGTTGCATTACTAGCCAGATACTCCATCTTAAGAAGATTATTACTCAGCTCTAAAGTTGTTGGATTCTTCGTGCTTCCCATCACTTTAGATCCGGTCATTTTGATGATAGTCCTATTTTCTGTGACTGAACCTGACACTGGAGCATCCTGAGTTATAATCATTCTGTTTTGCTTATAACCGTAGGCTTCTACATAAGATCCCATATCTATGTCTGCTCTCTTTCCATCGATAATAGTGTAGGAATCTTTTGTATCAGAATCAACCTGTATTGCGCTTGCTGTAAGATTTTGAACATCAATATTTTCAGCCTTTATGACTGGTTTCCCATTTATTGATGTAAACAAGGCTATTTGTTAGGGTGTCCAGTTCTACGTTCCTAAAAACGTAGTACAAAACGCCCTCGTTATTGTTAATACAATGCTCT